>NZ_CABVGP010000002.1:635933-947650 GCF_902497555.1 Amycolatopsis camponoti | reverse complement strand
CTGCTGGCGGAGCTGGTCGAGGAGGTCGGCGAGACGGCGAACCTCGCGGTCCTGGAGCGCGACGAGGTCGTGTACGTGGCCCAGGTGCCCTCGAAGCACTCGATGCGGATGTTCACCGAGGTCGGTCGGCGGCTGCTGCCGCACGGCACCGGGGTGGGCAAGGCGATGCTGGCCCACCTGCCGGCGTCCGACGTGCGCTCGCTGTTGGAGCGGACCGGGATGCCGGCCTACACCGAGCACACGTTCACCGACGCGGACGCTCTGGCCGTCGAGCTGGCCCGGATCGCTTCGCAGGGGTACGCGCTCGACGAGGCGGAGCAGGAGCTGGGCGTCCGGTGCGTCGCGGTGGCGGTGCCGGGGGCGCCGGTACCGGCCGCGGTGTCGGTGTCCGGGCCGTCCGGGCGGCTGACCGCCGAGGCGGTGGCGCACATCGCCCCGGCGGTGCAGCGGGTGGCGGACGCCCTGGGCGCGAGCCTCTCCCAGGCGACCGTCACGGTCTAGGTCAGCTCACCCTTCAGCAGGTCCATGAGCAGGCCGTCGTGCCAGGTGCCGTCCGGGGCGCGCTCGTAGTCGCGCAGCAGGCCGACCGGGCGGAACCCCACCTTCGTGTACACCCGGATCGCCGTCTCGTTCGACGCCGCCGGGTCGATCGTCAGGCGGTGGTGCCCCTGCTCCAGCAGGTGGCGGGCCAGGGCGCGCAGGGCGTCCGTGCCGACGCCGCGGCCGTGGAAGCCCGGGTGCACCGAGATGTCGATGCCCGCGTGCTTGTACTGCGGGTCGAGTTCCTCGCAGCTCTGGATCAGCCCGACGACCACGCCGTCGAGTTCGATGGCGTAGCACGTGAACCCGTCCTCGACGGTGTACAGGCCTTCGGTCTCGTGGTCGGGGTCGCCCCACCAGCGGGCGACCTCCGGGGTGGCTAGGATCTCGCGCAAACGGGCGCGGTCCGCTGCGACGATCGGGCGCAACCGCACCCGTTCGCCGGTGATGACGGTCATGATGGGTCCTCTCTCGTAGCGAATGACGGCTTCGGGGCGTCTGTTACGAGGAGGGGCACGGGCGAAAAGCGCGCTGCGTCAACCGGGCATGCCGGGAGTGTGCGCCGCGCGCGGGCGCCCGTCACCTGAATATCGCCGGAGGCCGCATGGACACGCACACCGGCGCTCTGACCTGGCTCGCACAGGGTGCCGCTTCGAACCTGCTGGACCGCCTGGTCGACCGCGCGCTCGACGGCTCGCCGCCGACGCCCGCGTGGCCACGCCCGCCCAAGACCGCGGCGGGGACGGTCGAAATCACCGTGCGGCACCACGCCGCCGCGAAGGGGCGCACGCCGGTGATCCTGACGCTGCAGGAGAACGGCAGCCGCACGGGCACGGTGTTCTCGGTCGTCCTGGGGAACACGGCCCGCATCGCGGTCCCGGGCGGCGACTACTTCGGCGCCGCGATGGTGGTCGACCCGCGCCGCCGCACCCTGCAGGGCATCGGCTGGTCGCGGCTGACCGTGGCGGCTCACCGGACGTCCCCGTGCCTCATCCCGGCGAACCGCCCGACGGCGCCGGTGCTGCTGCAGCTGGGCCTGCGCAAGGCGGACGGGACACCGCTCTTCCGGCTCTGACACCGGTAAAAATCGGGGTCCGGGTTCCGGAGGGGGAGGAATGCCCGAACTGTTCGTGGCGCCGCTCGCCTGGCTGGGTCAGAAGGCGGCCGACGTCATCGTCGGCCAGCTCGTCGAGAAGGGCGTGGACCGGCTCACCGACCGGTTCGCCGACCCGCGGCGGAAGACGGTCGTCGTACCCCAGACGCCGGCCGCGCCCACCCGGCACCTGCGCGGGAACGTGACCAGCGACATCGTCGTGCGACACGTGCAGGCAGTGGGTGCTGCTGACCTTCCAGCCGACCCCGCCGGCCGGCGAGCGGACGTCGGGCACGACGGTGCCGATGGTGCTCGGCGAGACCGCGCATCTGACGCTGCACGCGGCGACTACCTGATCGGCGCCCTGGTGCTCGATCCGCCGGAGGATCTCCGCGGCAAACCGGTGCTGCGCGACGTCGGCGCGGTCCGCCACTGGGTGGCCGGCACCGACACCGACCAGCTGACCATCGAGACCACCGAGCCGACGACGGAGCTGCTCGAGCGGCTCGGGCTGCAGATGCCCGACGGCTCCGGCCCCTTCCGGCCGGGGCCACCGAAGGCGGCCGCGCCACCCCGACAGCTCACGGCCGCACCCGGACTCCAGGCGCGGCGGGAGGCGGTTTCGCGACTGCTCGCCCAGGCGAAAACCGGTGCGGCCCCGCAGTGCCGAGCCGCGACTTCCGACTTCGGCCCCCGCTGCACCTCCCGGGCCCGCGTCCCCGGCAAGAACGGGCTGTGCCAGTTCCACCATTCCGCGGTGACACTGGGCGAGACCGTGTACGAGTGGTCGAGCGGGAAACCGATCACTTAGCCGAGCAGGGCGTCCACGAAGGCACCCGGCTCGAACGGGGCCAGGTCGTCCGGGCCCTCGCCGAGGCCGACCAGCTTCACCGGCACCCCCAGCTCGCGCTGGACCTGGAACACGATGCCGCCCTTGGCGGTGCCGTCCAGCTTCGTCAGGACGATGCCCGTGACGTCGATGACCTCGGCGAACACGCGCGCCTGCATCAGGCCGTTCTGGCCCGTCGTCGCGTCCAGCACCAGCAGGACCTCGTCGACCTTCGCCTGCTTCTCGACGACGCGCTTGACCTTGCCCAGCTCGTCCATCAGGCCCGTCTTCGTGTGGAGCCGGCCCGCCGTGTCGACCAGGACCGCGTCGACCCCGGTGTCGATGCCCCGCTTCACCGCGTCGAACGCCACCGCCGCCGGGTCCGCGCCTTCCTTGCCGCGCACGACCTCCGCGCCCACGCGCTCGGCCCACGTCTGGAGCTGGTCGGCCGCCGCCGCGCGGAACGTGTCCGCCGCGCCCAGCACCACCGTCTTGTCCTGGGCCACGAGAACCCTGGCGAGCTTGCCCGTGGTCGTCGTCTTGCCCGTGCCGTTGACGCCCGCCACCAGGACCACGGCGGGCTGCTTCTTGCCGTCGACGATGTGCGGCAGCGCCCGCACCGCGCGCTCGCTGTCGGTCGACAGCTGCGCCGTCAGCACCTCGTGCAGCACCTCGCGCGCCTCGGCCGACGACCGGATCGCGCGCCGGGACAGTTCGTCGCGCAGCCGCTCGACGATCTGGGTCGTGGTGGCCGCGCCGAGGTCGGCCATCAGCAGCGTGTCTTCGACGTCCTGCCAGGAGTCCTCGTCCAGGTCACCGGCGCCGAGCAGGCCCAGCAGGCTCGTCCCGAACACCGACCGCGACTTCGACAGCCGGCCGCGCAGCCGCTCGAGGCGGCCGGTCGCGGGGTCGATCTCCTCGGCCACCGGGGCGGGCTCTTCGGGGAGCTTGACGTCGCGCACCGTGCGCTGCGCCGAGTCGCGCGGCACCGCCGCGTCGTCGCCCACCGCGGGCTGGCCCTCGGTCTCGGGCCGGTCTTCGACGGGGTGCTCGACCTCGGTCCCGCCGGGCGCGAGCGCGATGCCCCCGCTGGCCGCGTAGGAGCCGCCCTTCGGTTTCTCCTCGACCTCGCGCCGGCTCTCCAAGGTGATCCGGCGCCGGCGCGCGACCAGCAGGCCGGTCACCAGGAGGGCGACCAGCACGACGACAGCGAGGACTACGAACAGGAACCAGGTGCTCGACACCGCCCCATCCTTTCATCCGCACCGCGGCGTCCCGGACACCCCGCCCGCACAGGCAATTCATAACGACGTAGGTCCCGATTGGGCCAAGACTTCACGATGTGGGGTTGCGCCACCGGAGACCCTGCACTAAACCCCTCCGGATGGGGAAAAGCGCGAGCCACAGCTTCCGGGTGATCGGGCTCATTTCGGGCACCTCGGTCGACGGCATCGACGTGGCCGCCGCCGACCTGCACGCCGAGGACGGCACGGTGGTCCTCACCCCGCTCGGCGAGCTCGACGTCCCCTACCCCGAACCGCTGCGCGAAGGCCTGCTCGCCGCGTTGCCGCCGAACCCCTGCACCGCCGGCGAGCTGACGCGGCTCGACACCGGCGTCGGCCAGGCGTTCGCCGACGCGGCCGCGCGCGGTGCCGAAGAACTCGCCGGCGGCACCGCGGACCTCGTCGCGTCGCTGGGCCAGACGGTGTTCCACTGGGTCGAGGACGGCCACGTCCACGGCACGCTGCAGCTCGGCCAGCCCGCCTGGATCGCCGAGCGCACCGGGCTGCCGGTCCTGGCCGACCTGCGGGCCCGGGACGTCGCCGCGGGCGGCCACGGCGCGCCCCTGGCGAGCACGTTCGACCAGCTGTGGCTGCGCGGTCTCGCCCAGGACGCCGGGCGCCCGGTCGCCGCGCTCAACCTCGGTGGCATCGCGAACATCACCGTCGTCACCGACGGCGAACCGGCGATCGCCTACGACACCGGGCCCGCCAACGCGCTGCTCGACGTCGCGGCCCACCGCGTCACCGGGCAGCGCAGCGACGTCGACGGCCGGCTCGCGCTCGGCGGTTCGGTGCGCTCCGACCTGCTCGCCCGGCTGCTCGACGACCCGTACTTCGCCGCCGCGCCGCCGAAGTCCACCGGCAAGGAGTACTTCAACGCGCCCTACCTCGACGCCGCCCTCGCCGGGCTGCCGCCGGTCGACCCCGGTGACCTCCTGGCGACGCTGACGGAGCTCACCGCGGTGAGCGTCGCCGGCGAGTGCCGGCGCCACGGCGTCACGACGGTCGTCGCCTCCGGTGGCGGCGTCGCGAACCCGGCCGTGATGACGGCGCTGGCGCGGAACCTGCCGGAAGCCGTGCTGAAGACCAGCGACGACCTCGGCCTGCCCGGCGCCGGCAAGGAGGCGTACCTCACCGCGCTGCTCGGCTGGCTCACCTGGTGCGGCGTGCCCGGTACGGTGCCGTCCGCGACCGGTGCCCGCGGGCCGCGCCTGCTCGGCGCGCTCGTCCCGGGCGCCGGGCCCCTGAACCTTCCCGCCCCGCTGGGGGGCACCGTGACGCGGTTGCGAGTCGCGGAGAAGGCCGGATGAAGATGACAGTAGGAGAAGTCCATGCGCGGTGTTGACCTCGCCATCATCGTGGTCTACCTGGCGGCGATGCCGCTGATAGGCGTGCTCGTCGGCCGCAAGCAACGGTCGGCGGCCGACTACTTCGTCGGCGAGCGCAGCCTCCCGTGGGGTGCGGTGATGCTGTCCGTGGTGGCCACGGAGACCTCGACGCTCACCGTGATCAGCACGCCGGGTCTCGTCTTCGGCAACGCGTTCCTGTTCCTGCAGCTGGCCTTCGGCTACATCATCGGCCGGACGATCGCCGCGTTCGTGCTGCTGCCGCGGTACTTCAAGGGCAACCTCGTGAGCGCGTACGCGTTCCTGGGCAAGCGGTTCGGGTCCGGGCTGCAGGGCACGGCGTCGGTGACGTTCGTGATCACGCGGCTGCTCGCCGAAGGTGTCCGCCTGTTCGCCGGCGCGATCCCGATCAAGGTGATCCTCGGGCACTACAACATCCACCTGGACTACTGGGTGATCGTGGTGATCCTGACCGCGCTGACGCTGATCTACGCCTACATCGGCGGGATCAAGGCCGTCGTGTGGGTCGACGTCATCCAGCTCACGCTCTACCTCGGCGGCGCGGCGGTGGCCGCGATCGTGCTGCTGAACAAGCTGCCGGGTGACTGGATGAGCCAGGCGTCCGACGACGGCAAGTTCATGCTCGTCGACTTCTCTAAGAACCTGCTGACCAGCCCGTACGCCTTCATCACGGCGGTGCTCGGCGGCGCGGCGCTGTCCATGGCCTCGCACGGCGCCGACCAGCTGATCGCGCAGCGGCTGATGGCCACGCGCAGCCTGCGCGACGGCCAGAAGGCGCTCATCGGCAGTGGCATCATCGTCACCATCCAGTTCGCGCTGTTCCTGCTGGTCGGGGCGATGCTGTGGGTGTTCAACGGCCGCAAGTCGGTCGCGCAGCTCGGCCTGCAGAGCCCGGACGACGTGTTCTCGCGGTTCATCATCGACGACCTGCCGGTCGGCGTCTCGGGCCTGCTCATCGCGGGCGTGCTCGCGTCGACCATGGGCGCGTTGGCTTCGGCGCTCAACGCCCTTTCGACGTCGACCGTGGCCGACCTCTACCAGCGGTTCACCAAGCGCTCGCCGGAGGATTCGAAGCTGCTCCAGCACGGCCGCATGTGGACGCTGATCTGGGCGGTCGTGTTCGCGCTCTTCGCGTCGCTGTTCTCCACCACGAAGAACTCGGTGATCGAGCTGGGCCTGGCCATCACCGGGTACACCTACGGCGCACTGCTCGGGTCGTTCCTGCTCGGCCTGCTGATCAAGAAGGCCCGGCAGCTGGACGCGATCATCGCGTTCGTCGCCACGGTCGTGGTGATGGCGTTCGTGATCCTCGGGGTGAAGTTCAGCGCGAAGACCGGCGGGTTCATCGGGATCGACTTCTCGAAGGCGGCCGGCGATCGCGTGGCTCTCGCCTACCCCTGGTACACGCTGCTGGGCGTGGTGATCACGCTGGTCGTGGGCGGGTTGCTTTCGCTGCGGCACCGGACGCCGGACCCGAAGGCGGCCGAGGCCAACGCAGTCGGTGAAGCGGAAGAGGTCCCCGCCGCCTGATCCTTTTGAACCGTTTCCGGCGGGCTCCCGTGTCGAGGTGCGGGAGCCCGCCGAGAAGCGGCGGGAGGAATCGAAGGTGGGTTCATGAAGCGGATGACGGTGGCGCTCGCGATCGGCGCCCTGCTGGTCGGCGGCGCGGCGACGGCTTCGGCCAGCCCGGCGGGCCCGAAGGTGCCGGCCGCGATCAAGGTCCCGGCCGGCAACCACGCGCTGGCGACGTTCCCGGCCGAGGGCGTGCAGATCTACGGGTGCACCGCGGGCGCGTGGACGCTGATCCAGCCCGCGGCGGTGCTGTCGAAACACGGCAAGCCGGTGGCACTGCACAGCAAGGGTCCGGTGTGGACGTCCATTGTGGACGGCAGCACGGTCGGCGCGGCGGCGGTGGCCACCGCCCCGCGGGACGGCGCGATCCCGGAGGTGCTGCTCAAGGCGAACCTCAACACGGGTGACGGGATCTTCGGCAAGGTGACCTACGTCCAGCGCCTGAACACGCGCGGCGGCCTCGCCCCGGCCGGGACCTGCACGGACGGCGCGCAGACGGCGGCCCGCTACTCGGCCGACTACGCCTTCTGGGTCGCCGACTAAGGGGATGTGACCGCCCTCCCGCTCCCGTAACCTGGGAGCGGGAGAGGGGGTCTCACATGGGGTTCTTCATCGGCATCGGCGTGGTCCTCGCCGTGCTGCTCGTCATCGGCCTGGTCATGGACCGGCTCGACCGCAAGCGCGGGGTCAAGCACGGCATGCTCCGGCCCGGCGGTCGGCGCCCGAACATCGGCGACGCCGGCAGCGTCGGCAACGACCTGAGCACCTACGAGCCGCGCGTGCGGGGCGACGACCGCCGCGCGCCGCGCGAAGACGACATGTGACGCGTCAGCCGACCGCGACCGGCTCGTCGTCGGCCGTGCGCAGGCGCTGCGAGATCACCTTCGTGATGCCGTCGCCCTGCATGCTCACGCCGTAGAGCGCGTCGGCGATCTCCATCGTCGGCTTCTGGTGGGTGATGATGATCAGCTGCGACGAGTCGCGCAGCTGCTCCAGGAGCCCGATCAGCCGGCGCATGTTGGTGTCGTCCAGCGCGGCCTCGACCTCGTCCATCACGTAGAAGGGTGACGGCCGGGCGCGGAAGATCGCGACCAGCATGCCCACCGCGACCAGCGACTTCTCGCCACCGGACAGCAGCGAAAGCCGCTTGACCTTCTTGCCCGGCGGGCGCGCTTCGACGTCGACGCCGGTGCTCAGCAGGTCGTCCGGCTCGGTCAGGACCATCCGGCCCTCGCCGCCGGGGAACAGCACGCTGAACACCGTCTCGAACTCGCGGGCCACGTCCGCGTAGGCCCCGGCGAAGACCTCGAGGATCTTCTCGTCGACCTGCTTGATGACCGCCTCGAGGTCCTTGCGCGTGTCCTTGAGGTCCTCCAGCTGCGTGGAGAGGAACTTGTACCGCTCCTCCAGCGCCGCGAACTCCTCGAGCGCCAGCGGGTTCACCTTGCCCAGCAACGACAAGTCCTTCTCGGCGCGCTTGGCGCGGCGAGCCTGGGTGTCGCGGTCGTAGGGCATCGGCGGCGGCGGGGTGACGTCCTCGCCGCGGTCCTTGGCCGCCTCGTACTCGGCCATCTCGCCCGCGCTCGGCGGGACCGGGACGTCCGGGCCGTACTCCTGCACCAGTTCCGTGAGCCCGATGCCGAAGTCCTCGGCGATCTTGGCTTCCAGGGTCTCCAGCCGGAGCCGCTGCTCGGCGCGCAGGACCTCGTCGCGGTGGACGGCGTCGGTCAGCTTCTCCAGCTCGCCGGTCAGCTCGCGGACCTTGGCGCGGACGCCGGTCAGCGCGGCCTCGCGGCTCTGGCGGCGGGCCTGGACCTGGTCGCGCTCGGCAGCCGCGCGCTGGACCGACTGCTCGATGCGGTCCAGGGCGATCTCGCCGCCGTTGACGACGGCGTTGGCGATCTCGGCGCCGCGCTTGCGGTTCGCGGCCGCGCGCTCGGCGCGTTCGCGGGCCTGCTGCTCGGCGTGCGCGGCGCGGCGGAGGCCCTCGGCCTTGCCCGCGATGCTGCGCGCCCGCTCTTCGGCGGTGCGCTGCGCGAGCCGCGCTTCCATCTCTTCCTGCCGGACGACGGCCAGCTCTTCGACGGCGGCGTCGCGCTCGGCGGTGTCCGGGTCGTCCTCGACGGGCTGCTCGGCGACGGCGGCGAGCCGTTCCTCCAGCTCGGCGAGCTGGGCCAGGGCCTGCTCGCGGCTCTGCTCGACCTTCGCGCGCTGGCCGCTGAAGCGTTCGACCTCGGCCTGGGCCTGGCGGGCCGCCTGCTGCAGCCGGCTGAGCCGCTCCGACGAGCGTGCCTTGCGCACCTTGGCCTCGCCGAGGGCGTCCTTGGCCTGGGAAACCTCTTCGCGACGCGCTTGCTGCTCGGCGCGGGCGCCTTCCAGCTCGGCCGCGTAGCGCTCCAGCGAGCGTTCGGCCGTGCGCAGCCGCTCCCCGGCCTCGTCGACGGCCGCCTGGACCTCGATGACGCTCTCGCGCTTGCCCGAGCCGCCGATCGCCCAGCGGGCGCCGAAGACGTCGCCCTCGGCCGTGACCGCCCGGACCTCCGGGTGCACGGCGACCAGGTGGCGCGCCGACTCGAGGTCGCGGACCAGGGCGAGCTTGTCGAGGGCCTGCTCGACGGCGGGCCGCAGCTGCGCCGGCGCCGTGACGACCTCGCGGGCCCAGCGCGCGCCGTCCGGCAGCGACGGCCACGAGTACGTGTCCACAGTGGACTCAGGCCCGCCGAGCAGGATGCCCGCGCGGCCGGAGTCGGTGTCCTTCAAGTACTTCAGGGCGCGCAGGGCGTCCTCGCCGCCGGTGACGGCGACCGCGTCGGCCACCGGGCCGAGTGCCGCGGCCAGCGCGACCTCGTAGCCCGGCTCGACGGTCAGCAGCGCGGCGACCGAGCCGAGCAGGCCCGGCAGCTCGTGGGACGCGCCGAGCAGCGCGCCCGCGCCGTCCTTGCGCCGCAGGCCCATCGACAGCGCCTCGACGCGCGCCTTCTCGGACGCGATCTCGCGCTCGGCGGCGCGTTCGGCCTTGACCAGCTCTTCGACGCGCGCCTTGGCCGCGTTGTTGGCCTCGACCGCGCGGTCGTGGCGGTCCATCAGGCCGGAGTCGTCGGACTCCTCGACGCCGCCTTCCGCCTTCGCTACTTCGAGCTCTTCGACGGCGATCTCGGCGCGTTCCGCGGACTCCTCGAGGGAGACGCTGAGGCGGTCGATCTCGTCGGAGGTGGCGCCGTTCTTGCTGCGCAGCGCCTCGACCTGGCCGGTCAGCTTGGCCATGCCCTCGCGGCGGTCGGCGATCGCGCGGACGGCGGCCCAGTGCGCGCGCTCGGCGGCCTGGACGCGCTGTTCGAGGTCTTCGCGCCGGAGGACGGTCTGGGCGAGCAGCTCCCGGGCCTCCATGACGGCCTCGTTGAGCTCCTCTTCCTGCTCGGCGACGCGCTCGGCCTCTTCGAGGAGCTCTTCGGGATCACGGCCGCCGGTCGACGTCGAGACGTCGGCCGACAGGTGGCGCTGCCGCTCGATGGCCAGCCGGACGGTGCCGCGCAGGCGCTCGGCCAGCGCGGAGAGCTTGTACCAGGTTTCCTGGGCGGTCTGCAGCAGCGGCGCGTCCTCGGCGAGCGACGACTCCAGCTCGGTCTCCTCGGCGGAGACGATCTCGAGGGTCTGCTCGACCTCGGCGCGGCGCTGGCGGGCGGTCTTCTCGTCGGCCTCGTCGCGGGAGATCGCGCTGCGCTGGGTGACCAGGTCGTCGGCGAGCAGGCGCAGGCGGGAGTCGCGCAGCTCGGACTGGACGGCCTGGGCCCGCCGGGCGATCTCGGCCTGCTTGCCCAGCGGCTTGAGCTGGCGGCGCAGCTCGGTGGTGAGGTCGCCGAGGCGGTCGAGGTTGCCCTGCATGTTGGCCAGCTTGCGCAGGGTCTGTTCCTTGCGCTTGCGGTGCTTGAGGACGCCGGCGGCCTCTTCGATGAAGGCGCGGCGCTCTTCGGGCTTGGATTCAAGGATCGCCGAGAGCTGGCCCTGCCCGACGATGACGTGCATCTCGCGGCCGATGCCGGAGTCCGACAGCAGTTCCTGGACGTCCATCAGGCGGCAGCGGTCGCCGTTGATCTCGTACTCGCTGGCGCCGTCGCGGAACATCCGGCGGGTGATCGACACCTCGGCGTACTCGATGGGGAGCGCGCCGTCGGCGTTGTCGATGGTGAGGGTGACCTCGGCGCGGCCGAGCGGGGCGCGGCCCGCGGTGCCGGCGAAGATGACGTCCTCCATCTTGCCGCCGCGCAGGTCCTTGGCGCCCTGGGTGCCCATGACCCAGCGCAGGGCGTCCAGCACGTTGGACTTGCCCGAGCCGTTCGGCCCGACAACGCAGGTGATGCCCGGCTCGAAGCGCAGCGTGGTGGCCGAGGCGAAGGACTTGAAGCCCTTGAGCGTCAGGCTTTTCAGGTGCACTGGGTGCTGACCCCTCTGGCTGCCGGTACTGGCGATTCAATCGTCCCAGGCTACCCGGGGGTCCCCACGGGCCGCCGGACGCGCCCCCTCATCGGCGCGCCTTAGCACATCCTCGGAGGTCACAGCAACCTCCTGCGCCACACCCGCCCCGGAAGTACCAAGGCCCGCGTCAGCGTTCCAGGAAGCCGCTGAGTCCCCCTTTCGGGTCGGACCAGCGCTCGACAACGGTCTCCACACTTCCGGGTGATTCTCCCGACCGCAGGATGGCCAGCAACCGCTCACAGTGGTCTCGATCACCCTCCGCTATGACCTCGACACGCCCGTCGGGCATGTTGCGAGCACTGCCCACCAGGCCGAGCTCGAGCGCCCTGCTGCGGGTCCACCAGCGGAAACCGACCCCCTGGACCCGGCCGCGCACCCACGCCGTCAATCGTGTGTTCGTTTGTTGCTCACTCACGCTTTCATCCTTTCCGGACACATCGACTGCGCACAGTGATCACGCAGGCTCACTACCTGGCCGAATAGGGCACCGACGGTGATAGCCTCGCCGCCGAGGTCGTCCTCCCGGGTTCCCCCGCCCGGGGAAGCAGTGATCGATTCACGACCTCCCACCGCGCCTCCCGACCCCCCGAGGAGCCTGCAATGCCCCGCCCCGACGGGTCCGCATCGAGCTCGCACGTGACCAGGATCGACACCGCCCCGCCGAAGAGCAGCAAACCGAACCGCACCGGGTACGTCGTGCTCGGGGTGGCCGGGCTGGTCGTCGCGACCGCGTTCGCCGCGGTCGCCGAGCTCGCCGGCCCCGACCCCGCCACCACCGCGGGCGGCCCCGGCGGCATCGGCGGCCAGGGCACCTCGCAGGCCGGCCTGCAGACGGCGTCGAACACCCCCTCGTCGGCGGGCCCGTCGACCGTCGGCGCGCCGACGTCGCCGACGTCGTCGGCCGCCCCGTCGATCGCGCCGAGCACGGTCGTGTCGGTCAGCCCGGACGGCAAGACCACGACCACGGTGGTCACCCACGCCGACCCGCCCCCGCCGCCCCGCGACGACACGGGCAACCCGCCCCCGGTGACGACGCCGAAGACCACGCCCCCGACGACGCCCAAGACGACGCCGCCGACCACGACACCGGATCCCACGACCACGCCCCCGACGACGACGCCGTCGCCGACCGGTGGAGGCGGGACCAGCACCGCGGGTTCGCCGTCGCCGACCGGGACCGGCACGTCCTCGACGACGGGCGGCAGCACCACGCACGCGCAGTAGCGACAAGGGCAGCCCCGGAGGCCACCGCCGCGGCGGTGGCCTCCGGCATGTCTAGACCAGGACCGCGGCGACGATCGCGTCGCGCAGGAACTGGCCGTAGCGCTCCGGCGGCCACCCGCGCTCCAGGCACAGCAGCTCGTACTGCTCCGGACCGTGGTAGGTCCACAGGACGTCGCGGACGTCGTCGGCGGCCAGGCCGGGCTTGACCTGCCCGGTGGCGAGCAGGTCCGCCGCGAAGTACGTCATCGCCGTCAGCGTTTCGCGGCGCATCTGCCTCCAGACCTCGGCGGCCGCGGGGTCGGCGGCGGCCGCGTCGCGGGCGAGCAGCTGCACCGGCGTCACCGCCGGGGCGACCGCGGCGAGGTGCTCGAGGTACATCCCGATCTTCCGGGCGGCGTCCGGCTCGGCCTGGATCGCGGCGATGAAGTCGCGGCCGGCTATGGGGACGTCCTCGTCGTCGCCGGCGAGGGTGACGTCGAAGACGGCCTTGAGCAGGGTCGCCTTGTTCGCGAACGCCTTGTAGACGGTCTGGACCGCGACCCCCGCGACCTTCGCGACCTCGGGCATCGCGGTGCCCGCGTACCCCTTCTCGCGGAAGAGGCCCGACGCCGCCGTCAGGATCCGGCGGCGGTTCTCCCGCGCCTGCTCCTGACGCCGGGACGTGTCGTACCGGCGCTTGACAGGGTCGGACATTTGAGTAGAGACTCCTCTATCTAATAGTCGTCCATCTATCGTGACACCCCGAGGGGGCGCTGACCATGATGGGACAAGCCACCACCGACGCCGTGACCGCCGCGCGGGAGCTCGCGCCCGAGCTGAGCGCGCGGGCCGTGGAAGCCGAACAGCTGCGGACGCTGCCGCGCGACCTCGTCGAGCGGGCGCGGGCCGCCGAGCTCTTCCGCCTCGCGACACCGCGGGCGCTCGGCGGGCTGGAGCTGCCGCCCGCCGAGATCGTCGAGGTGGTCGAGGAGCTCTGCCGCGCGGACGGCTCCGCCGGCTGGACGATCATGATCGGCAACGGCTCGGCGTTCCTCGCCTGGCTCGATCCGGCCGCGGCGACCGAGCTGACCGCGGCCGTCCCGGACCCGATCGGCGGCGGCGTGTTCGCGCCGATGGGCCGGCTGACCAGCGACGGCGACGGCAAGTTCGGGCTCACCGGGCGCTGGGCGTTCTGCAGTGGCAGCCCGCACGCGGACCTGTTCTTCGGCGGCGCCTTCGCCGACGGCGACCCCCGCGACTGGCGGCTGGCCTTCGTCCCCGCCGCCGGGGTGCGGGTGCTCGACAACTGGGACGTAACCGGCCTGCGCGGCACCGGCAGCCACGACGTCGAGATCGAGGCGGTCGTGCGCGCGGAGCACACCGCGTCCCCGTTCACGAACCCGGCGCGCCACGAGGGGCCGCTGTGGCGGTTCCCGTTCTTCACCCTGGTGGGCACGATGATGGCGGGCGTCCCGCTCGGCATCGCGCGCCGGGCGCTGGACGAGTTCACGATGTTCGCGCCGGCGAAGTTCCGCCCGCCGGGCCCGGGCCCGATCGCCGAGGACGGCGACGTCCAGATCGCCCTGACCCGCGCCGAAGGCCAGCTGCGCTCCGCACGGGCGTTCGTCTTCGACGCGCTCGGCGAGCTGTGGGAGACGGCGTGCGCCGGCGACGTCCCGGACGTGGCTCGGCGGGGGCAGTTCCTGCTGGCGACCCAGCAGGCGATGCAGGCGTCGCTGAACGCGGTGACCACGGCGTTCGGTTTCGCGGGGGCGGGGCGCTGCACGCGGACCAGCCACTGCAGCGCTGCTTCCGCGACCTCCACGCGGCTTCCCAGCACATCTACTTCTCGGCGGCGGCTTCGAAGCGGTACGCGAAGCTGCGGTTCGGAATCGAGCAGCCCACCTTCTGGTTCTAGCCACGGGGGTTCGCCGCTTCCCCCCGGTCACCGGGACTAGCCGTCGCGCCGGAGGCGGTGGGCGAACAACCTCCACAGGTACACCGTCAACAGGACTCCGGCGCCCGCGGCCGCGATGCGCAACCACCTCGCCCAGCCCACCTCGACGCCGTCGAAGGCCGTGAGGATCCAGCCGAACGCCCCGAAGGTCGCCCCCACCGCCAGCGTCAGCACGATCACCGGCGGGATGCGCTCACCGCCGAGCAGCCACGTCTTCGACCCGTCCATGGACGTGGGGTACCCAGCGGGTCAGACCTCGAAGCGGTAACCCATGCCCGGTTCGGTGAGCAGGTGCCGGGGCCGCGACGGCTCCGGCTCCAGCTTGCGCCGCAGCTGGGCCAGGTACACCCGCAGGTAGTGGGACTCCCGCTCGTAGGACGGCCCCCACACCTCGTGCAGCAGCTGCTTCTGCGCCACCAGCCGCCCGCGGTTGCGCACCAGCAGCTCCAGCACGCCCCACTCGGTCTTCGTCAGGTGGACTTCGTCGCCGTCGCTCAGGCGGACCTTCTTCGCGGCCAGGTCGACACTGAACGACGCCGTCTCCACCACCGCGTCCACGTCGTCCGCGCCCGTCACCGCCGAGCGGCGGACCGCCGCCCGCAACCGGGCCAGCAGCTCGTCCATGCCGAACGGCTTGGTGACGTAGTCGTCCGCGCCCGCGTCCAGGGCCTGGACCTTGTCGGCCGAGTCGCCGCGGGCGGACAGCACGATGATCGGGACCGTCGTCCAGCCGCGCAAGCCGGCGATCACCTCCGTGCCGTCCAGGTCCGGCAGCCCCAGGTCGAGCACCACGACGTCCGGCTTGGTCTCGGCCACCGCTTTCAAGGCGGCCGTGCCGTCGTGCGCGGTGATCACCTTGTAGCCGCGGGCGTTCAGGTTGATCCGCAGCGCCCGCACGATCTGCGGCTCGTCGTCGACCACCAGCACGGTGGCGCCCAGGTCGTTCATCGCACCTCCTCGAACGTGACGCTGTGCTCCGGCAAGGAGATCACGACCGTGAGGCCGCCGCCCGGCGTGTCCTCGGCGCGGATCGTCCCGCCCATCGCTTCGGTGAACCCCTTCGCCACGGACAGGCCGAGCCCGACGCCCGGCGTCGTGTCCCGGTCACCGCCGAGACGCTGGAAGGGCGCGAACGCCGAGTCCGCGGTCCCCTTGCGCAGGCCCTTGCCGTGGTCGACGATCCGCAGCTCGACGTGCCCGGAGTGCGCGCTGGCCCGCGCCGACACCGGCGCCCCGCCGTGCCGCAGGGCGTTGTCCAGCACGTTCGCGACCACGCGTTCCAGCAGGCCGGGGTCGGCGAGGACCGCCGGGAGCTGGTCGTCCACGGCCACCCGCACCGCGTCCGAGGAGTCCACATTGGACAAAGCGTGCGCGACGACCTCGTCGTAGCCGACCGGACGCAGGAGCGGCTGCACCGCCCCGGTGGCCAGGCGCGACGAGTCGAGGAGGTTGTCGATCAGCCCGGCCAGCCGGTCGGCCGACAGCTCGATGGCCTCCATCAGCTCGGCGGTGTCCTCTTCGGACAGCCGCAGATCCGGCGCGCGCAGGCTGCCAATCGACGCCTTGATCGACGTCAGCGGCGTGCGCAGGTCGTGTCCGACGGCCGACAGCAGCGTCGTGCGCAGCTCGGTCGCCTCCGCCTTGCGCTCGGCGCGCGCCGCGGCGGCGGCCGCCCGCTGCTGGCGCAGGGCGAGCAACGCCTGCCCGGCCACGGCTTCCAGCACCCGCCGGTCGGCCGCCGGCAGAGCACGCCCGCGCAGGGTCAGGTGGACGTCGGCGGTGACGGCGATGTCCACGTCGGCCTCGTCCGGGTCGGCGCACGGGTGCTCCCCCGCGACCGCCACGCGATGCCAGTCGCCTTCCTGCTTCTCCAGCAGCGTCACCGACGTCAGCGCGAAGTTCTCGCGGACCTTCTCCAACAACCGTTCGATGGGGTTGGTGTGGGTGAGCACGGTCCGGGCGTAGGAGGCGAGCAGCGCCGCCTCGGTCCGCGCCCGCGCCGCCTGGGTGGCCCGGCGCGCGGCCTGGTCGACGACCAGCGCGACGAGCACCGCGACCACGACCATCGCGATCAGCGTCACCAGGTTCTGCGGGGTGTGCACGTTGAGCGTGTACAGCGGCGGCGTGAAGAAGAAGTTGAGCAGCCCGGCGCCGAGCACGGCCGCGACCAGCGCCGGTCCGAGGCCGCCGACCAGCGCCACGACCACGGTCGCCAGCACGTAGGAGATGACGTCGGTGGCGAAGTCCAGCCCGGACGGGATGAAGAACCCGACGACGGTCACCAGCACCGGCAGGACGACGCTGAGCACCCAGCCCGCGACCAGCCGCGAGAACCCCAGCGGGCTCGCGCTCAGCCGCGCCCGCAAGCGCCCGCCAGCCTCGGCGTGGGTGACCATGTGGACGTCGATCGGCCCCGACTGCCGGACCACGCCGGCCCCGATCCCCTCGTCGAACAGCCGCGCCACGCGCGAGCGCCGCGAAGTGCCGATCACCAGCTGGGTTGCGTTCACGCCGCGCGCGAAGTCCAGCAGCGCGGTCGGCACGTCGTCGCCGACGACGGTGTGGAAGGTCGCGCCGACCTCTTCGGCCAGCGTCCGGCAGCGGGCGATCGCGGCCGGGCCGAGCCCGGACAGGCCGTCGCCGCGCAGGATGTGGACGACCTGCAGCTCGGCGCCGGCCCGGGTGGCGATCCGGCTGGCGCGGCGGATGAGCGTCTCGCTCTCCGCGCCGCCGGTGATGGAGACGACGACGCGTTCGCGCGCCTCCCACGTGTCGGTGATCCGCTGCTCGGCGCGGTAGCGCTGCAGGGCGACGTCGACCTGGTCTGCCACCCAGAGCAGCGCCAGCTCGCGCAGCGCGGTGAGGTTGCCGGGGCGGAAGTAGTTGCCGAGCGCGGCGTCGATCCGCTCGGCCGGGTAGACGTTGCCGTGGGCGAGCCGCCGCCGCAGCGCCTCCGGGGTGATGTCGACCAGCTCGAGCTGCTCGGCGCGGCGGACGACCTCGTCCGGCACGGTCTCCTGCTGGGTGACGCCGGTGATGCGCTCGACGACGTCGTTGAGGCTCTGCAGGTGCTGCACGTTGACCGTCGACAGCACGTCGATCCCGGCCTCCAGGAGCTGCTCGACGTCCTGCCAGCGCTTGGCGTTGCGCGAGCCCGGCACGTTCGTGTGGGCCAGCTCGTCGACGACGGCGACCTCCGGGGCCCGCGCGAGGATCGCGTCGAGGTCCATCTCGTCGAACTCGCGGCCGCGGTGATCGGCGTGCCGCCGCGGCACCGTCTCCAAGCCGTCCAGGAGCACCGCGGTCTTCTCGCGGCCGTGCGTCTCGACCAGCCCGACGACGACGTCGGTGCCGCGGTCGAGCCGTCGCCGGGCTTCGCCGAGCATGGCGAAGGTCTTGCCGACCCCCGGAGCCGCGCCGAGGTAGATCCTCAGCTCCCCGCGGCGCGGCTTCGGGGCGTCTTCAGTGGTCACGCTGTCAGTGTGCCCCTCCGGCCGCGGCTTGCACGGCCAAGTTGAGCTGGAGCACATTCACGCCCGGGACCCCGATTCCCGCGCCGCTCGTGTTCGCTTCGATCAGCTGCTTCACCCGGTCGAGCGGCAAGCCGGTGACGCGCGCGACGCGCTGTGCTTGAAGATCGGCGTAGGCGACGCTGATCGCCGGGTCGAGGCCCGAACCGGACGCGGTGACGGCGTCCGGCGGTACCTGGCCGGGTGACACGCCTTCGCGCTTCGCGATGGCGTCCTTGCGCTCGCCGATGGTCTTCACGAGGTCCTCGTTGTACGGGCCCTTGTTGGACGCGCCGGACGTCGACGGGTCGCCGGGGCCGAGCGCGTCCTTCGAGAGCGCCGAGGGCCGGTTGTGGAACCACGGGTCGTGCGCGGGGTCGGCGGGCACCGGGTCGACGCCGATCAGCGACGACCCGACGGCCTGGCCGTTCTGCGTGACAACCGAGCCTTCGGCGTTGCCCTCCAGGCCGGGGATGCGGGCGATCGCCCAGACCGCGAGGGGGTAGAGCACACCGAGCAGGACGGTCAGCACGACCAGCACGCGCAGCCCGGCCCAGGTCTGCTTGACGAGAGTGTTCACGACATTCACCCGATTCCAGGGATGAGGCGCACGAGCAGGTCGATCAGCCAGATCCCGAGGAAGGGGCTGACGATGCCGCCGAGGCCGTAGACGAGCAGGTTGCGGCGCAGCAGGGCCGAGGCCGACGACGGCTTGTACCGCACGCCGCGCAGGGCCAGCGGGATGAGCACGACGATGATCAGCGCGTTGAAGATGACCGCGGAGAGGATCGCCGACTTCGGCGTGGCCAGGTGCATGATGTTGAGCGCGCCGAGCTGGGCGAAGATGCCGGTGAACATCGCGGGCAGGATCGCGAAGTACTTCGCGAGGTCGTTGGCGACGCTGAACGTGGTCAGCGCGCCGCGGGTGATCAGCAGCTGCTTGCCGATCTCGACGATCTCGATCAGCTTCGTCGGGTCGCTGTCGAGGTCGACCATGTTGCCGGCCTCCTTCGCGGCCGACGTGCCGGTGTTCATCGCGACACCGACGTCGGACTGCGCGAGCGCGGGCGCGTCGTTGGTGCCGTCGCCGGTCATCGCGACCAGGCGCCCGCCCTCCTGCTCCTGCTTGATGAGCGCCATCTTGTCTTCGGGCTTGGCCTCGGCGAGGTAGTCGTCGACCCCCGCGTCCGCGGCGATGGCCTTGGCGGTGAGCGGGTTGTCGCCGGTGATCATCACCGTCTTGATGCCCATCGCCCGCAGTTCCTTGAACCGCTCCTTCATGCCGGGCTTGACGACGTCCGACAGCCGGATCACCCCGCGCACCACGGTGTCCTCGGCGACGACCAGCGGCGTGCCGCCCTGGGCGCTGATCTCGTCGACCACGCGCTCGGTCTCGTCGGGGAACTCGCCGCCGTTGTCCCGCACCCACGCGCGGACCGCGGAAGCGGCGCCCTTGCGGATCCGGCGGCTGCCGACGTCGAGCCCCGACATCCGCGTCTGCGCGGTGAAGGGGACGAACTCGCCGTGCTCGTCCTGGCCGGCGTGGTCCGACGTCAGGTCGACGACACTGCGTCCCTCGGGGGTTTCGTCGGCCAGGCTGGCCAGCCGGGCGGCGCGCGCGAGTTCGTCCGGAGTGGACGATCCGACCGGGATCAGCTCGGTGGCCCGGCGGTTGCCGAAGGTGATCGTGCCGGTCTTGTCGAGCAGCAGCGTCGAGACGTCGCCGGCGGCCTCCACCGCACGGCCGCTGGTCGCGAGGACGTTGCGCTGCACCAGTCGGTCCATCCCGGCGATGCCGATGGCGGACAGCAGCGCGCCGATCGTCGTCGGGATCAGGCAGACCAAGAGCGCGGTCAGCACGATCACCGACTGCTCGCTGCCGGAGTAGCGGGCCATCGGCTGCAGCGCGACGACGGCGAGCAGGAAGATGATCGTCAACGTCGAGAGCAGGATGGTCAGCGCGATCTCGTTCGGCGTCTTCTGCCGCGAGGCGCCTTCCACCAACGCGATCATGCGGTCCACGAAGGACTCGCCGGGTTTGGTCGTGATCTTGACGACGACCCGGTCGCTCAGCACGGTCGTGCCGCCGGTGACGGCCGACCGGTCGCCGCCGGACTCGCGGATGACCGGGGCCGACTCGCCGGTGATGGCCGACTCGTCGACGGTCGCGATGCCCTCGACGACGTCGCCGTCACCCGGGATCACCTGACCGGCCTCGACGACGACCAGGTCGCCGATCTTCAGCTCGACGCCCGGTACCTGTTCTTCCGAGCCGCTCGCCGTGAGGCGGCGGGCGACGGTCTCCTTCTTCGACTTCCGCAGGCTTTCCGCCTGCGCCTTGCCCCGCCCTTCGGCGACGGCTTCGGCGAGGTTCGCGAAGAGGACCGTGAACCAGAGCCAGACGGCGATCAGGATGGTGAACACGCTCGGGTCGGTGACCGCGAAGACGGTGGTGAGCGCGGAACCCACCCACACCACGAACATCACCGGGTTGCCGAGCTGGTGCTTGGGGTTGAGCTTCCGGAAGGCGTCGGGCAGCGACGTCCAGAGCTGGCGTGGGCTGAACACCCCGGCGCCGACGCGTCCCGTGGTCTCGGTGGCGGGAGTCACCTGGGGTCGTTCTTCGGTGACGGTCATGCGAGTGCCTCCGCGATGGGCCCGAGCGCGAGCGCCGGGATGAAGGTGAGGGCCGCGACGAGCACCACCGTGCCGGTGAGCATGGTGGCGAACAGCGGCCCGGTGGTGGGCAGGGTGCCCGCGGTTTCGGGCACCTTGCGTTGCGCGGCCAGGGAACCGGCCAGGCAGAGCACGGCGAGGATCGGCACGAACCGGCCGATCGCCATGGCGACGCCGAACGACGACTGGAACCAGTCGCTCGTCGCGGTCAGGCCGCCGAACGCGCTGCCGTTGTTGTTGCCGGTGGACGCGTAGCCGTAGAGGATTTCGGACAGGCCGTGCGCGCCGCCGTTGCCGAGCGCGCCCGCCGTGTCCGGCAGCAGCAGCGCAATCCCGGAGCCGAGGAGCACCACGGTCGGCATCGCGAGCATCGCGATCGCCGCGGCGGTGACCTCGCGCTTGCCGAGCTTCTTGCCCAGGTACTCCGGCGTACGCCCGACCATCAGGCCGGCCAGGAACATCGCGATGATCGCCATGACCAGGATGCCGTAGAGGCCGGTGCCGACACCGCCGGGCGAGATCTCGCCGTAGAGCATGTTCAGCAACGGTCCCCCGCCGCCGAGGCCCGAGAGGCTGTCGTGAGCGCCGTTGATCGCGCCGGTCGACGTGCCGGTGGTCGTGTCGGCGAAGATCGACGTCAACCCGATGCCGAACCGCTGTTCCTTGCCTTCCATGCTCGCGCCCGCGGCCAGCGCCGCCGGGTTGTTCGCGTTCGCTTCGGAGAACCAGATGATCGCCAGCGACGCGGCCCACAGCAGGCTCATCACGGCGAGCAGGACGTACCCCTGCTTCGGCTTGCCGACCAGCTTGCCGAACGTGCGGGTCAGGCTGACCGGGATCACCAGGATCAGGAACAGCTCGATCAGGTTCGTCCAGGCGGTGGGGTTCTCGAAGGGGTGCGCGGAGTTGGCGTTGAGGATGCCGCCGCCGTTGGTGCCGAGTTCCTTGATGGCCTCCTGGCTCGCGGCCGGGGCGAGGGCGATCGTGCTCTGGCTGCCGTCCGGGTTCGTCACGGCGACACCGGCCTTGAGGCTCTGCACCACGCCGAGCGCGATCAGCACGATCGCGAAGACGAACGCCATCGGCAGCAGGACGCGGACCGTGCCGCGCGTGAGGTCCACCCAGAAGTTGCCGAGCCGGTCGGTCTTCGCCCGGACGAACCCGCGCGTCACCGCGATCGCCACGGCGAGGCCGACACCGGCGGACAGGAAGTTCTGCACGGTCAGCCCGGCCATCTGCACGAAGTGGCCCATGGTCGTCTCGGGGACGTAGGACTGCCAGTTCGTGTTGGTGACGAACGAAACCGCCGTGTTGAAGGCGACGCCGGGGCTCACCGAGCCGCGGCCCAGGCTCCACGGCAGCAGCGGCTGGAGTCGTTGCAGCAGGTAGAGCAGGACGACCGAGACGAACGAGAAGCCGAGCACGCCCGCGGCGTAGGTCGGCCACCGCTGCTCGGAGTCCGGGTTGACGCGGAAGAGCTTGTAGAGGCCCTTTTCGAGCTTCCAGTGCTTCTCGGTGGAGAAGACGCGCGCCAGGTAGTCGCCGAGCGGTTTGTAGACCACGGCGAGGGCGGCGAGGAGGAGGCCGAGCTGGATGAGCCCGGCCGTCGTGTCGGACATCAGAATTTCTCCGGCTTGATCAGCGCGACGAAGAGGTAGACGAGGAGGCCCAGCGCCAGCAGTCCGCCGACGACGTTGGCCACGGTTCCCGCGCCGCTCACAGCTTCTCCAGCCCGCGCAGCGCCAGCGCGAGCACCACGAACACGCCGATCATCAGGACGGCGTAGAGCAAGTCGGCCACAGGCACCTCTCAAGACGGGTCACCGGGTTCGGTGACCGGACGCGTTCACTCTGCGGCTGCGGGACCCCGTCCCGACCTGCGGCTGACGGCCTCTTGATGCGTTCCTGACACCCATTTACGCCGTCTTTATGGCCGGTGGCGGCCATCACGCAAACGTTTGCCGATTAATCACGGAATGCAGTGGGTTAGTGACTCACAACACAACGCGTGACCGAACAAGTGCGGAACGTGCAATTCGGGCAGACAAGATCTTCAGCCCGTGTTACACCTGTGTTACCGATAGTTGTATCGGCTAAGCAAATCTTGGGAGGGGTACACATGTGCGGTATCGCCGGCTGGGTTTCCTACGACGCCGACCTCACCCGCCGCCAGGACGTGGTCGACGCCATGACGGAGACCATGTCCTGCCGCGGCCCGGACGACGTCGGCACGTGGGTGCGCAAGCACGTCGCACTCGGCCACCGGCGGCTGGCCATCATCGACCTGCCCGGCGGCCGGCAGCCGATGTCCGTGCACACGCCGAACGGCGACGTCGCGATGGTCTACAGCGGTGAGACCTACAACTTCACCGAGCTGAAGGAAGAGCTGACGAAGCTCGGGCACCAGTGGGAGACCGACAGCGACACCGAGGTCGTCCTGCACGGCTACCTGCAGTGGGGCGACGAGGTCGTCGACCACCTCAACGGCATGTACGCCTTCGCGATCTGGGACGAGCGCGACGACCGGCTCGTCATGATCCGCGACCGGATGGGCATCAAGCCGTTCTACTACTACCCGACCCGCGACGGCGTCCTGTTCGGCTCCGAGCCGAAGGCCATCCTGGCCAACCCGCTGGCGAGCAAGGTGGTCGACACCGACGGCCTGCGCGAGCTGATGGCGTTCACCAAGCGCCCCGGCTGGTCGCTGTGGAAGGGCATGGAGGAGGTCCAGCCGGGCACGATCGTCACCGTGTCCCGGGAGGGCGTCCGCACCCGCACGTACTGGAAGCTGGACGCGAAGCAGCACACCGACGACCAGGAGACCACGGTCGCCCGCGTGCGCGAGCTGATGACCGACATCGTCCACCGCCAGCTGGTCGCGGACGTCCCGCGCTGCGTGCTGCTTTCGGGCGGCCTCGACTCCAGCGCCGTCACCGGCCTCGCCGCGCCCCACCTCGCCGAGCAGGGCGAGCGGCTGCGGACGTTCTCCGTCGACTTCTTCGGCCAGGAGGAGAACTTCAAGCCGGACGAGATGCGCGACACCGCGGACTCGCCGTACATCCGCGACGTCGCCGAGCTGGTCGGGTCCGCGCACCAGAACGTCATGCTCAACCCGGCCGAGCTGAGCGACCCGGCGGTGCGGCGCGCCGTGCTGAAGGCCCGCGACATCCCGGCCGGCCTCGGCGACATGGACACGTCGCTCTACCTGCTGTTCAAGGCGATCCGCGCCGAGTCGACGGTGGCATTGTCGGGCGAGTCGGCCGACGAGGTGTTCGGCGGCTACCGCTGGTTCCACGACGAGAAGGCCGTCAACGCGGACACGTTCCCGTGGCTGGCGTTCCGGACGTCGATGATGGACGACCGGTCGTCGCTGTACACGACCGAGCTGCGGCAGAAGCTGGACCTGGAGTCCTACATCGCGGACCAGTACGCGACCGCGGTCTCTTCGGTCGACCACCTGGACGGCGAGTCCGAGCGCGAGGCGCGGATGCGGACGATCTGCAACCTCCACCTGACCCGGTTCGTGCGGATGCTGCTCGACCGCAAGGACCGCGCGTCGATGGCGGTGGGCCTGGAGGTCCGCGTGCCGTTCTGCGACCACCGGCTGGTCGAGTACGTGTACAACACGCCGTGGTCGCTGAAGACGTTCGACGGCCGGGAGAAGAGCCTGCTTCGGCACGCCACGTCTCATGTCCTGCCGGAGTCGGTGGCCCAGCGGGTGAAGAGCCCGTACCCGTCGACGCAGGACCCGGGCTACGCGGCGGCGTTGCAGCAGCAGGTCAAGGAGGTCCTGGCGGAGCCGGGTCACTCGGTGTTCGGCCTGGTGGACAAGAACTGGGCGCACCGGGTGTCCGAAGTGGACCCGGCGACCATGAACCCGGCGGCGCGGGTCGGGCTGGACCGGCTGCTCGACCTGTACCACTGGATCGAGATGTACCAGCCGACGCTCGAACTGTCTTGACCTCAACCGCCCTCGAGGTATGAAGCTGGGGGCATGAAGGTGCTCCTGTTCGGCCGCAACCCGGCCACGGTCTCGAGAGTGACGGCGGCGCTGTCCGCGGCGGGTCTCGCCGCGGACGGCGCCGTTTCGGAGGAGGCGGTCCTGACCCGGCTCGGGGTGGTGAACGCCTTGGTGCTGGGTGCGGGGGTGGTGGGCCCGCTGCGCGAGCGCGTCACGGCGGCGGCTGTGCGGCACGGGGTCGTGTGGGTGCAGGGGCCGCACATCCTGCCTTCCCGCGACGCACACGAGTACGTGCGGACGGAGATCCTGCCGCGGCTGGTCAGCGCAGGGGCAGTTCCGCGCGCACCTCGTCGCCGTCTGTGGTGAGCATCGCGCCGAGTCCGGCCAGCAGCGACCGGGCGCCGACGTTGTCCGCCGTCGTCGAGGCCGTCGCCGGATCCAGCGAACGGCCGCGGTGGAAGGCCAGGGACGCCGCCCGGCGGGGCGATGTCCAGCCGGGCGGGCCGACCACCGGTGGCATCACTTCGAGGGGGTCCGCGCCGGCCGCGTCCGGCAGCCGGGCCAGTGCGCGCTCGTCGAGGGGTGCCAGCGTGATCAGCGCCGGACCTCCGCCAGCTGCACCGGACGCCGTTCCCGGCGGGAGACCTCGCACGCCTCCGCGATGTAGAACGCCTCCAACGCGTCCGCCGCACCGCACGGCGAGGGCGCCCGCCCCGCGACGACGTCCAGGAACGCCCTCAGCTCGGTCGTGTACGCCGGACGGAACCGCTCCATGAACCCCGGGTACGCCGGACCCGGCAGCGGGGCCACCCCCGGCTCCACCGATCGCAGCGGCACCCGGTCGTCCAGGCCGACCACCACGCCGGACACCGAGCCCAGCGCCTCCAGCCGCACGTCGTAGCCCGCGCCGTTGTAGCGGGTCAGGGAGACCGTCGCCAGCGTGGCGTCGTCCAGGGTCAGCGTCGCCGCCGCCGTGTCCACGTCGCCCGCATCCACGAAGAAGCGCTCGCCGCGGTTGGCGCCGATCGCGTACACCTCGGTCACCTCGCGGCCGCTCACCCAGCGGATGATGTCGAAGTCGTGCACGCCGCAGTCGCGGAACAGCCCACCCGAATGGGCGACGTACTCCGCCGGCGGGGGCGCCGGGTCGAACGTCGTCGCGCGCAGCGTGTGCAGCCAGCCCAGCTCGCCCGACGCCACCGCCGCCCGCGCCGCCGCGTAGCCCGCGTCGAACCGGCGCTGGAAGCCGATCTGGACCGGGACGTCCGACGCGCCGATGCGGTCGATCACCGCCAGCGTGCCGGGGATGTCCGCCGCCACCGGCTTTTCGCAGAACACCGGGATGCCCGCGTCGACCGCCGCGATGATCAGGCCCGGGTGCGCGTCGGTGGCCGCCGTGACGACCAGGCCGTCCAGCCCGGCGGCGAACAGCTCGTCGAGGGAAACCGATTCGACGCCGAGCTTCGCGGCCGCGGCAGCGGCTCGCGCGGGGTCGACGTCGGCCACGACGACCGACTCCACCTCGTCGAACCCCTTCAGCGTCTCCGCGTGCGCGGTGCCGATCCGGCCGGTGCCCGCCAGTCCCAACCTCATCGTGGTGCTCCTCCTGTGCCTAGAACCTCGGCGGTGGTCGCCCGGACCACCAAAGACGGGTGCAGCAGGTGCCGGACCGGCTCCGTGCGCTCCCCGCGGACGCGTTCGACCAGCGCTTCGAAGGCCAGCCGGCCCATCTCGGTGCGCGGTTGGTCCACTGTGGTCAGTGAGAGGTGCCGCAGGGCCGCCAAAGACGTGTTGTCGTAGCCGACGACCGAGACGTCCTCGGGCACGCGCAGCCCCGCCTCTTCGAGAGCCGAGATCGCCCCGACCGCGTTGAAGTCGTTGCCCGCCACCAAGCCCGTCGGCAGCTCGGCCCGCGAGTACGTCGCCAGCAGCTCCCGTACGGACTTCTCCCCCGCGGTGTCGGTGTGCTCGCTGCGCACCACGATCGGGTCCAGGCCGTGGCGCCGCATCGCCGCCTGGAACCCGCGACGGCGCTGGGCCGCCCCCGCCGCGCCGCCGCCGTCGAGGTGGGCGATGCGCCGGTGCCCGAGGCCGGCGAGGTGGTCGACGGCCAGCGCGGACCCCGCTTCGCCGTCGTCGTTCACGGTGTCCACACCGGACGCTCGCGACGTCCGCGAGACGAGCACCACCGGACACTGCCGGGCCGCGGCTTCGATGGCCGACGCGGGCACGACCGGCGAGAGCAGGATGACCCCCGCCGGCCGGAAGGAAAGCAGGCTGCGCAAGGCGTTCCCCTCGCGCGCGGGACTGCGGCCGCCGGTGTTGAGCACGAGGTCGAAGCCCGCGGCCTGCGCGGCCGCGTCCAGCCCCTCGACGACGTCGGCGAAGAAGGCGTTGCGCAGGTCGTTGACCATCACGCCGAGCACGGTGGACGTCCGGCTGGCCAGGGAGCGCGCCATCACGTGCGGCTGGTAGCCGAGTTCTTCGGCCGCACGCAGCACAGCCGCGCGGCGCGCGTCGGAGACCTTCGGTGAATTCCTCATCACCAGGGAGACCAGTGCGCGGGAAACCCCCGCCCGCGCGGCGACGTCCTCCATGGTCGGACGCATGGCCGCACCTCCCCTGATCACCGGAAACTCAGCCTTGACTTGCTGTGACGGACGCTACAAGATTAGAGCGCTCTAATCAATAGAGCGCTCCAACGGACCAACGGAGGCCCCTTGTGACAGCGACGATCCGCGTGGCCGCCGCCCCGATCTCCTGGGGCGTCTGCGAAGTCCCGGGCTGGGGCCGGGTGCTGGACGCGGCGACCGTGCTCGGCGAGATGGCGGCCCTCGGCGTCCAGGCGACCGAGCTGGGGCCGCCCGATTACCTCCCGCGCGATCCGGCCGAGCTGCGGGAGCTGCTCGGGAGGCACGGCCTGACGCTCGTCGGCGGCTTCCTCGCCGTCGTCCTCCACACCGACCAGGAAAACGCGCTCAAGGAAGCCGAAGAGTCCGCCGCACTGTTCGCCGCGTGCGGAGGCGACGTCCTCGTGCTCGCCGCCGCGACCGGCCTCGACGGCTACGACGAACGCCCGAAGCTCACCGACGCCGAATGGGCGACGCTCGTCGAAACCGCCGGGAAGATCCGCCATGTTGCAGGCGCCTTCGGCCTGCGCACCGTGCTGCACCCGCACGTCGGGACGCACGTGGAGCAGCAGGCCGAGGTCGAGCGCTTCCTCGCCGATTCCGATCTCGGCTTGTGCCTCGACACCGGGCACCTGATGATCGGCGGGACGGATCCGGTCGAGCTGGCGCAGCGGTATCCCGAACGGGTGGGGCACGTGCATCTGAAGGACGTCCGAGAAGACCTCGCGGCAGAGGTCCGCGCGGGGCGGCTCGGCTACACCGACGCGGTCGGGCGGGGCATCTACACCCCGCTCGGCGAGGGGGACGTGGACGTGGCGGCGATGGTGCGCTCCGTCCAGGCGGCCGGCTACGACGGCTGGTACGTCCTCGAACAGGACACCGCCCTCGGCGCGGAGAGCCCCGACGACCTACCCCGGCGGGACACCGAGCGCAGCCTGGCCCACCTCGCGAAGATCATCGACTCCCTGTAACTGGTCCCAAAGGAGTGACTGTGTTCTCTGTCAAGAAGCTGGCCGGCGTGGCGGCGATCGCCGCGGCCGGGCTGGTCCTGTCCGCCTGCAGTGGTCCCAGCGCCGACAACTCGAGCAGCAGCTCGAGCGCCCCGTCCGCCGCGGCCCCGAGCACGGGCGGTCCGCTGAAGGTCGCCGTGGTCACCCACGGCAGCGCCGGCGACGCCTTCTGGAACGTCGTGAAGAACGGCGCCGAGCAGGCGGGCAAGGACCTGAACGTCGGGGTCGACTACTACTCCGACGGCGACCCGGGCAACCAGGCCAAGCTGATCGACAACGCGGTCGCGCAGAAGGTCGGTGGCCTGGTCGTCTCCATGGCGAACCCGCAGGCCCTGCAGACGTCGATCCAGAACGCGGTCAAGGCCGGCATCCCGGTCGTCACCATCAACTCCGGCGAAGACTCCAGCGCGCAGTTCGGCGCGATCGCGCACGTCGGGCAGAGCGAGGGCCTCGCGGGCCAGGGCGCGGGCCAGCGGCTCAAGGCGGCCGGCAAGACGAAGCTGCTGTGCGTCCTCCACGAGGCCGGCAACATCGGCCAGAACCAGCGTTGCGACGGCGCGAAGCAGACCTTCGGCAACGTCACCACGCTGCAGGTCGACATCTCCAACCCGACCGACGCGCAGGCCCGGATCCGCGGCGCGCTGCAGTCCGACCCGTCGATCGACGCGGTGCTGGCGCTGAACTCGCAGGTCGCGGCGCGCGCGGTGGACGCGGCCAAGGAGGCGAGCTCCAAGGCGCAGGTCGCCACGTTCGACCTGAACGCCGACGTCGTCGCGGCCATCAAGGCCGGCACGATCCTGTTCGCCGTCGACCAGCAGCAGTACGAGCAGGGCTACCTGCCGATCGTGTTTCTCAAGCTGTACAAGGAGAACGGCAACACCATCGGCGGCGGCCACCCGGTGCAGACCGGCCCCGGCTTCGTCGACAAGACCAACATCGACACCATCGCCCCGTACGCGCAACGCGGCACGCGCTGATGACCGCAGCCATCCAGGAACGCCCTGACGAGCGAGTCGCGAAGAAGAGCCTGACCGACCGCCTGGTGGTCCGGCCGGAGATCGGCGCGCTGCTCGGCGCCGTGCTCGTGTTCGTCTTCTTCTCCGTCGTCACCAGCCAGTTCCTCAGCCCGCTGGGCGTGGCGACCTGGCTCGACGACTCCTCCACCCTGGGCATCATGGCCGTCGTGGTCGCCCTGCTCATGGTCGGCGGCGAGTTCGACCTCTCGGCCGGCGTGATGACGGCGTCGACGTCGCTGGTCACGGCGATCCTGGCCACGCAGGCCGGGTGGAACGTCTGGCTCGCGCTGCTGGCCTCGCTCGCCTTCGCGCTCGGCGTCGGCGCGTTCAACGGCTGGCTGGTCATGAAGACCGGATTGCCCAGCTTCATCGTCACGCTGGGGTCGTTCCTCGCCCTGCAGGGGCTCAACCTCGGCGTGACGCGCTGGGTGACCAACACCGTCCAGATCTCCGGCATGCGCTCGACCAGCGGCTACGAGTCGGCCGGCGGGCTGTTCGCGTCCACGTTCAGCATCGGCGGCACCGAGTTCCAGTCGTCGATCATCTGGTGGGTCGTCGTCACGGCGATCGCCGCGTGGCTGCTGGTGCGGACCCGGTTCGGCAACTGGATCTTCGCGGTCGGCGGGTCGCAGGTGTCGGCCCGCTCGGTCGGCGTGCCGGTGGTGCGCACGAAGATCCTGCTGTTCATGGGCACCGCGCTCGGCGCGTGGCTGGTCGGCTCGATCAACATCCTGCGCTTCGCCAGCGTGCAGGCGAACCAGGGCATCGGGCTGGAGTTCCAGTACATCATCGCGGCGGTGATCGGCGGCTGCCTGCTCACCGGCGGGTTCGGCTCGGCGGTGGGCGCGGCGATCGGCGCGCTGATCTTCGGCATGGCGCGCCAGGGCATCGTGTTCGCGCAGTGGAACAGCGACTGGTTCATGCTGTTCCTCGGCATCATGCTGCTGGCCGCGGTCCTGGTGAACAACGCCTTCCGGCGGCGCGCGGAAAGGGTCCGGCGATGAGTCTCATCGAGGTCAAGGACATCGGGAAGACGTATGGCAGCGTCATCGCCCTGCGCGATGTGTCCACTGTGGTCAACGCGGGCGAGGTGACCTGCGTGCTCGGCGACAACGGCGCCGGGAAGTCCACGCTCATCAAGATCCTCGCCGGGGTGCACCAGCACGACCGCGGCGAATTCTTCGTGGACGGCGAGCCGGTCCGGTTCGCCTCGCCGCGCGAGGCCCTCGACCGCGGCATCGCGACCGTGTACCAGGACCTCGCCGTGGTGCCGCTGATGAGCGTCTGGCGGAACTTCTTCCTCGGCTCCGAGCCGACGACCGGGTTCGGCCCGTTCAAGATGCTCGACCGGAAGAAGGGCCGCGAGACGACCAAGCAGGCGCTGTCCGACATGGGCATCGACCTGCGGGACGTCGAGCAGCCGGTCGGGACGCTCTCGGGCGGTGAACGCCAGTGCGTCGCGATCGCGCGGGCGGTCTACTTCGGCGCCAAGGTGCTGATCCTCGACGAGCCGACCGCCGCGCTGGGCGTCAAGCAGGCCGGGGTGGTGCTGAAGTACGTCGCGCAGGCCCGTGACCGCGGGCTCGGCGTCGTGCTGATCACGCACAACCCGCACCACGCCTACCCGGTCGCCGACCGGTTTCTGCTGCTCAAGCGGGGTGCGCCGCTCGGGTCCTACGAGAAGGAGGACATCGACATCAACGAGCTGACCCGGCAGATGGCGGGCGGTGCGGAACTGGAAGCGCTGGAGCACGAGCTGCGGCAGGTGGAGAAGGCGTGAGTCTCGAAGCGCTCACCGTGGGCCGGGTCGGGGTGGACCTGTACCCGGAGCAGAGCGGCGTCCCTCTGGCCGGCGTCAGCACGTTCGCCAAGTCGCTCGGCGGGACCGCGACCAACGTCGCGGTCGCCGCCGCGCGGCTCGGCCGGCGCACGGCGGTGCTGACCAAGGTCGGCCCGGACGGCTTCGGCGACTACGTCCGGCAGGCCCTCGACGGCTTCGGCGTCTCGCCCGCTTTCGTGGGCACTTCGCCGGACCTCCAGACGCCGGTGGTGTTCTGCGAGCTGAACCCGCCCGCGGACCCGCCGCTGCTGTTCTACCGCTCACCCATCGCCCCGGACCTCACGCTCACCGACGACGACGTGCCGTGGGACGTCGTCGAGTCGGTGCCGCTGCTGTGGGTCACCGGCACCGGCGTCTCCGCCGAGCCGGCCCGCGCCACGCAGCGGAAGATCCTCGAAACCCGGGGTCGCCGCGAGCACACCGTCCTGGACCTCGACTACCGGCCGATGTTCTGGTCTTCGGTCGAGCAGGCCCGGGAAGAGATCGGCGGGATGCTCGACCACGTCACGGTCGCGGTCGGCAACCGCGCCGAGGTGGAGGTCGCGGTCGGCACGGCGGACCCGGACACCGCCGCGGACCGCATGCTCGACCGCGGCCTGCGGCTGGCGGTGATCAAGAAGGGCGCCGACGGCGTGCTCGTGGCGACGCCGGAAGGCCGGTGGACGGTCCCGCCACAACGCGTCGAGGTCGTCTGCGGGCTCGGCGCCGGCGACGGCTTCGGCGGAGCCCTGATCCACGGCCTGCTGTCGGGCTGGGACCCGGTGCGCCTCGCGGGATACGCGAACGCCGCGGGTGCGCTCGTCGCGTCCCGGTTGGCCTGCGCCGACGCCATGCCGACCGCCGGGGAGATCGAGGAGCTGCTGTGATCCCCACGGACGTGCAAAGAACTGGAGGCCGTGAAATGAGCAAGCTGCACCGTCCACTCGGGACGCTGTCCGACGACGCCGACCCGGTCCGGCTCACCCCGGATTCGGCGGGCTGGACGTACACGGGGTTGCGGGTGCTCCGGATCGGCACCCGGCTCCCGCGCACGGTCAAGACCGGCGAGTTCGAGGCGTTCGTGCTCCCGCTGTCCGGCTCGCTCACGGTCCGCGTCGACGGCGAGGAGTTCGAGCTGGAAGGGCGTGAGTCGGTGTTCACCCGGGTCACGGACTTCGTCTACGCCCCCCGCGACGCCGAGGTCGAGCTGACTTCCGAGACCGGCGCGCAGGTGGCGCTGCCGATGGCGCGCTGCACCCGGCGGCTCGAAGCGAAGTACGGCCCCGCCGAAGACGTCCCCGTCGAGGTCCGCGGCGCGGGGCAGGCGACGCGGCAGGTGACCAACTTCGGCGTGCCCGGGGTGTGGGACCACGCCGACAAGCTCAACGCGTGCGAGCTGATCACGCCGGGCGGCAACTGGTCGTCCTACCCGCCGCACAAGCACGACGAAGCGAGCGAGTGCGAGGTCGTCAACGAGGAGATCTACTACTTCCGCGTCGCCGGCCGCGACGGGGTGACGCCGTCGCGCGAGGGGTTCGGCCTGCACCGGACGTACACGCTCGACGGCGACCTGGACGAGGACGTCGCCGTCCGCGACCACGACGTCTTCCTGATCCCGCGCGGCTTCCACGGTCCTTGCGTGGCCGCGCCGGGCTACCCGATGTACTACCTGAACGTCCTGGCCGGGCCCGCGCCCGAGCGGTCGATGGCGTTCTGCGACGACCCCGCGCACGGCTGGGTCCGCGACACGTGGGAGTCGCAGGACCTCGACCCCCGCTGTCCCGTTACGAGCCACGAAGGACGTGTGCGGTGAAGCTGACGACGGCTCAGGCGCTGGTCCGCTGGATCCTGGCCCAGCGCTCGGAAACCCTGGACGGGCGCGAAGTCCCGCTCTTCCCCGGCGTCTTCGCGATCTTCGGGCACGGCAACGTCCTCGGTCTCGGCACCGCCCTGGAAGAACACCGCGGGGACATCCCCGTGTGGCGCGGGCACACCGAGCAGGGCATGGCGCTGGCCGCGGTCGGCTACGCGAAGGCGACGCACCGGCGGCAGGTCGGCGTCGTGACGTCGTCGATCGGGCCGGGCGCGCTGAACATGGTCACCGCCGCCGGGGTCGCGCACGCGAACCGGCTGCCGGTGCTGCTCCTGCCCGGCGACACGTTCACCAGCCGCGCGCCGGACCCGGTGCTGCAGCAGATCGAGCCCTTCGGCGACGCGACCGCGACGGTCAACGACGCCTTCCGCGCGGTCAGCCGCTACTTCGACCGGATCACCCGCCCCGAACAGCTGCTCTCGACGTTGCCGCAGGCCGCACGGGTGCTCACGGACCCGGCGGAGAGCGGGCCCGTGGTCCTGGCGCTGCCGCAGGACGTCCAGGCCGAGACGTACGACTTCCCGGAAGAGCTGTTCGCCCCGGTGACGCACCGGCCGCCGCGGCCGCGGCCCGACCGGCGCTCGGTCACCGAGGCGGCGGGAGTCCTGCGCGCGTCGAAACGGCCGTTGCTCGTGCTCGGCGGCGGCGTCCGCTACTCCGGCGCCGGGCAACGCGTCCTCGACTTCGCCGAGCGGCACGGGATCCCGCTGGTGGAGACGACCGCGGGCCGCACGCTCGTGCCGCACACGCATCCCCTGCACGCCGGCCCGCTGGGCGTCACGGGCTCGACGTCGGCGAACGTCGTCGCGGCTCAGGCCGACGTCGTCCTCGCGGTCGGGACGCGGCTGCAGGACTTCACGACGGCGTCCTGGACGGTCTTCTCCCCCGATGTCCGCCTGGTCGCGCTGAACGCGGCCCGGTTCGACGCGGTGAAACACGGTGCTCTGTCGGTGGTCGGCGACGCCGACGCCGGGCTCGTCGATCTGGGCGCGCAGCTGGAAAGCTGGCGGGTCGACCCGTCGTGGACCTCGCGGGCCGCGGCCGAACGGGCTTCCTGGGACGCGCACGTCGACTCGCTGCGCTCGGGCGGCTCCGAGCTTCCGTCCTACGCCCAGGTCGTGGGCGTGGTGAACGACCTGTCGGCGGCGGACGACTACGTCATGACGGCGTCCGGCGGGCTGCCGGGCGAGCTGATCGGCGGCTGGCGCGGGTCCGGCTCGATCTCGATGGACGTCGAGTACGGGTTTTCCTGCATGGGCTACGAGCTGTCCGGCGCGTGGGGCGCGGCGATCGCGCATCCGGGCCTGGTGACGACCCTGCTGGGCGACGGCTCGTACCTGATGTTGAACTCCGAGCTGTTCTCGGCCGCCTTCGCGGGTCACCCGTTCGTCGCGGTCGTCTGCGACAACGACGGCTACGCGGTGATCGCGCGGCTCCAGGAGGGGCAGGGCGGGAAGCCGTTCAACAACTTCTACGCCGACTGCACGACTTCGCACGCTTCGCCGCCGCGGGTGGACTTCGCGCGGCACGCGGAATCATTGGGCTGTCTGGTCTTCACGGCTTCTTCGGCCGAGGACCTCCGGGCGGCCTATGCGCAGGCTCGCGAAGCGGCGGTCGAGGAACGGCGTCCGGCGGTGGTCGTGGTGAAGACGCGGCCGTCGTCGTGGACCGAGGCCGGCGCGTGGTGGGAGGTCGGCGTGCCCGAGCACCTCGCGGGCCGGGACGAGTACGAGCGGGCCAAGTCAGGTCAGGTGCGCTACCTGCGTTCCTAGGTTCGCCCGGACGCGCGGCCGCAGCGTGAACCCGCTGGGCTTGAGCGTCAGCGACTCCACGATCTCGAGTTCGTACGCCGGATCGACGTCGAAGTCGTAGCGCTGCAGCACCATTCCCAGCGCCAGCACGGCTTCGTGCAGCGCGAACTGACGGCCGATGCAGGCGCGCTCGCCCGTCCCGAACGGCTTGTACGCCTGCGCCGGCCGCTTCCGCACCGCGGCGGGCTCGAAGCGGTCCGGGTCGAACTTCTCCGGGTCCGGCCAGACCGCGGGATCGCGGTGCACCAGGGGCAGCGGCACGATCACCCAGTCGCCTTTGCGCATCGCGTACTTCCCGCCGAGCACGACGTCTTCGCGTGCTTCGCGCGAGTAACCCGGCGCGGTCGGCCAGAGCCGCATCGCCTCGTCGAGGCAGCGACGCACGTAACGCAGCTTCGCGACGTCCGAGAACGCCGGCTCGCGGTCGCCCCACACCGCGTCGACCTCGGCGCGGGCCTTCGCCAGCAGCTCGGGGTGGCGCGTCAGGTAGTACAACGCGAACGACAGCGCGCCGGACGTCGTCTCGTGGCCCGCGACGACGAACGTGATGGCCTGGTTGCGGATGTTCACCGGGTCCAGGCGTTCCCCCGTCTCCGGGTGGCCCTCGGTGAGCATCAGGCCGAGCAGGTCGCGGCTCTCCTCGCCGTCCTGGCGACGGGCTTCGATGACCTCGTCGACCAGGCCGGTCATGGTCGCGATGTCGGCCTGGTTCCGCTCCGCCGTCCCGGCGAACGCGCGTCGCACGAACGGGAGCTTGACGTTCTGCAGCTGCGCGTACCGCAGCGCGCGGATCATCGCCGTGACGAACGGGTGCGGTTCGCTGCGCTCGAACGAGCCGAACCGGTAGCCGAAGCCGGCGAGCCCGATCGTCTCCAGCGTCAGCCGCGTCATGTCGGCGGCGACGTCGACCGGTCCGCTCGCGGCGTCCCAGCGCGCGATGAGCTCGCGGGCGACGTCCAGCATCACCGGGTGGTAGCGGCGCATGGCCTCGGCGGAGAACGCCGGTTGCAGGATGTCGTGCGCGAGCCGCCAGTTCGGTTCGTGGGTGTGGGCGGTGAACAGCCCGTCACCGGCGAGCGCGCGCAGGTTCTCGATGCCCATGCCGACGTGCTTGCCGAACTTCGTCTCGTCGTTCAGCTCGGTGACCAGGTCGACGCCGCCGACGAAGACGATCTCGAACCCGAAGACCTTGCGCGTGAAGATCGGGCCCAGTCGCCGGCCGATGCGCAGCGTGTCCTGCAGCGGCGTGCGCGGGTTGGCGCCGATCAGGTCGCCGATCACCGGCAGGCGGCCCGGCCGGTGCGGAAGCCCGGTGGTGTCCACGGCGTCACCCCTTATTGAACCCGTATCCAATAGGGTCACGATCCCCCGCTACTGAACCCGTGTCAAGTAAGGTCGGGGGATGCGGACGAGGCTGAGCACCGAGCAGCGGCGCGAGCAGCTCTTGGCGATCGGGGCCGGGTTGTTCGCGAAGCGGCCGTACGACGAGGTGTGGATCGAAGAGGTCGCCGAGATCGCGCAGGTCTCCCGCGGCCTGCTCTACCACTACTTCCCGACGAAGAAGGACTTCTTCGCTTCGATCGTCCGCGCGCAACGCGACCAGCTGCTGGCGATGAGCGAGCCCGACCCGGCGCTGCCCGTGGCGGAGCAGCTGCGGGCCGGGCTCGACGTGTACCTCGAATTCGCGCGCACGCACCCCGACGGCTACCGGATCGTGCACCGCGCCGCGAGCGGCGCCGACCGCGAGATCCAGGAGATCCGCGAGTCCGGGATGGCCGCGAACGCCGCCCGCATCCTGGACGCGGTGAGCGTGCTGACCCCCATCACCGAGGTCACCCGCCTGGCCGTGCGGGGCTGGCTCACCTTCGTCGCGACGATGATCCTCGAGTGGCTCGACCAGCCGACGGTCACCCAGGAAGAGCTGCGCGACCTCGCCGTGCGGACGTTGTTCGCGGCGGTCGGCGTCACCCCGTGACGGCCGGCGACGCGGCGTTCTCGGCCAGCTTCCGCGGCGCGCCGGAGCCGTCCGCCGGGACCGCCCAGACGGCGTTGTCGAGCCCGTAGAGGATCGTGTGGTCGTCCTGCCACAGCGCCTGGTCGTCCACGCTCTTCTGTTCCGCCAGCTCGGTTTCCTTCATCGTCTTCAGGTCGAGGACCGACAGCCGCCAGACCCCTTCGCCCACCTTCTTCTTGAAGGCGACGCGGGTGGCGTCCGGGGACAGCGACGGGCATTCGACGTTCTCCCGGAGCGTCTTCCCGCGGTAGCGCCGGTAGTCGGCTTCGACGAGGTAGGTCTGTCCCTTGCTGCCGAGGGTCGCGTAGAAGCGGTTGCCGTCCGGGGCGAACGTGATGCCCCAGTAGTTGACGTCCGGGGCGAAGTACCGCTGGTCGTCCTTGAAGACCGGCAGCTCTTCGATCGTCTTGACGAGCCGCCCGGTGTCGACCTCGTACAGCCCGGCGCGCGTCGAAAAGCCGGTCTGCGCGTACGAGTCGCCGGTGACGAACAGCGTCCAGTAGACGCGCTTGCCGTCCGGGGACACCCGGGCGCGGCTCGGCGTGCCGGGCAGGGACTCGGTGTGGCGGACGGCCAGGTGGTCGTCGAGGACGAGGACGTCGGTCACCGCCGGGAGCGTCCCCGGCCGAACGGCCAGGCACAACGCGGTCTGCTTCGCCACCGCGAAGCGATCGCACTTCAGGCCGCTGAGCTCGGGTTTCTTCCCGGTTTCGGCGAGCGGGACGGCGCCGACGCGGCCGGTGGCGGTGTCGCGGAACAGCAGCTGACCGGGGCTCAGCGTGAGCTGGGCGGCGGGTTCGGCGTCCGCCGTGTCGTGGCGGGCGCTGACGGTGTAGACGACGGCCGCGGCGATCAGGAGCACCGTGCCGAGCAGGGCGAGGACGAGTTTCTTCACGGGCGCACCGGTTTCACGAGAGCGGCGGCGAGGGCGACCACGGCCAGGCAGACCGCGGCGACGAGCACCGCGGGCCGCAGGTCCCAGAGCGTCCAGGCCAGTCCGAAGAGGACGGACGAAAGCATGCGGGCCACGGCCTGCCCGGTCTGCACGACGGCCATCCCGGTGGCCCGGAGGTCACGCGGGATGAGCGGGCCGGCGGCGGCCATGAGGACGCCGTCGGTGGCCGCGTAGAAGACGCCGTGCAGGCTGAGCGCGACGACGGCGAGCCAGATCCCCGCCTGCGGCCCGCACAGCAGGACCAGCGCCAGGCACAACGCGCCGTGGCCGCCGAGGAACACCGGCCACCGCCCGACCCGGTCGGCGAGCTTGCCGAGCGGCACGGCCAGGACGAGGTAGACCCCGGCGGTGCCCAGCGGCAACAGCGGGAAGAACGTCGCCGCGATCTCCCAGCGCCGCTGCAGGACGAGGTAGACGAACGAGTCGCCGACCGTCACCAGGCCCAGCAACGCGGCCCAGAGCGTCACACGCCGGAAGTCGTTCTGCCTGAGGAGACCGGCCGCCCTGCGCAGCGACACCGCGGCGCGGTCGACGTTCCCGGAGTGGTCCCGGACGAAGAGGGCGAGCAGCAGCACGGCGATCGCCGCGACGCAGAAGCTGGTGAAGAACACGCTCGTGTAGCTGCCCAGGCTCAGCGCGAGCACGGCCATCGCGACCAGGGGACCGAGGAACGCGCCGACGGTGTCGAGGGCGCGGTGCACGCCGAACGACCGGCCGAGCGCGTCCGGCGTGCTGCTGAGCGAGATCAGGGCGTCACGCGGGGCGGTGCGCAGCCCTTTGCCGGTGCGGTCGGCGGCGAGGACTACGCCGATCGCCGCGACCGACGAGCCGGCCGCGACCAGGCCGAGCTTGCACACTGCGGACAAGCCGTACCCGAACCCGGCGACGGCCTTGAGCCGCCGCCACCGGTCGGCCAGGTGCCCGCCGAGCACCCGCACGAGGGCGGTGGCGCCCGCGTAGAGCCCGTCGAGCAGCCCGAACTGCACCGGGTTCAGGCCGAGGCCGAGCACCAGGTAGAGCGGGAGGACGGCGGTGACCATCTCCGAGGAGACATCGGTGACCAAGCTGACCATGCCGAGCGCCACCACGTTGGCGGAGACTCTCTTCAGGGCCGGTTTCCGGTCGGTGCCCGCCGCCAGGTCCGAGGTACGGCTTGCCGCGATGTACATGCCGCTCCTACCGGTGGCAGGTGTAGGTCGGGCTGCTGTCGAGGACCTTGCCGTCGACGCCGATGAGCTGCGACTGGAACGACGTGTCCGTCATCGACAGCTTCAGGACGCCGAAGGTCTTGAGCAGCTTGGCGGTCGTCTGGTGCGCCGGGCTCAGGTCGTAGAGGTTCGCGCCCCCGGAGCCGCCGACGATCTCGACGGGGCCTCCTCCATCCGCCTTGCCGTCGGCGTTCTGCGGGACGAACCGCTCGTAGTCGTGGTCGTGGCCGTTGAGGACGAGATCGACCTTGTTCGCGGTCATGATGTTCCACAGCTCGGTGCTGTCGGGGTTGTCGCCGTGGTCACCGGAGCTCCACCGCGGGTGGTGGTAGTAGGCGGCGACGCAGCCCTTGGTGTTCTTGGCCAGGTCCTGCTTGAGCCAGGTGATCTGGGGCGGCTCGGCGAAGTCGTCGTGGGTGACGAAGTCGTTGGAGTCGAGGGCGATGAAGTGCCAGTTGCCCATCTCCCAGCTGTAGTACCGCTTTCCCTGCGGCTTGGCGATGGCGCCGAAGTAGTCCTCGTAGCCCTTGAACGGAGTGTCGTCGTAGGACTCGTGGTTGCCCGGGATCGGGTGGGTGATGGTCTTGAACTTGCCCCACGTCTTGTCGTAGTAGGACTTGAAGTCCGAGAGGTGGGCGTCGTCGTACTGGTTGTCGCCCATGGTGATCACGGCCGCGGGCTTCATCGCGTCGACGAGTTTCGCGGTCTTCACGTGGGCGCAGCTCGAGCTGCTCGAGGTGCAGCGTTCGGCGATGTCACCGGCCGCGGCCAGGACGAAGCTCGTTCCGCTGCCCGCCTTGGTCTTCACGGTGACCGGGGTGCTGCTGCCCGAGACGTTGCCGGCGGCGTCGCGGGCGCGGACGGCGTAGGAGTAGCTGGTGTCGGGCGTGAGGCCGCTGTCGGTGTAGGACGGGGTCGCGCTGGTGGCGACGGCGGTCCCGTCGCGCAGGATGTCGTACCCGGCGACGCCGACGTTGTCCGTGGCGGCGCTCCACGTCAGGGCGGCGCTGGTGGCGGTGGTCGTGCCCGCGGTGAGGCCGGCCGGGGTGGTCGGGGCCTGGGTGTCGCCGGAGGAGTCCGTGGAGCCGAAGACCTGCATCTCCCAGAGGGAGTAGCCGTAGCTCGTCGCGCGGGTGACGCCGACGAAGCGCACGTACCGGCCGTGGGCGTTCACGGTGAGGTCGTCGGTCTTGCCGTCCCCGGCGTCGACGGTGCTAGCGGTGGTGAAGTTCGTGCCGTCGTCGGAGACTTCGATGCGGTACTTCTTGGCGTAGGCGGCTTCCCAGTTGAGGAGGACGCGGTGGATCGCGGCGGACTGGCCGAGGTCGATCCGCAGCCACTGCGGATCGGCGCCTTCGACGCTGGCCCACCGGGTGGTGGTACTGCCGTCGACGGCTTTGGTCCCGGCGTAGGACGAGCTCTCGACGGTGGACGTCGCGACCGGTTTCCCTTGGGAGAGCAGGACATCGGCTTGCGGGGTACTGGCCGCGGCGATCGCGCCGGGCAGCAGCGTGATCGCGGCCACCACGGGGGTGAGGCGGGTGAATGTTCGTAGGCGGGTCGACGGCACGTCGCGCTCCTTCTGGGCCTGGCGGTGGCTGGGCTGCGGCGTCGGTGAACGAGAGTTGAACTGTTAGGAAAGTTTCCTAACTAAGCGGACTGTATCGGTGACCGGTTTCGGCTGACAAGACGTGTCTTGCCGTTGAATCGGTCAAGAGGGTGAGTTTGCGCTGATCTTCGCTGCTCAGAGCGGTTCCCGGTGATCGGAGCACTGCCCCGTGCACCGGGATGAGTACCGCAGAGCCCCGACCTTTCCCGGCTTCCTCCGGTTTTGTCGGTGGTCTCGGGTAGCGTGGAAACCGGGGGCAGCGCCCATCCCCGCGCGTCAATTTCCTTTATTTCACAAGGAAAATTTCGCCGCGCACCGGCTCTTGATCTCACCCGATCCAGCGATGACCATCGCACAGGTGTTCGGGTAGCTTCGGATGTATGACCTCAACCCAGCAGCTTCTTGATCTCGGCGACCGCCGCGCGCCCCGCCCGGTTCGCCCCGACCGTGCTCGCCGAGGGCCCGTACCCCACGAGGTGCAGCCGCGGTTCACGCACCACGCGAGTCCCGTCCATCCGGATCCCGCCCCCGGGTTCGCGGACGTGCAGCGGCGCGAGGTGGTCGATCGCCGCGCGGAACCCGGTCGCCCAGAGGATGACGTCGGCGTCGAAGCGAGAGCCGTCCGCCCAGACGACCCCGTCGGGCGTGATGCGCTCGAACATCGGCCGCCGCTCGAGGATCCCGGCGGCGCGTGCGGCGCGCACTTCCGGCGTCACGGCGAGATCGGTCACGCTCACAACGCTCTCCGGCGCCAGCCCGGCCCGCACCCGCTCATCGACCTTCGCGACGGCGTCGCGTCCCCAGTTCTCACTGAACGGCTCGTCGCGCCACACGAGCGGGCGCCGTGTCACCCACGCCGTCGCGCGAGCGAGCGGGGCGAACTCCATGAGTAACTGAACGGCGGAGGCCCCACCCCCGACCACGACAACCCGCTGCCCACGAAAGTCTTCGGGGCCGGCGTAGTCCGCGGTGTGCACCTGACGCCCGGCGAAGGTCTCTTGGCCGGGGTAGCGCGGCCAGAAGGGCCGATCCCAGGTACCGGTCGCACTGATCACGGCCCGAGCGGCCCAGGACTCGGCCGGGCTCGAAACCACCAGCCGCTCCCCCGCGCGCGTCACGGACTGGACGTCAACGGGCCTGAAGACCGGGAGGTCATAGACGCTTTCGAAGCGAGCGAAGTACTCCGAGACGACTTCGGAGGCGGGACGCGTCACGTCCGGGCTGCCGAAGGCCATGCCGGGCAGGTCGTAGATGCCGTGCACCTTCCCGAGCACGAGGGAGGGCCACCGGTACTGCCACGCGCCCCCAGCCCGTTTCCCATGATCGAGCACAACGAACCCGGACCGGTTGCCAAACCCGGCCCGCCGCAGATGATAGGCGGCCGAGAGTCCGGCCTGCCCCGCCCCGATCACCACGACATCGGTCTCGTGATCCGCACCACCCATGTCGGGTTCAACGGCTACGGGCCGAGGGTATTTCGCGCCGTACCTCACACGCCGCGGCGGTCATAGCGAGGTTGCCGGAGCCACACCGCGCGCGTCCACCCATCCAGCGATCGCACAACCATCCCCACCGGAGCCAGCCCCGACCGGTGTCCAAACCCAACCGACTCCAGCCCAACCCAATCGAGCCGCGACAGCAGCGTCCCACGCGACCGAACCCGCCCGATCCTCCGCTGTCGTCTAACTCAACCCAAGCCAGCGCCAAGCTGGCGACCCCAACCCCGGCCAGCATCTGGTCGACGATCCCAACCCCAGCCACCTCGCGCCCGCTCGATCCGCCACAACCAGCGAGCCAACCCCAGGCCAACCCCGCCGAGCCATCCCATCCCGAGCCGAGCCGCGGCCAACCTCACCCGGCAGCCCAGCCGCGCCCGAGCCGATCAACCGACCGAGCACCGCCGCTCACACAGCAACGCGGTTCCGGCCGGCCTCCTTGGCGCGGTACAACGCGGCATCCGCCGAGCGGAGTACGTCGTCGAGTGTTGGGCCCGCGTCCGGGTGGCGGGCCACGCCGATCGACACCGACAGCCCACCCACTCGGACCGTTCCGCCGCCGGTCGAGATCACCACGTTCAACTCTCCCACCGCCGCTCGCACGCGTTCGGCGATGCCGAGCACTTCGGCGCGGCCGACGCCCGGCAGCAGGACCACGAACTCCTCGCCGCCGAATCGGCCGGTCGTGTCGCCTTGGCGGACCGCGCCGGAGATCGCGACCGCGACCGCCGCCAGCACGTCGTCGCCGGTGAGGTGGCCGTACGTGTCGTTGATGCGCTTGAAATGATCAAGATCGATCATCAGCACCGCGAAACCGCCGCCGGCGGGGCCGCGCCGCTGGGAGCGGGTGTGTTCGCGTACCGCGGAATCGTGCCAGCCGGCGGTGTTGAGCAGTCCCGTCTTCTCATCGGTGACCGCCGCGACCTGCAACTGCTGCTTCAGCAGCAGGTAACGGTGCAGCAGCAGCAACGGCGCGACCACGAACACCACCAGCACCGGCTGCTCGGCCAGCGCCAGCGCGGCGAGGCCACCGAGGCAGAGGGTCGCGAGCTCGAAAGCGTTGTCCTCCCAGGTGCCGATCAGGTCGGCCGCCGAGCGCTGGCTCGTGTAGAGGTAGATCCCGGCCGCGACCAGGCCGATGTTCACCAGCTCGAACACCGCGGCGGCCAAGCAGAGCGCGAACAGTCCGCGCGTCGTCTGCAACGGCGTCCCGTGCAGCCCGGACACCGCGAGAACGGACGAAGCGGCGAAGCACGAGAGCATCGCCCAAGCCGTGCTGGCGACGAAGCGGTGCGCGGGCCGCGTACGAACCTGACGCCACACGCGCACCCACAGGTGCGCGTAGAGCACGACGGCCAGCAGCGCCACCCAAGCCGGCGGCAGCAGGACGACGCCGGCGAGGTACCAGACCGACGTGACGTTGATGTGGGTCTGCCCGCTCATCCACCGCCGCAGCCGCTCGATGCGGCGCGACATCTCGGCCTGCGCGACGCCGAGCGCGACCAGCACCGCGAACCAGACCGGCCGCACGGGCCCGCCGAACCCGGTGACCAGCGCGCCCCCGGTCGCCACGACCGCGACCAGCTCGCAGCCGAGCGCGTAGGTGATCCAGCGGGCTTTCGCCCCTGTCCACATCTCCCACCGCGCGGGCCAGCCCGGCCAGGCGGAAAGCGCTTCCCGGCGCACGGCGGCCTGGGCTCTCAAGAGCCGAAGCCACAGAAGTGACGGACCGGCATCGTGACGTACCCCTTGCGCGAAGTTCGGCCGACCAGGTAGCCCAGCGTAGCCGTTCCGACGACGCGCGTCGCCAGTCCGGGCGAATTGCGGGCACCGCACCTGCCCAAAGACCCGCGCAGGGTAGATCTGCCCAGCTCAGCGGTCCACCACTGGATCATCGCCCCGGAAATCCGGATCCGGGAACGCCGAAGGGAGATTCCCACTCCCGCGATCCCGGACGCGGAAAGGCTCGGCCCCACGACCAGCGAGGTTCAGCACAGGAGAATCCGGCTATCGCACCGGAGCGCATCGCCGCCACCAGCGCAGATCGACACCGGTTGCCGGCGGCAGCGAGCGAACCGGCTCACCTACCCGCGCGAGCCCGCCACCTCAAAGGCCCAGCACCAACCAGAAGCTACTTCCGCAGCGCCCGGATGATCGCCACCAGGCCGATCACCGCCGCGATTCCGGCCACCACCGGGGCCAGCCGCTTCAGCACCGACTGTCCCGCGTAATCGAGCAGGTCGATCGCTTCCGTCTCCGGGGCCGCCGGGACGCTGTGCAGCGGCGGACGGTCCGACGGTGCCGGCGACGGCTTCGGGTCCGTGTTGATCTCCGCCGTCGTCGGGGCGGGCTTGACCGCCGGCTTGGCCACCGGCTCCGCGGTCTCCGTCGGCTCGGGCGTCGGTGCCACCGCCACCGGGGCCGGCGCCGGCGAAGCCGAGGGCGCCAGCTTGTCCGACAGGCACCCCGCGAACGTGTCGAGGATCTTGCCGCCCACCTCGCTGATCAGGCCGCGGCCGAACTGGGCGGGCTTGCCCGTGATCGACAGCTCCGTCGACACCGAGCCGTGCGTTCCGCCGTCGGCCTCCGTCAGGGTCAGCGTCACCGTCGCCGCCGCCGTGCCCGACCCGCGTGAGTCCTTGCCCGAGGCCTTGATCGTGACCTTGCGCGCGGCTTCGTCCTTCTCCAGGAACTCGCCGTTCCCCTTGTACAGCAGGGAAATCGGCCCGAGCTTGACCTTCACCGTCCCGCTGAACTTGTCCCCTTCGACCTTCGTCAGCGTGGCGCCCGGCATGCACGGGGCGACGCGCTCGGGGTCGACGACCGCCTGCCAGACCTCGCCGATCGGAGCCGGGACGGTGAATTCGTGGTCGAGCCGCACGGGCCGACCTCCTCTCTGCCAGACCTGACGTGTTCCGGTGCCCACCCTAGCCGCCGCCGGAGCGGCGGCCAGGGGGACGAACGGAACCTCAGGCCCCGGCCGCCGCCGCGATGGCCCGGCCCGTCAGGACCTGGGCCAGGTGACGGCGGTATTCGACGTCGGCGTTGCTGTCGACCGGCGGGTTCGTGCCCTCGGCCGCGTGCGAGGCCGCCGCGGCGATCGAGTCGGCCGAGGCCTGGACGCCGACCAGCGCCGCTTCGACGCCCGAAGCGCGCACCGGGGTCGAGCCCATGTTCGTCAGCGCGACCCGGGCCTCCTCGATGACGCCCGCTTCGGTACGGACGGTGACCGCGACCGCGACCATTGACCACGCCTGGGCGACGCGGTTGAACTTCTCGTAGTGCGCCCGCCACCCGGTGTGCTTGGGGATGCGGACCTCGACCAGCAGCTCGTCCGCGGCCAGCGCCGTGGTGAACAGGTCCTGGAAGAACTCCGCGGCCGGCACCGTACGACGACCGGAGGGCCCGGCCAGCACCAGCGACGCGTCCAGCGCCAGGACCGGCGCCAGCAGGTCCCCGGCCGGGTCGGCGTGGGCGATCGCGCCGCCCAGCGTGCCCCGGTGGCGGATCTGCGGGTCGGCCACCGTGTCGGTCGCCTCCTTGAGCAGAGCCGCGTGCGAAGCGACCAGTGCGTCCCGCTGGACGTCGTAGTGCGTGGTCATCGCCCCGATCACGAGGTCGTCACCGTCCTCGCGCACGCCGCGCAGCTCCGCGACGCGCCCGAGGTCGACCAGCGTGGTCGGCGCGGCCAGCCGCATCCGCAGCACCGGCAGCAGGCTCTGCCCGCCCGCGATGACCTTGGCGTCCTCACCCGCCGACGCCAGGGCCTGCACCGCTTCGTCCACTGTGGACGGGCGGACGTAGTCGAAAGAAGCCGGGATCACTGCGCACCTCCGGTGGCGTCGAGGGAACCGAGGCCGCCGCCGGCTTCGCCGCGACCGGGGCCGCCCGCGTCGGTGGTGCCGTGCCGCAGGGCGTGCCACACCCGCATCGGCGTCAACGGCATCTCGATGTCGTTCACCCCGTAGTGGCGCACCGCGTCGATCACCGCGTTGACCACCGCCGGGGTGGACGCGATCGTGCCCGCTTCGCCGACGCCCTTGGCGCCGAGCGGGTTCGACGTCGCCGGCGTCTCCGTGCGGTCGGTGGTGAACGACGGCAAGTCCGCCGCCGACGGCAGCAGGTAGTCGGCGAACGTGCCGGTGGTGAGCGTGCCGCTGTCGTCGTGCTCGGTGCCTTCGAACAATGCCTGCGCGATGCCTTGCGCGAGCCCGCCGTGCACCTGCCCCTCGACGATCAGCGGGTTCACCGCGACCCCGACGTCGTCGACGCAGACGTACGAACGCAGCTTGATCCGCCCGGTCTCGGTGTCCACCTCGGCGGCGCACAGGTGCGTGCCGTGCGGGAACGAGAAGTTCTCGGGGTCGAACGTGGCGTCCGAGTCGAGCGACGGCTCGACCCCGTCGGGCAGGTTGTGCGCCGCGAAGACCGCGAGCGCGATGTCGCCCATGGTCGTGGACGTGTCGGTGCCCTTGACGGTGAACTTGCCGCCGCCGAACTCCAGGTCGTCCTCGGCGCATTCGAGCAGGTGCGCCGCGATCGGCTTCGCCTTGGCGACCACCTTCTCGGCGGCCTTGATGACGGCGATGCCGCCGACCACCAGCGACCGCGAGCCGTAGGTGTCCATGCCCTTGTGCGACGACTGGGTGTCACCGTGCAGGATCTCGACGTCCTCGAACGCGACGCCGAGCTGATCGGCGACGATCTGGCTCCACGCCGTCTCGTGGCCCTGGCCGTGCGCGGACGCGCCGGTGGTGACCTCGACCTTGCCGGTGGGCAGCATCCGGATCGACGCGTACTCCCAGCCGCCGGCGCCGTAGTCCAGCGAGCCGAGCACCCGCGACGGCGCGAGCCCGCACATCTCGGTGAACGTCGAGATGCCGATGCCGAGCTGGACCTTGTCACCCGACTCGCGGCGCTTCGCCTGCTCGGCCCGCAGGCCGTCGTAGTCGAAGAGCTGCTTGGCCTTTTCGGTGGCGGCCTCGTAGTTGCCGGAGTCGTAGGTCAGCCCGCACACCGTGGTGAACGGGAACTCCTCGTGCTTGATCCAGTTCTTCTCGCGCAGCTCCATCGGGTCCATGCCGAGCTCGACGGCGAGCTCGTCCATGATCCGCTCGATCGCGAACGTCGCCTCCGGGCGGCCGGCGCCGCGGTAGGCGTCGGTCAGCGTCGTCGTCGTGTACACGTTGGTGCAAGCGAAGTGGTACGCCGGGATCTTGTAGATCGCGTTGAACATGAACGCGCCGAGGATCGGCACACCCGGCCCGACGAGGCCGTTGTACGCGCCGAGGTTGGCGAGCAGCTCGACCTTGAGACCGGTCACCTGGCCGTCACGCGACGCGGTGATCGTGATGTCCTGGATCTGGTCGCGGCCGTGGTGCGCGGCCAGCATGGTCTCCGACCGCGTCTCGTTCCACTTGACCGGTTTGCCGAGCTTCTGCGCGACCAGCAGCGACATCATCTCTTCGGGCAGCACGCCGATCTTGCCGCCGAAGCCGCCGCCGACGTCCGGGGCGATCACGCGCAGCTTGTGCTCGGGGATGCCGAGCGTCAGCGCCGACATCACCCGCAGGATGTGCGGGACCTGCGTGGCCGCCCACATGGTGATCTGCGAGCCGGTCGGGTCGACGACGCAGGCGCGCGGCTCCATGAACGCCGGGACCAGGCGCTGCTGCCGGAAGCGCCGTTTGAGGACGACTTCCGCCGAGCCGATCGCGTCTTCGACGTTGCCGCCGGTGCCGGCCTCGGCCGAGTCGAACTTCCAGACCGCGCTCGTGTTGGTGCCGAGGTCTTCGTGGACCAGCGGGGCGCCGTCGGCGATCGCGGCTTCCATGTCGAGGATGACCGGCAACTCGTCGTACTCGACGTCGATCTCCTCGAGCGCGTCGTGCGCTTCGGACGACGAGCGCGCGACGACGACCGCGACGCCTTCACCGGCGAAGTTGACCGTGTCGGAGGCGAGTACCGGGCGGCGCGGCGCCTTCATGTCCGGCGTGATCGGCCACGCGCAGGGCATGCCGATCGCGCTGTCCGGGTCGAGGTCCTTCGCGGTGTAGACGGCGACGACGCCGGACGCGCCCTTCGCCGCCGACGTGTCGATCGAGACGATCTTGGCGTGCGCGAACGGGCTGCGCAGGACCGCCATGTGCAGCAGGCCCGGCAGCGTGATGTTGTCGGTCCAGCGGGTGCGGCCGGTGATGAGCCGCTCGTCTTCCTTGCGGCGCCGTGACTTTCCGACTTCCGGTTCGATCGTGGCGGTCATCAGTCACCACCCACGCCGACGTGCTTGTTCTCGGCGATCCGCTCGGCTTCGGGGCCGGCGCCGGGGCTCATGTTCCGCGCCGCGTCGCGGACCGCGCGGACGATGTTCTGGTAACCGGTGCAGCGGCAGAGGTTGCCTTCGAGACCTTCGCGGACGGCCTGTTCGTCCGGGTCGGGGTTGTCGGCCAGCAGGTCGATCGACTGCATGATCATGCCGGGCGTGCAGAACCCGCACTGCAGGGCGTGGTTGTCGTGGAACGCTTTCTGCACCGGGTGCAGCTGCCCGTCGCGGGCGAGGCCTTCGATGGTGGTGACCTCACAGCCGTCGGCTTGCACGGCCAGCACGGAGCAGGATTTCACGCTGTGCCCGTCCAGGTGGACGGTGCAGGCGCCGCAGTTGCTGGTGTCGCAGCCGACGACGGTGCCGACCTTGCCCAGCTTCTCTCGCAGGTGGTGCACGAGCAGGGTGCGGGGCTCGACTTCGTCGGTGTACTTCGTCCCGTCGACGGTGACGGTGATGCGCATCAGGCCTCCAAAAGCCGGTTCGGGAACGGCCCGCCCGACCGTGATCGGGCTCACAGACTCCCGAGCGTGCTACGCGACCTTCGCGCGGACAAGTCCTGATGTCACACGTTCAACTACCTGTTCCGCAGATACACGGGAATCCGCCGCGGAACGCCGTATGTGCGGAAGTCCGGATGGGTGAACTTTTGTGGGCCACCCGGAGCAGTAGCAATCGGGGCGTCGCCCCGAGCCCGGGGGCTCCGCCACCCGGAACCCCCGAACAGCAGCAGTCAGCTGTGGATGCGTCCCGACAACTCGGCGAGCCGTTTCCCACCGCCACCCCACCGCAACGCGATGATTTCCGCGGCGATCGACACGGCCGTCTCTTCCGGCGTGCGGGCACCGAGGTCGAGGCCGATCGGCGACGCCAGCCGGTCCAGCTCCCCCTCGGTGATCCCGGCTTCGCGCAGGCGGGCGAAGCGGTCGTCGTGGGTCTTGCGGGAGCCCATCGCGCCGACGTAGCCGACGTCCAGGCGCAGCGCGACCTCCAGCAGCGGCACGTCGAACTTCGGGTCGTGGGTCAGCACCGCGATGGCCGTGCGCTGGTCGATGCGGCCCGCCTCGGCTTCGGCCTCCAGGTAGCGGTGCGGCCAGTCGACGACGACCTCGTGCGCGTCCGGGAAGCGGCTGCTCGTGGCGAACACCGGTCGCGCGTCGCAGACCGTGACCTGGTACCCGAGGTAGGCGCCCATGCGGGCCATCGCGGCGGCGAAGTCGATCGCGCCGAACACGAGCAGCCGCGGCGGCGGCTCGAAGGAGTTGACGAACACCGCCATGCCTTCGCCGCGGCGCTGCCCGTCGGGACCGTAGTGCAGGGTGCCGGTGCGGCCGCTGGCCAGCAGGCCGCGCGCGTCGTCGGCCACGGCGTCGTCCATCCGCGACGATCCCAGAGAGCCCTCGGTGCGGTCCGGCCACACGATCATGTGCTCGCCGACCAGGCCCTCGCGCTCGTGCTCGATGATCGTGACGACCGCGACCGGCTCGCCGGAGCGCACGGACGCGACGACGTCGCCGAGCTCCGGCATCGACTCGCGGTCGACGTGCTCGACGTAGATGTCGATGATCCCGCCGCAGGTCAGGCCGACGGCGAACGCGTCGTCGTCGGTGACGCCGTAGCGCTGCAGCACGGGCTTGCGCTCGCTGACGACCTCCTGCGCGAGCTCGTAGACGGCGCCTTCGACGCAGCCGCCGGACACGCTGCCGGCGACGGTGCCGTCGGGAGCGACGACCATCGCGGCGCCGGGCGCGCGCGGCGCCGACGAGAAGGTGGCGACCACGGTGCCGAGCCCGACCGTTTCCCCGTCGGCCCAGCGGCGGAACACGTCGTCCAGTACGTCACGCATCGGAAATCTCCCCGAGCAGTCGTTCCAAAGTGGCCAGGGTGTGCCCGGCCAGCAGCCGGTCGATGTGGGGCAAGGCGGCCACGATGCCCGACTGGACCGGAGCGTACCCCGCACGGCCGGCGTGCGGATTCACCCAGAATACGGCGTGCGCGAGCCGGCGCAGGCGGGCGAGCTGCTCGCCGAGCAGGCCGGTGTCACCGCGTTCCCAGCCGTCGGAGAAGACGGTGACCACGGCGCGCCGTGCCAGGCCGCGCTGGCCCCAGCGGTCGAGGAAGGCCCGCAGCGTCTCGCCGAGGCGGGTGCCGCCGGCGAAGTCGGGCACCGCCGAACCGGCGGCGAGCATGGCGCGTTCGGGATCGCGTTGACGCAGCTGGCGCGAGACCCGGGTCAGCCGCGTGCCGAGGGTGAAGACCTCGACGGACTGGGGCGCGCTGCGCGTGAGGACGTGGGCGAAGCGGAGCAGGGCGTCGGCGTACGGGCTCATCGACCCCGAGACGTCGATGAGCAGGACGACGCGCCGCGGGCGGCTGCCCCGCCGGGCGTAGACGAGTTTCACGGGCTCGCCGCCGCTGGCGAGCATGGCGCGCAGCGTGCGGGAAGGATCGAGCCGCCCCCGGTGCGACGGGGTCCTTCGCGAGGCCGGCCGCTTCGGCGGCGCGGGCCTCAGGGTGGCGAGGAGCTCGCGGAGGTGTTCGCGTTCGGCGGTGGTCAGCGCGGCGAGGTCGCGGTGGCGGAGGACTTCCTGGGTGCTCGCGGCGACTTTCAGCTGCTCAGGGCCTTCGCCACCGTCGGTGTTCCCGCCGTCGGCGTCGACGAGCGGGGCGATCCGGGCCTGCTTCGGCGCGGCGGTTTTCGCGCGTTGCGGGGTGGTGGTTTCGATCGAGAACCACTGGCTGAAGGCCTCTTCGTAGCACGGGAGGTCGTCGGGGCTGGAGCAGAGGGTGAGCCGGCCGGCCCAGTAGAGCTGGGTGGGTTCGGCGACATCGATCTCCCCGACGGCGGCGAGGTAGGCCTGCACGCGACGCGCATCGCAGGCAACCCCGGCTTCCCGCAGGGCGGCGGCGAACCCGGCGTACCCGGCGACGGGATCGGCGGCGGTGGTCATGACTCCATTGTGCGCTCACCCGGCGAGGAGGGCTCGCCTGTGGACAAGGCGACGGTGGGCACCGGAGATTGTCGGTGCCCTCCGCTAGCGTGGAAAACGGGGGCTGCTGACTGCGGTTTGGCGCTGTTGTGCCGCTGCGCGTGCCGGCGGTTCTGGTGTCCCGGCGAGGAGTCGAACCTCGGACCTCGGCGTTCGTAGCGCCGCGCTCTGTCCTGCTGAGCTACCGGGACGGGGGCGGCCTGCGCGCACGTCCCTCCCCGGACGGGCGCAGACCGCGCTCTTCGCGGCGACCGACCCGAGGTAGCGAGGGGTGGGCGCGAAGAGCCTTCAGGAAGATTCAGCGAACGGCACGGGAGATCGTGCCGCATCGGTTCGCTTGCCGGTTCACGATCTCCTCCTCTCGGTGGTGTTGCCTGCTGTACTGGAAAAAGCATGCCGGAGCCCGGCGTGCCGGGCAACGCATTTAATCGGCGTCCTTTGTGGACTGTCAGGCCGTGAAGCCCGGCACGATGTTCGCGCAGCCGCGACGCCGCGCCACGTCGTTGTCCGCCAGGACCGGAGGCAGTGCCCGCTGCGCGAACGCCCGCAGTTCGGCGAGCTTCGCGTCGTCCACCAGATCGCGGCGAACGTGGTACGTGGCCTGGTTCTTCGCGTCGTTCCGGGCGAAGATCGTCGCGTAGTCGCGCTCGAACCGCGGGTCCTGGTCGAACTGCAGGGTGCTGCTCCACGAGCCGACGAAGACGATCAGTTCGGGCTTCGCCGTCGTGAAGACGTAGTCCCGCAGGCCGGCGAAGTCGGCGACGTGCAGGTAATCCGCGATCGGGGCGTCGCCGAGCCCGGCGAGGTCGAGCAGCCGGAGCCGGCTGCCCAGCGCCGTGCCGCCGAGGTCGATCACCCCGGCCGACGCCGTGTCCGGCAGCCGCAGGATGTCCGCGAACCCGTTGATCGCGGTGTCGTCCCGCTCGGCGACGGCGCACATCGCCGTCTTCACGTCGGCGCGGTACTTCGTGCCTTGCTCGTAGTAGCCGCCGACCGCGCTGACCGACGCGGCCACGAGCAGGCAGGCCAGGACGACGCGGGCGCGCACCCGGACCACGGCGAACGTCTCGACGACCGCGGTCGCCCCGAGGAGGGCGCCGACCGTCCAGACCGGCGTCGCGAACCGCAGGTGCCCCATCCAGTCGTACTCGAGCACGATGAACGCGGCGAAAGCCAAGCCGAGCGGAACCATCAACGCGATCAGCCCGATGCGCAGCCGTCCGGGCTTGACCAGCAGCACGGCCAGGCAGCCCACGACGACGGCGACGAGCAGCCAGCCCGCGTAGGACACGATCTCGCCCGGCCGCGCGAGGTCGGCGAAGGCGGGCGGTTCCTGGCCCTTCGCGATCGCGGTGTTGGGCAGCAGGCGGCCGAACTCGAACCAGCGGTAGCCGACGTACGCGCCGAAGGGCAGGACGAACGCCACGACCGAGACGACCACCGCGCGGACGCTGCGGGCGAGCGCGGCCCGCTTGAGGAAGACGGCGACGGCGATCGGGTACGCGCCCGCGTAGATGATGCCGTCGGGGCGGGTGAGCGCGGCCAGCACGGCGATCACGCCGGCGCCGATCGCGACGCGGTGGGTCAGCAGTTTGTCGCTCAGCACCGACCGCAGGAGGAGCACGGCCAGCGCCGCGACGGTCAACGCGTAGAAGGAGTTCTCCAAGCCGGAGAAGCACCAGATCACGAACGACGGGTTGGCGGCGAGCGCGGCTCCGGCGACGAAGGTGACGAGCGCCGGACGGCTGCTGAGCGCCTTCGCGCCGGCGTAGAACAGCGCCAGGACGCCGGCGCAGCAGGCCAGCGCCAGCGCCTTCGGGAAGAGGATCTGGTCGGAGACGCCGAAGAGCGTCCCGTGGTCGAACAGGCCGACGAGCTTGCCGAGGGCGAGCAGGATCATCCAGGTGGGGTTGGAGTACCCCTCGACGGGCGCCACGCCGGGCTGGAGCACCGGCCCGAGCCCGTCGGCGACGTTGCGCGAGTAGGCGAAGGTGATGGCGGCGTCGTCGATCAGCCAGTGGCCGTAGAACGAAGCGTGCACGGCGATCAGCGCGGTGCCGCCCAGGACGGCCGCCGCGGCCGCGAGCCGGGCCGGCCACCGGCGCCGGGCGGTCACCGCGGGTTCCGCTCCCCGCCTGCTCGACGGTCTCGTTTCGGTCGTCGCCACCACGCTCATGCCTCCGGCCCTCCCGTGCCTTCGGATGCCCCGAGCCGGTCAGGCGAACAAGGCGTCGAGCTTGGCCCGTACCCGGTCGAGGTCTTCGCTGTATTTCAGGACAGCTCCGAGCGTTCGCGCCGCCGTCGCCGCATCCAGCTCGTCCCGCTGCAGAGCCATGAGGGCTCTCGCCCAGTCGAGTGACTCCGCTACTCCTGGTGGCTTCAGCAGGTCCATTTCGCGGAGCCGATGCACCGCTTCAGCGATCTGCCGAGCCAACACTTCCCCTATTAGGGGGATTCTACGGCGCAGGATCGTGACCTCTCGCGCCAGGTCGGGGTGTTCCAGCCAGTGGTACAGGCAGCGGCGCTTGAGGGCATCGTGCACCTCGCGGGTGCGGTTCGACGTCAGCACCACGAGCGGCGGCTCCGCGGCGCGGACTTCGCCGTATTCGGGGATGGTGACGGCGTGCTCGTCGAGCAGCTGGAGGAGGAAGGCTTCGAACTCGTCGTCGGCGCGGTCGATCTCGTCGATGAGCAGGACGCACGGCGAGCTGATGAGGGCCTGCAGCAGGGGGCGCGCGAGCAGGAAGCGTTCGGTGTAGAGCGAACGCTCGGCGGTCTCGACGTCGACGCGTCCGTCGCCGGCGGCTTCGAGGGCGCGCAGGTGCAGGAGCTGGCGCGGGAAGTCCCATTCGTAGAGGGCTTGGGCGGCGTCGATGCCTTCGTGGCACTGGAGGCGCACGAGCGGGCGGTCGAGCGCGGTGGCCAGCGCGATGGCGAGCGACGTCTTGCCCGTGCCGGGTTCGCCTTCGCAGAAGAGGGGGCGGCCCATCCGGAGGGCGAGGAAGCCGGCGGTGGCGAGCCCGTCGTCGGCGAGGTAGCCGGTCGCGTCCAGCGCGGCGGCGAGTTCTTCGGGCGAGTCGGTCACGCTGTCGATCGTAGGCGGCGTGCCGGTCACCGGCCGGGCAGATCGGCCCGGCGGTCGACGTCGCGGCCGCTGCCGAGGTCGCCGCACTCGACGAGCTTCAGATCGGGACGGGTCGCCAGCCAGTCCCGGGCGCCGCGGTCGCCCTGGGCGGAGCCGGCGATCTCGGACCACCAGCGGCGGCCGAGGAGGACGGGGTGGCCGGGGGTGCCGTCGTAGGACGCGCGGGCGACGGTCTCGGCGGTGGCGTCCGCGGCGACGCGGGTGAGGATGTCGGCGCCGACCCACGGCAGGTCGACGAGGTGGACCAGGGCCGCGACCGGAGCCGGGTCGCCGGAGAGGGAGGCCAGGCCGGCTTTGAGGGAGGCGCCCATGCCGGTCTCCCAGCCTTCGGCGAACACGGCTTGGGTGGGGTCGGGCAGGAGGGCCCGCACTTGCTCGGCGGCGGCGCCGACGACGACGCGGACGGGGTGGCAGCCGGCGGCGGAGAGGGTGGAGAGCGCCCGGAGGACGAGAGGTCGCCCCTCGAGTTCGGCGAGCGCTTTGGGGCCACCGAACCGCCGACCGGCCCCGGCGGCGAGCAGCAAGCCGGCGACGGGCGGGGTCATCGGAGCACCGACCGCCCGGTGGGCACCCCGTCCGCGGACTCGGCCGATGCACCCCACCCTCGGTACTCGGCGGCCCCCGCCACCCGGCTTGCGTTCTCAGCCATGGGCTCGGCCTGGGGCGCCGACTGCCAAGTCGGCCTCTATTGCTCGGGCCGTCTCCAGCAGTGGGGGCACCAAATCCCGCTCCACCGACTCGGCCGTGGTGCGGCTCGCGTGGGTCGACAGGTTGACCGCCGCCGCCACTCGGCCTCCGCGGTCGTGGATCGGGGCCGCCACCGAGCGGAGGCCTTCCTCCAGCTCCTGGTCCACCATTGCCCAGCCCTGCTCCGTCACCTTGGCCAGCTCCTCGCGGAGGCGGTCCGGGGCCGTCACCGTGCGGTCCGTCAGGCGGTTGAGCTTGGCTACCACGAAGTAAGCCTCCAGCTCCGCCTTGCTCAGGCCGGACAGCAGGACGTGACCCATCGATGTCGCGTACGCCGGGAAGCGGGTTCCCACGTTGATGCTCACCGTCATGATGCGCGAGACCGCCACTCGCGCCACGTAGACGATGTCCGTTCCCTCCAGGACCGACACCGAGCTCGACTCGTGCACTCCCGCCGACAGGTGCTCCAGGTGGGGCTGGGCGACCTCGGGCAGCGTCATGCTCGACAGGTACGAATACCCCAGCTCCAGTACCCGTGCCGTCAACGAGAAGTACTTGCCGTCCGTGCGGACGTAGCCCAGGTCGGTCAGGGTCAGCAGGAACCGTCTGGCCGCGGCGCGGGTCAGACCCGTCGCCCGGGCGACGTCGCTCAAGGTCAGCTCCGCCGCGCCGGCGTGGAAGGCCTTGATCACGGCCAGGCCGCGCTCCAGTGACTGGACGTGGTGGGCACCGCGGTGGGCCGGCTCGCTGGCCAGCTCGACTTCGATGGGCCTCCCCGTGTCCATGCCCGGCACCTTATCCGGCGTCCGCCGGCAGGGCGGTCGGCTCGCCGAGCTCGGCCAGGGTGCGCTGGGCGATGGCGAACGCCGCGTTCGCCGCCGGGGCTCCCGCGTAGACCGCCGTGTGCAGCAGGACCTCGCCGATCTCCGCCGCCGTAAGACCGTTGCGGATCGCCGCGCGGACGTGCATCGCCAGCTCGTTGTGCGCCTGCAACGCGGTCAGCGCCGCGAGCGTCACGCAGCTGCGCGTCCGGCGGTCGAGGCCGTCGCGGGCCCAGACCGAGCCCCACGCACCTTCGGTGATGTAGTCCTGGAACGGGCGGCTGAACTCCGTGGTGCCCGCGACGGCGCGGTCGACGTGCTCGTCGCCGAGCACCTCGCGCCGGACCTTCATGCCCTGGTCGTGACGGTCTGTGCTCATGTCTTTCGGTGTCACAGCGCCTCCAAGTGCTCGAGGATCAGCCTCGTGAATTCTTCGGGCCGCTCGTAGCTGCCCAGGTGCGCGGCGTCCGGCACGACCTCCAGCCGCGCGCCCGGGATGCCCGCCGCGATCAGGTCGGCGTGGCCCTCCGGTGGGGTGGCCGGGTCGTCGGCGCCCGCGATGACCAGGGTCGGCGCGGTGATCTTCGGCAGCACGTCGAGCAGGTCCATCCGCTCGATCGCGCCGCAGCAGGCCGCGTAGCCCTCGGCCGGGACCGCGGCGATCATCGAGCGCAGGTACGCGGCCCGGTCCGGGTGCCGCTCGGCGTAGGCCGGCGTCAGCCAGCGGGTGACGCCGGCGGCGGCCACCGCGCCGGTGCCCTTCTCGAGCACCGTGCGCGCCCGGTCTGCCCACATCTCCGGCGGGCCGAGCTTCGCGGACGTGCAGCAGAGCACCAGGCTCGCGATCCGGTCCGGCGCGTGGGCGCCGAGCCACATGCCCGTCATCGCCCCGAGCGACAGGCCCACGAAGTGCGCTTTCGCGACGCCGAGGTCTTCGAGCAGCCGGAGGAAGTCGAAGCCGAGGTCTTCGAGGTCGTACGGCCCCGGCGGCACCGGCGAAGCGCCGTGCCCGCGCGTGTCGTAGCGGACCACCCGGAAGCCGCGCTCCAGCAGCGGCACGACCTGGGGTTCCCACATCCTCAGGTCGCTGCCGAGCGACCCGCCGAACACCACCACCGGACCGTCTTCAGGCCCTTCGACGACCCGGTGCAGCCGCACGGCGCCCACGCCGTCACCTCCGTTCGCGTTCGTCATACCCGGAAGAACACCGTCTCTCCGTCGCCCTGGAGGCGCACGTCGAACCGGTAGCCGTCCTCGGTCTTCGCCGCGATCAAGGTGCCACGCCGCTCCTCCGGGACCGTCGCCAGTACCGGGTCTGCGGAGTTGTCCTGGTCTTCGAAGTAGATCCGCGTGACGACCCGGTTGAGCAGGCCGCGGGCGAACACCGACACGTCGATGTGGCGGGCCTGCGTGGTGCCGCCCTCGCCGGGCACCACGCCCGGGAGCAGGGTGAGGATGCCGTACGTGCCCTCAGGCGTGGTCGGACAGCGGCCGAAGCCGCGGAAGTCGCCCGACGCTTCGCCGCGCGGGTCGTCGGGGTGGCGGAACCCGCCGTCCGGGTCGGCCTGCCACGTCTCGATCATCGCGTCCGGGACCGGGTCGCCGTTGCCGTCGCGGACGGTGCCGCGGATCCAGAACGCTCCGGGCGTGCCCTCGGGCACGACGTGCGGGCCGTCGGGCCAGGGCAGCCCGATCGACAGGTACGGGCCGACGGTCTGCGAAGGGGTGGGAAGCAGGCTGGTCATTCGTCTTCGTCCTCTTCCTCTTCGAACACCGACGCGTCGCGCCCGCGCAGCACGATGTCGAACTGGAACCCCAGCGCCCACTCCGACTGGGTGATCTCGTGGTCGTAGCGCGAGACCATGCGCTGCCGGGCCTTCTCGTCCGGGATGGAGTTGAAGATCGGGTCCTGGGAGAAGAGCGGGTCGTCCGGGAAGTACATCTGGGTGACCAGGCGCTGCGTGAACGCCGAACCGAACACCGAGAAGTGGATGTGCGCGGGGCGCCAGGCGTTGTCGTGGTTCTTCCACGGGTACGCGCCCGGCTTGATGGTGGTGAAGGTGTAGCGGCCGTCGCTGTCGGTCAGGGCACGCCCGACGCCGTCGAAGTTCGGGTCGAGCGGCGACGGCCAGCGGTCGCCGGTGTGGCGGTAGCGGCCGCCCGCGTTCGCCTGCCAGATCTCGACGAGGGAGTCGCGCACCGGGCGGCCCTCGCCGTCGAGCAGCCGGCCGGTGACGATGATCCGCTGCCCCTGTGGCTCCCCCGCGTGCTGACGGGTGAGGTCGTTGTCGAGCTCGCCCAGGCGGCCGGGGCCGAGCAGCGGGCCGGTGACCTCGGTCAGCATCTGCGGGAGCAGCACCAGGTCCTGCTTGGGGTGCCGCAGCGCCGTGGAGCGGTAGCCGGGGTAGCCGAGCGGCGGGTGCGTGCCCTCGGGGTCCTCGCCGTAGCGCGGCAGCCTGAATTCGGTCGGAGTAGCCACGTCTTCTCTCCCTTACCGGCCTTCGAGGACGACGGCCAGGCCCTGGCCGACGCCGATGCAGATGGCGGCGAGTCCCCAGCCACCGCCGCGGCGGTGCAGGTCGTGCGCCAGGGTGCCGAGGATGCGGCCGCCGGACGCGCCGAGCGGGTGCCCGATCGCGATCGCGCCGCCGTGGGTGTTGACGATCTCCGGGTCGAGCTTCTTCCAGTCGCGCAGGCAGGCCAGCGACTGGGCCGCGAATGCCTCGTTGAGCTCGACCGCGACCAGGTCGTCCCAGCCGATGCCGGCGCGCTCGAGGGCGATCTCGGCCGCGCGCACCGGGCCGATGCCGAAGACGTCCGGGTCGACGCCCGCCGCGCCCCGGCCGGCGATCCGGGCCAGCGGGGTCGCGCCGAGCCGGCTCGCGCTCGCTTCGTCGCCCAGGAGGAGCGCCGACGCGCCGTCGTTCAGCGGGGAGGCGTTGCCCGCCGTGACGGTGCCGTTTTCCTTGCGGAAGACGGGCTTCAGCTTGGCGAGCTTCTCGGCGCTGGAATCCGGGCGGATGCCCTCGTCGCGGGCCAGGTCGACGCCCTCGACCGGGACGACGAGGTCGTCGTAGAAGCCTTCGTCCCACGCCTTCGCGGCGTTGACGTGGCTGCGGGCGGCGAAGGCGTCCTGCTCGTCGCGGCCGATGCCGTAGCGCTCGGCGAGCTTCTCGGTGGACTCGCCGAGGGAGATCGTCCACTCCGACGGCATCGCCGGGTTGACCATGCGCCAGCCGAGCGCGGTGTTGTAGAGGGTCTGGTTGCCGGCGGGGAAGGCCTTTTCGGGCTTTTGCATGACCAGCGGCGAGCGGGTCATGGACTCGACGCCGCCGGCGACGACCAGGGACGCGTCGCCGACCTGGATCGCGCGGCTGGCCTGCATCACCGCGTCGAGGCCGGAGCCGCAGAGGCGGTTGACGGTGTTGCCGGGGACGCTCGTGGGCCAGCCGGCCAGGAGCGCGGCCATGCGGGCGACGTTACGGTTGTCCTCGCCCGCGCCGTTCGCGTCGCCGAGGGTGACTTCGTCCACTGTGGACGGGTCGAGGTCGTTGCGCGCCTGCAGGGCCTTGAGGACCCCGGCGGCCAGGTCGTCCGGGCGGACGCCGGCCAGTGCGCCGCCGTAGCGGCCGAACGGGGTGCGGATCGCGTCGAGGACGTAGACGTCGGTCATGCCTTCTCCAGCTCTCGGAGCACGGTCAGCTCCTGCTCGGTCGGGGCGGGGGTGACCTTCAGGTCGTCCGCGACCTTCAGTTTCCACCCCGTCGCCTTGACCGCTTGGTCCAGCTCCACGCCCGGGTGCAGCTCGGTGAGGGTCAGCTCGGCCGTCTCCGGGTCGGGGCGCATCAGGCCGAGGTCGGTGACGACCAGCGTCGGGCCCCGGCCCGGGAGGCCGAGCTTCTCGCGGTCGCCCTTGCCGGAGCCGTGGCCGAACGACGTGACGAAGTCGACCTTCTCCACGAACGCGCGGGGGCTCTGGCGCAGCACGATGAACACCTCACCACACGACGCCGCGATCTCCGGGGCGCCGCCCGCGCCCGGCAGCCGGACCTTCGGGTCGTGGTAGTCCGAGCCGATCACGGTCGTGTTGATGTTGCCGAACTTGTCGAGCTGGGCGGCGCCGAGGAAGCCGACGTCGATGCGGCCCGGCTGGAGCCAGTAGTTGAACACCTCCGGGACGCTGACCACGGCGTCGGCGGTGTCGGCCAGCTCGCCGTCGCCGATGGACAGCGGCAGCCTCGACGGCTTCGCGCCCAGGCAGCCGGATTCGTAGATCAACGTGAGGTTCGGGGCGTGGGCGCGGCGGGCGAGGTTCGCCGCCTTGCTCGGGAGGCCGATGCCGACGAAGCAGGACATGCCGTCGCCGAGGGCACGGGCCGCCGCGACGCTCATCATCTCGTCGGCCGTGTAGTCGGTGCTCATGCCGGGACCTCCGCGGTCTTGCGGGCGTTGCCGGTGGTGGGGTGGATCGGGCGCGGGATGGCCGCTCTGGCTCGCCGCATCGGGGACCGGCGCCGGGTCGCGCCGCCACCGGGCCGGTGAGCGGCTCGGGCCTGCTGCACCGGGGAACGGCGCGCGGTCGGGGCGCTGCCGAGCTGGTGCGCCGCTCGGGCCCGCCGGGTCGGGGAACAGCTCGGCGTCGCGGTGCGACCAGGCAGGGCGAGAACCGCGCTCATGCCGTCACCCCGGTCAGCTCGTTCAGCCACTTCGTGAACTCCTCGCGGTCGCGGCCCACCTCGTCCCACGCCTGGTACGCCGAGTTGTCACGTTCGTAGTACCCCGCCGCGTACGACGGCTTCGCGCCGCCCGGGACCTCGGCCACCGCGGTGACCACCCAGGACGGGAGGATCACCGCGCCCACCCGGGGCTCCAGCTCGTCGACGATTTCCTCCACCGTCACCAGCGAGCGCTTCGCCGCCAGGACCGCTTCCTTCTGGACGCCGGTGATGCCCCACATCTGGACGTTGCCGGCCCGGTCGGCACGCTGCGCGTGGACGATCGTGACGTCCGGGTTCAGCGCTGGGACCGCCGTGAGCCGCTCGCCGGTGAAGGGGCACGTGATCGGCTTGATCGTGTCGGTCTGGGCGGGCAGGTCCGTGCCCGTGTAGCCGCGCAGCACCGCGAACGGCAGGCCGGACGCGCCGGCGACGTACCGGTTCGCCATGCCCGCGTGGCTGTGCTCCTCGATCTCCAGCGGTACCGGCCAGTCGTGCTGGACGGCGTCGCGGAAGCGGTGCAGCGAACCGACTCCCGGGTTCCCGCCCCAGGAGAAGATCAGCTTGCTCGCGCAGCCCGCGCCGATCAGCTGGTCGTACACGATGTCCGGGGTCATCCGCACCAGCGTGAGACCCCGCCGGCCCTGCCGGATGATCTCCTGCCCGGCCGCGACCGGGATGAGGTGCGTGAACCCTTCGAGCGCGACGGTGTCGCCGTCGCGCACCAGCCGGCCCACGGCCTCCTCCAGTGACAGCAGCTCCGCCATCTCACGCTCCCGAGATCTGTTCGCATCACGCACACTCGTTCTGAAACCGAACATAGCACGGCTCCCGGGCGTCCGACCAGACGTCTTCCACCCAATGGATGACGCAGGCACGACGAAGGGGACTTTCCTCGCGCGAGCAGCGAGAAAAGTCCCCTTCGAGAGAATCGTCAGCCGATCCGCACCAGGCGGGAGCCGTGCGGCGGCACCGCGGAAGCCGTCCACGATCCCCGGAACCGACCCAGGTCCTTCCGCGCGACGAGGTCACGCACCGGCCCGCCGAGGTCCACCGTGATGTCCGCGGGCGTGGAGCCCAGGTTGTAGACGGCCGCGTACGTCCGGCCGTCCGGCGCGCGCTTCGTCCACACCTGGCGGTCGCCGCCGGTCACCCGCGTCGCGTACGTCCCCGACCGGTCGACCGCGACGACCTCGGGGTTCGTCAGGATCGCCACGGCGGAAGCGTCCAGGAAGTAGATGTCTCCCCCGACGTACAGCGGCGAAGACGCCATGGACCAGAACGTCATCACGCTCTGCCGCTCGACGTCGGAGATGCCGTCCTGGATGCCGGACCCCGTGTTGTTGCTGATCGGCATGGAGTCCAGGTCCGGCCGGTACTGCGGGCCGAACACGCCTTGCCAGCCGGGCAGGTCCGCCCACCGCGCCTTCACCGAGCTGTCCCACGAGGAAACCGTCTCGCAGTAGCACTCCATGTCGGTGTCGATCCGGACGCCGTTCGCGTAGGGCGCCAGCGAGGAACCGATGGACCGCGGCACCGGCCACGCGCTCGCGGTCAGCCACATCGGCCGCCGCGAGTGGTCGATAGCGGCGGACCACGACTTGATGTCGGCGACGTTGTCCGCGGTCGTCCCGTCGACCTTGACGAAGTCGACGCTCCAGGAAGCGAAGCGGGCCACGATCGAGTCGTAGTACTTCTGCGCGCACGGGTTCGTGAAGTCGACCTTCCAGTTGCCGCCCCAGCCGTTGGACGGCGTCAGCGGCCGGTACGCGATGTCCTGCGCGTGGCACGACGTCCCGGCGATCGGCGCGTTCTTGTCGTAGACCTCCTTCTCGAGCCCGGTCACGGCGTACAGGCCCAGCTTCAGCCCGAGGGAGTGCACGTAAGAAGCCAACGCCGGGATCCCGGAGGGGAACCGCGTCGGATCGGGGTCGGGGATGCCGTTGACGTCGGTGTGGAAGACCCAGGACTGCGAAGCGTTCCAGCCCGAATCGATGTTGACGTAGGTGTAGCCCGCGGACTTGAGCTTCGACGCCATGGCCGAAGCCGCGTCGCGGACGTGCGACTCGTTGAGCCACGAAGTGCCGTAACCCGCGCGGGTCGACGACTCGAGGCTCCAGCTGCTCCAGCCCATGAACGGCCGGACGAACGGTGTCCGCGCGTCGGCCATCGGTACCAGGAAGGCCGAAAGACCCAGGACAGCGAGGAACACGGAAAGGAGGCGCTTCACTGAACACTCCTCGGTAGGGGACCTACTCCTTGAGCCCGCTCGCGGCGATTCCGCTGACGATGAACCGCTGGGCGACCAGGAACATCGCGACCAGCGGCGCGATGGTGACCAGAGCGCCGGCGAACAGCGCCGGCAGGTTGACCGACTGCGCGGTCAGGAACGTCGAAAGCGCGATCTGCGCGGTCCACGAAGACGGGTCTTGCCCGATCACCAGCGGCCACAGGAACGCGTTCCAGCTTTCGATGAACATCAGCGCGCCCAGGGACGCGATCATGCTCCCCGAGTTCGGCAGCACGAGCCGCCGGTAGACGCCGAGGTAGCCGAGCCCGTCGAGCCGGCCCGCCTCCTCCAGTTCGACGGGGAACCGCAGGTAGAAGTTGCGGAAGAGGATCACGGTGAACGCGCTGAAGAGGTTCGGCGCGATGATCCCCCACTCCGTGTTGACCCCGCCCATGGATCCGACGACGACGAACGTCGGCACGAACGTCACCGACTGCGGGATCATCAGCGTGACCAGCACGTACGTGAAGACCGCACGGCGTCCCGGGACGTTGATCCGGGCGAGCGCGTACCCCGCCATCGAACCGAACAGCGTGCCGACCGGCGCGGTGATGATCGCGACCAGGAACGAGTTCCACAGCGCATGCGCCATCGGCACCGACGCGTCGGCGAACAGGTCGCCGAAGTTGACCCACGACAGCGGGTCCGGCAGCCACGACCAGTCCGGCGAGCTGACCTGCTGACGCGTCATCAACGCGTTGCGCAGCATGATGTAGAACGGCAGCAGGAAGATCACCGACAGCACGGACGCCAGGACGTACTTCGGGGCCTTGCGAACGCGAGGGGCGGCGAGGACGGCCATCAGTCCTTCTTCCCGAAGCCGACGAACCGGCCCTGCAGCAGCGTGATCACGACGATGAGCACGGTCAGCAGGAACGCGCCCGCCGAGCCGACGCCGTAGTTCTGGTCGCCGAGCGCGGAGTCGTACAGATAGACGAGCGGCGGCTTCACCGGCGCCGTCGCGGTGCCCGACAGCCCGGTGCCGAACAGGTTGTAGAACTCGTCGAAGGCCTGGAACGCGGCGATCAGGATCAGCAGCAGCACCGCCACCGACGTGTTCCGCAGCTGCGGCAGCGTGATGTAGCGGAAGGCCTGCCACTTCGTCGTGCCGTCCAGTTCCCCGGCTTCGTACAGCGACGGCGAGATCGCCTGCAGCCCGGCCAGGAACAGGATCATGTACAGCCCGACCTGCAGCCACAGCCGCAGCGTCACCACCGCGACCCAGTACACCGGCGGGCTCGTCTCCGACAGCCACGGCACCGGATCGGCGCCGAACAGCCCGCCGAGCACGTTCGCGACGCCGGACGGGAGGCCGTTGAACAGCGCCATCTTCCACACCAGCGCGGCGACGACGTACGACACCGCCGCCGGGATGAGGAAGATCGTCCGGAAGAACGCCTTGCCGCGCTTGATGCTGTTGATCAGCACCGCGAGGCCGAGCGACGCGACGAACGTGATCGGCACGATGAACACGGTGAACAGCGCGATCGTCGACAGCGACGTCAGGAAGGCGTCGTCGCCGAGCAGGAACGCGTAGTTGTCGAAGCCGATCCAGTTCCCGAGGGTGATCGTGCCGCGCGCGTCGTTGAAGCTGAGCAGGAAGCTCCACCCGATCGCGACGTACTTGAACAGCCCCAGCCCGATCACCACGGGGCCGGTCAGCACGGCGAACGCGCCGATCGCCCGCCAGTCCCGGCGACGCCGGCGCTTCTTCGGCGCCACCGCGACAGCCGGAGCCTCCATCAAGGCGGTCATGCCAGCTGCTTGTCGACTTCGGCCTGGGCCTTCTTCGCCGCGTCCTCCAGCTCGGCGGCCGGGTCCGCCCCGTTCGCGATCTTCGTCGCGGCCTGCAGGAACAGCGTCGCCGACGCCTTGTTCCACAGTCCCGAGTACGACTTGCCGTTCTGCTGCGAGATCGTCACGGCGTCCTTCGCGGCGCCGCTGGAGAACTCGGTGGTCTGCGCGGCGACCGGCTTGCGGGCCGGGATGTGGAAGCCGTACTTGACGCACCAGTCCTTCTGCAGGTCGGCGTTCTTGATCCACAGCCAGTCGATGAACTTCTTGACGGCGTCGAGGTTCTGGCTCTTCGCATTCGCCAGCTGGTACCAGCCGCCGACGCGCGCGACCTGCTTGCCCGCGTCGCCGAACTTCGGCCACGCGACGACGCCGAAGTCGTCACCGAGCGCCTTCTTGATGTCCGGCAGCGACCACAGGCCGCCCCACTGCATCGCGGTCGCGCCGTTGGCGAACGCGCCCGGGTCGGACCAGTCGGTCGGGTAGCCCTGGAGCAGGCCGCCGGTGTCGTGCAGCTGCTTGAGCCCGGCGATCGCGGCGACGGCCTCGGGTGAGGCGAAGGCGACCTTCTTGCCGCTCGAGTCGAAGAAGTCCCCGCCGGACGACCAGAGCAGGAGCGTCGCCGCTTCGCCGACGCCGTCGGTGCCGACGTAGAGGCCCTTCTGCTTGCCGGTGTTCAGCTTCCGCGTCGCCTCGAGGAGTTCGGCGAACGTCTGCGGCGGCTGCACGCCCGCCGCCTGCAGCGCGGACTTGCGGTAGTACAGCATCATGACGTCGTCGATCATCTTGACGCCGTAGATCTTGCCGTCGACGGTCACGGTGTCCAGCGCGGCCGGGCTGAAGTCGGCCTTGGCCGGCGCGATGACGTCGTCGAGCGGCGCGAGCAGGCCGTTCTTGACGTTCTGGTAGCGGAAGTCTCCCAGCTCGAACAGGTCGGGCGCCTGCGCCGTGAGCATCGCCGAGTTGAGCTTGGTCTCGTAGTCGCCGGCGATCCAGCTGACGTTGATCGCGATGTCCGGGTTGGCCTTCGTGAACTCCTGCGCGTACCGCTGGACCGCTTGCTGCGTCCCGGATTCTCCGTACGCGTGGTACCACTGCTGCAGCGTCACTTTCGCGCCGGAAGCGGCGCCCGCGTTCTTGTTCAACGGATCGCTGGTGCAGCCCGCGAGGGCGGCGCCACCGGCGAAGAGGACGGAACCGACCAGGAAGCTTCTCCGGTTCATGGGGCTCACAGGGACTCCTTAGACGCTCTCGGCGACGAAAAGACTTTGGATGGCGACGGCGGCCGCGCCCCGCGCCCATTCCTCGAACGGCAGCGGCCGGATCACCAGGCCGCAGCGGGCGGCGCTGCCGAACGCCTGGACCGCGAAGGTCCGGCGGATCTGGTCCTCGAACAGGTCGTAGGTCGCGACGCCCTCCCCCGAGACGACCACCCGCTCCGGGCCGAACAGGTTGACCAGCGCGGCCAGGCCGAGCCCGATCGCGTGCCCGGCCCCGGCGAACACGTCCCGCAGCAGCTCGTCACCGCCGCGGGCGCGCGCCACAGCGTCTTCCATGGTCAAGCCAGGTTCCGCGGCGATGAGCCGGGCCCGGGTCAGGATCGCTTCGGTGGACGCGATCGCCTCGACGCAGCCCTGGCCGCCGCAGTGGCAGGACGGCCCGCCGTCGGCGACCGGGACGTGCCCGATCTCGCCCGCGACCCCGTGCGCGCCGCGGACCAGGTCGCCGTTCACCACGAGCGCGCTGCCGATGCCCGTACCCACCGTGACCAGCGCGAACGACGACGCGCCGACGCCTTCGCCGAACCACTGCTCGGCGACAGCGAGCGCCTTGACGTCGTTCTCCAGCGTCACGGTGAGGCCGGTGGCGTCTTCCAAAAGGGAAGCCAGCGGCACGTCGCGCCAGCCGAGGAACGGCGAGTACCGGACGACGCCGGACGCGCGGTCGACGTCGCCGGAGACCGCGACGCCCAGGCAATAGGCGCGGGCGCGGAGGTTGCTGGTGCCGTCCGGGGTCGGGCCGGCCAGCAGCTCGCCGACGAGGTCGGCCAGCGCCCGCACGACGTGCTCGACGTCGTGGCTCGTCAGCGCGTGGTGGGCGCTGGCGCGGACGTCGGCACGCAGGTCGGTGACGACGCCGATGAGGTCGTCGCCGGTGATCTTGACGCCGACGAAGTACTCGCGGTCGGGCCGGATGGCCAGGGGGTTGGCGGGCCGCCCCGCGCCGGGCGTCGTGCGACCTTCGGAGGCGAGCTCTTCGAGGTAGCCGGCCTCGATGAACGGCCGGGCCGCCTTGGTGACCGCGGCCGAGGACAGACCGGTGCGGCGGGCGACGTCGACGCGGGAAACCGGCCCTTCGGTCAGGACCGTGGTGAACACGGTCGCTGCCGCGGGACTGGTGATCGGCGCCCTTGCCGGTGCACTGCGAGGCATGGCCGGAAGGGTAGGCAGGATTAATTAACTTCGTCAAGAATTTATTTTTCGGCTGGTCATGCCTACGCTCGGGATCATGTCGCTCGTCGAACACGACCCCGCGCACCGGCTCTGGCTGCTGCGCACCCCCGAGAGCTCGTACGCCTTCCGCCTCGACGCCGACGACCGGCCGCGCCACGTCCACTGGGGCCCGCCGCTGACGTTGGCGCAGGCCACGCAGGTCGCCTCGCGCCGCAACCCGGCCGACAGCAGCTTCGACGAGCCGGGCGACGAGCGGCAGGAGCTGCCGGCCGAGGGCGGCGCGTTCTTCGGCGTCGCGGCGCTGGCCGTGCGCTACGAGGACGGGACGTCGGCGCTCGAATGGCGCTACGACGGGTACACCGGCACCGAGGACTCCCTGGTCGTGCGGCTCGTGGATCGGCACTACCCGCTGGAACTTTCGCTGCACTACCGCGTCCGCGGCGACGTCGTCGAACGCTGGACGTCGGTGCGCAACACCGGTGAAGCACCGATTTCCCTGCTGCGCACGGATTCCGCGGCGTGGACGCTCCCCCGGCGCGACGGCGCGCGGCTCACCCGGACCTCCGGCGCGTGGAGCGCCGAGTACGGCGTGCTGCGCGAAGCCCTGCCGGTCGGCGAAACCACGCTGACCAGCCGCCGCGGGGTGTCCAGCCACCAGGTCAACCCCTGGGTGATGCTCGACGCCGGCGACGCGACCGAGACAGCCGGCGAGGTCTGGTCGACGGCACTCGCCTGGAGCGGCAGCTGGCGGATCACCGTCGAGCACACGCACACCGGCCGCGTCACGTGGACCGGCGGGTTCGGCCACGAGCACGTCGGCTGGCGGCTGCTGCGCGGCGAAACCTGGGAGACGCCGGTGTTCGCCGGGCTCTACGCGGCCGACGGCTTCGGCGGCACGAGCCGGCGGTGGCACGCCTACGTCCGCGAGTTCGTCCAGCCGCACCCCGAGGAGCTGCGGCCGATCGTCTACAACTCCTGGGAGGCGACCGGCTGGGACGTCGACGAAGCCACCGAGACGGCCCTCGCCGACGCCGCGGCTCGCCTGGGAGCCGAGCTGTTCGTCATGGACGACGGCTGGTTCGGCGCCCGCACCGGCGACACCGCCGGCCTCGGCGACTGGACCGCCAACGAACAGCGCTTCCCGGCCGGGCTGCGCCCCTTGGTCGACGCCGTCCACGCGCACGGGATGAAGTTCGGGCTGTGGGTCGAGCCGGAGATGGTCAACCCGGACAGCGAGCTCTACCGCACGCACCCGGACTGGGTGCTGCACATGGCTCATCGCGAGCGCACCACGCTGCGGAACCAGCTCGTGCTGAACTTCGCACGTGCCGACGTCGCGGACTGGGCGCACAAGTGGCTCGACCGGCTGGTCGGCGAGCACGGGATCGACTACCTCAAGTGGGACATGAACCGCGCGTTCACCGAGGCCGGGTGGCCGGCGGCGGGCGAGGACGCGGGACGGCTCTGGGTCGGGCACGTCCGCGCGGTGCACGCCATCCTGGACCGGCTGCGCGCCGACCACCCCGCGCTGCGGATCCAGGGCTGCGCGGGCGGCGGCGGGCGCACCGACCTCGGGATCCTCGCGCGCACCGACGAGATCTGGGCGTCGGACAACACCGACGCCGCCGACCGGATCACCATCCAGCACGGCTACGGCCAGCTCTACCCGGCCGGCACGATGTCGGCCTGGGTCACCGACAGCCCCAATCCGACGACGGGCCGCGAGGCGCCGCTGAGCTTCCGGTTCCACGTCGCGATGGCGGGCGTGCTCGGCCTGGGCGGCGACCTGCCCCGGTGGTCCCCGGACGAACTCGACGAGGCGGCGTCGCTCGTCGCGCTGTACAAGGAAATCCGGCCGGTGGTGCAGCACGGCCAGCTGTACCGGCTGGCGGACCCGGCGAAGTCGGCGCTGACCGCGGTGCAGTACGTCCTGGACGACGACGTGGTCGTGTTCTTCTGGCGGCGGCCCGCGGAGTTCGCGCGGCCGGTCACCCCGCCGCGGCTGGCGGGGCTCGACCCGTCCGCGCGGTACCGCGACTCGGGCGGCGTCGTCCACGACGGCGCGGTGCTGCTGAGCCACGGCCTCGACGTCGACCTGCCGGGGAGTGGCTACGCGAGCGCCGTCGTGCGGCTGAGCAGGGTCTGAATACCCACGCCGACCGGCGTCACCAGGACGGGTGAGGTGGATTGACTTTTCACCGGACACGAGCCGAATGTGAAAGTCCTTCACTTCAGTTGCCAACGGAGGCAGCATGCGCAAGCGCCTGACCGTCCTGCTCGTGCCCGTTCTCGCCGCGCTTGCCTTCGCCGCCCCGGCGGCGGCGAGCACGCCCTACCGGGAGTACGTCGCCCTCGGTGACTCCTGGACCGCCGACGTCTTCGTCACCTTCCCGCCCACCACGCGGTTCACCCCGCTCGACTGCGCACAGTCCACTTCGGACTACCCGCACGAGGTGGCCGGCGCGCTCGGCGTCGAAACCTTCCGGGACGCGAGCTGCGGCGGCGCGACGACGACGGACTTCACCCAGCCGCAGAAGCTGCCGCTGGGCGGGACGAACCCGCCGCAGTTCGACCGGCTCACGGCGACCACGGACCTGGTCACGGTCGGGATCGGCGGCAACGACATCGGGCTCGCCTCCGCCGTGACCAAGTGCCTCACCCTCCTCCCGGTGAGCACGTGCAAGGCGAAGTTCACCGCGGGCGGCGTCGACCAGCTGGAAAACGCAGTCAAGGCGACGGAACCGAAGATCGCGGCATCGCTGCAGGCGATCAAGGAGCGGTCCCCGCAGGCGCGGATCCTGCTCGTGAACTACCTCGCCGGGCTGCCCGCGAGCGGGAAGGGCTGCTGGCCGGTCATCCCGATCGCCGATGGCGACGTCGCGTACCTGCAGGCGAAGTTCCTCTCGATGAACGCCATGCTCGCGCGCGTGGCCGCGGACAACGGCGTCGAACTCGTCGACACCTACTCCCCCACGCTCGGGCACGACGCGTGCGAGGCGCCCACTGTGCGGTACGTCGAGGGCCTGATCCCGATCTCCACGAGCAACCCGCTGCTGCTCGCGTTCCCCTTCCACCCCAACGGCGCCGGGGCCGCCGCGCAGTCGGAGATCGTTCTCGACGCCGTTCAGCGGGGCTGAACTGTCGGTGCGGTGAACTAGCCTGTCGGGGTGACCAAGATCGTGGTGACCCGATGGATTCCGGACGACGCGGTGAAGCTCCTCGCCGAGGCGGGCGACGTGGTGGTGTCGCCCGCCGACCGGCCGTTGGCGCCGGACGAACTGCACGAGTTCGTCTCCGGCGCTTCGGCCGTCGTCGGGATGCTGCACGACCGGCTCGACGGCGCGCTGGCCGACGCCGCCGGGCCCGGGTTGAAGGTGGTCGCGAACGTCGCCGTCGGGTACGACAACGTCGACGTCCCGGCGCTGGCCTCCCGCGGGGTCGTCGTCACGAACACGCCCGGGGTGCTGACCGACGCCACGGCCGACCTCGCGTTCGGCCTGCTGCTCGCCGTCACGCGGCGGATCGGCGAAGGGGAACGGCTGCTGCGTTCGCGCACACCGTGGTCGTTCCACCTCGGCTTCCTGCTCGGCTCGGGCCTGCAGGGCAAGACGCTCGGCATCGTCGGGCTCGGCCAGATCGGCCGGGCGATGGCCCGGCGCGCGCGGGCGTTCGGGATGTCGATCGTCTACTCAGGACGGTCGAAGCAGGACTTCGACGCGGAATACGTGTCCTTCGAAGAGCTCCTGGCGCGTTCGGACGTCGTCTCGCTGCACTGCCCGCTGACGCCGGAGACGCGGCACCTCATCGACGCGGCCGCGTTGCGCGCCATGAAACCCGGCGCGTACCTGGTGAACACGACGCGCGGCCCGGTCGTCGACGAAGCCGCGCTGGCGGACGCGCTCGAAGCCGGGGAGATCGCGGGCGCCGCGCTGGACGTGTTCGAGAAGGAGCCCGACGTCGAACCGCGGCTGCTCGGCCGCGAAGACGTCGTGCTGAGCCCGCACCTCGGGTCGGCCACGGTCGAAACCCGGACCGCGATGGCCGTGCTGGCGGCCCGCAACGTCGCGGCGGTGCTCGCCGGGCGTCCCCCGCTGACGGAGGTGAAGCCGTGACCCGTGTCGTCATCGCGCCCGACAAGTTCAAGGGCAGTCTCACCGCGGTCGAGGCCGCGGAAGCGATCGCCCTCGGTGTGCGAGACGCCTTGCCGGACGCCGAGATCGTCACCTGCCCGGTCGCCGACGGCGGCGAAGGCACCCTCGACGTCCTCGAAGCGGCGGGCGCGCGCATCGTCCGGTTGACGGTCCGCGGGCCGCTGGAGGAGGCGGTCAAGGCTTCTTACGCGGTGCTCGACGGCACCGCCTACGTCGAATCGGCGCGGGCGTGCGGGATCGAATTCGTCGAGCCCAGCCCGGAAACCGCGCTGAGCGCGCACACCTGGGGCGTCGGGGAACTGCTCGCCGACGCGCTGGTGCACGGCGCTCGCCGGCTCGTCCTGACGGTCGGCGGCACGGCCAGCACCGACGGCGGTGCCGGGATGCTCAGCGCGCTCGGCGCCGGCGTGCTCGACGCGTTCGGCGCGCCGGTCGGCCTCGGCGGCGGCACGCTTTCGCGGGTGGCGTCGACCGAGCTGACGCCGGTGCGGGAGCGTCTCGACGGCGTGCGTGTCTCGGTCGCCACCGACGTCACGAACCCGTTGCTGGGCGCCTCGGGCGCGGCGGCCGTGTTCGGGCCGCAGAAGGGCGCGGGGCCGTCGGAGGTGCGGCTGCTCGACGAGGCGCTCGGCCGGTGGGCGCACGCGCTGCGGGTGGGCGGCGCTCCGGACGTCTCGGGGATTCCGGGCGCGGGGGCCGGTGGCGGGGTCGCCGCCGGTGCGATCGCCCTCGGTGCGACCGTCGAATCCGGGTTCGACCTCATCGCCGGGCTGACCGGCGTCGACGAAGCCCTGGAGGGCGCCGATCTCGTCATCACCGGCGAGGGTTCGCTCGACGAGCAGAGCCTGAACGGCAAGGCGCCGGCCGGGATCGCGGACCGGGCGCGGCCGCGCGGGGTGCCGTTGATGGCGCTGGCCGGGCGGATCCAGCTCGACGCCGCGGGGCTGGCCCGGCTCGGCGTCGTCGCGAGCAGCGCGTTGATCGACCACGCGCCGTCGCTGGACCACGCGCGGGCGCACGCGGCGGAACTGCTGCGGGAGCGCGCCGCGGATTTGGTCCGCGGCTGGCGGCCCCGCTGACGAACGGACCTCTCGCGGCGCTGCGAAAGGCCCGTTCGCGGCGGTCAGCTCGTGTGCTGCGGCAGCACGGCGAAGGCGACTCCGCCGGCTTCGTCCTCTTGGACGTCGAGCACCTTGTCGTCGAGCAACGCCGCGGCCTGCGGTTCCAGGAAGACCTTCGGGCCTTCCTCGGCGCCCAGCACGCTGTCGCCCGCCGCGGGTTCGGGGGCGACGGACAGCGCCAGCTGGGCGCTTTCGCCGTCGGCGTTCTGGACCGCCAGGCGGAGCCCGGCTTCACCTTCCCCTTGGCTGGTCAACGCGGTGATCGCCTCGGCGGCGGCTTCGGTCACGGTCAGCATCTTTCGGCCTTCCCTTCGTCGCGGTCCGATGCACTGTGGTGCCCCACGCTAGGGGCGTCCGTTCGGGCGCGCAGTCTGAGCGGATCAGCCCTGCCGCGCCTCACGGATGGCGTCCGCCACGGACCCGCCCGCGTAGTCCGCTTGTTCGCGCGGATCGGGGTCGGCGTGGCGGCGCGGGACCTCGTCGTCCGGCGTCACCTGCTCGAAGTCCGCCGGCGCGTCTTCGACGGTCTCGTCGAGCTGGTCGGCCGGGGTCACCGCGAGCGGGCGCTCCGGGACCGGCTCCGGCTCGGTGTCCGGAACCTCTTCGGCGAGGCGTTGCTCCATCGGCTCGCCTTCGCGCGCTTCTCTGGGCGTGGTGCCGAAGCGGTCGGCGGCGCTCCAGTGCTCGGGCGGGTCGATGCCCGCTTCGAGGGGGTCCACGCGCAGCTCGTCCTCGTCCAGCGCTTCACTGGGCTCCAAGCTCTCCGGTTCACTCACTGGTTCTCTCCCGTCATCGCGGGTGACCTACCCGGGGCGTCGGGGACTTCAAACCCGGGCGGTGTCACCGGGATCACATTTCTTCAACGGGTTTAACATATTCACAAGTTTGTGAACGCAGAGTAGGTTCGGATCATGGCCACCACCAGGTGCGCACCGGGACACCGGCTGCTCGCCACCGACCCGGAGCGGCACCACGAGCTCGGCACGCACGCCGCGTGGTACGTCGTGGCCGGTGTCGTGACAACGGGCGTGCAGGCGGCGCTGTTCCTCCTGCTGCGCGACGAGCTCGGTTCCCAGGTGGCGAACCTGGTCGCGATCGCGCTGACGACGATCGGGAACACGGAGTTCCACCGCCGCGTCACCTTCGCCGGGCGGCCCAGCAACGCCGGGAAGCGGCACCTGCAGGACCTGCTGACGTTCGCCTTCTACGCCGGGTACGGCTCGGCGGTGCTGGCGATCCTCGACGCCGTCGTCGACCGGCCGACGTCGTGGGAGGAGACCGGCACGCTGCTGCTGGCCAGCCTGGTCGGCGGGTTCGTGCGGTTCGCGGTGCTGCGCTGGTGGGTGTTCGCGCACCGAGCGGCCACGCCGGCGCACAGCGGCTAGCGTCTGGAGACGTGGCCTCGGACGACATCAAGCCCCACACGGGCGGCACCGAACCGGATTATCGCTTCACGCTCGCCAACGAGCGGACGTTCCTCGCGTGGCTCCGGACGGCGCTGGGGTTGCTGGCGGGCGGGGTGGCGGTGCACCAGCTGGTCCCGGCCTCGGCCACGGCCGGCGCGGTGCTGGCCGGGCTGTGCGTGGTCCTGGCGGCAGCGCTGGCCGCGACGGCCTACCCGCGGTGGCGCCGGGTGCAGATCGCGATGCGAGCCGGGGAGCCGCTGCCGCGAAGCTTGATGATCGTGGCCCTGACGGGCGGCCTGCTGGCCCTGACCGTGGCGGCGGCGGTGTTGCTGGTGGTGTCGTGAGCGAGCGGGACACGTCCCGGGCCGGGCAGGCCACCCGGACCACACAGCTCCCCTGCGACCGGAGCAACCGAATACCGCCGGCCGCCGACTCACGATCGCCGCTCGCGCCCGCCCCGGCCCCACCGAAGCCGCACGCTTCGCCACGGACCGCACACGGCGCTAGGCCGTCCGAACACGGCCGCCGGACCCCGCCGGAAGCCGTTCCAGCCATTCGACGCAACGCCGCCGGGCCTCACCACGTCCCCCGAATACCGCTGCTTCGCGATTATCACGACGTCAGAAGTACCGTCATCGCCCTGCCGGTAATCCCGTGACCACGCCCGACGGCGCGCAGGCCGAGCGCACCGGGCTCGCCTGGCGGCGGACCGCCCTCGCCTCCGCCGCCTGCACCGTACTTCTCCTGCACGCCGCCTCCCAGCGCCATTGGGGTGTCTCTTTGGTGCCCGCGCTGCTCGCCGCCGTGACATCCGCCCTGCTAGCGGGCGTGGCCGTGCGGCGCGAACGGGTGCTGCGGACCGGCCGGCCGGCCACCATGAGCCCGGTCCTGCCCGCCGTCGTGTCGCTGGCCGTGACCGTGACTGCCGCTTCCGTGGCCGTTCTCCACTGACGGGTGAAGTCGGCACATCCTGAAACCGATTAATCGCAATGTGCAGGGTCTGGTCGCGGGAACATCACGACCGCTGCTGCTAACGGGGTATTGGTCGTTGAAATCTGGACTGATGCGCCATGAGGTGCTTACGATTACCCAGCGTCGCACGGAACGCAGGTAAGCCCGGATCTCCCGGAGTATCTGCGATCGGAACATCACAGAGCGTTGATCACCGGCAGCGGCGGTCGAGGGTCGGCCGGGGAGACGACTCATGACAGCACCGACGAGGACCACCGGGCAATCGGACAGCGGCGTTCGCGATTATCGGACTCCGGAGTCATTGCCGCGCCCCAGCGGGCGGCTCACCAAGGAGGACCTCGACCCGCTCGTCAAGGACGCGGGCGAGGGCAACCCCGCCGCCATCCACAGCCTGCTCCAGATGATCGAGCCGGTCGTGGTGCGGTACTGCCGGGCGCGCATGGGCGGGCGCGACCTCTCCTACCTCTCGGCCGACGACGTCGCCCAGGAGGTCTGCCTCGCGGTGCTGAAGGCCCTCCCGGACTACCAGGACCGCGGCGGCTCCTTCCTCTACCTCGTCCACGCGATCGCGGCCAACAAGGTCGCCGACGCCTACCGCGCCGTCGCCCGCGACCGCTCCGAGCCCGTCCCCGAGCTCCCGGAGCGCCCGCTCGTCGCCGGCAACGAGCCCGAGTCCCACGCGCTGCACCTCGACCTCGGCGCCCGCCTCGGCCGGCTGCTCGCCTCGCTGCCGCGCGTGCAGCAGGAAATCCTGACCCTGCGCATCGCGGTCGGCTTCTCCGCGCAGGAGACCGCCGAAGCCCTCGGGATCTCCGCGGGCAACGTCCGCGTGACGCAGCACCGCGCCCTGACCCGGCTGCGCGGCATGATCCGCGACGAAGAATTCTGAGCCTCCCCAGCCGCGAGCGGGGAAACCTCCTCTACCCCCTGGAGGAGGTCTCCCCGCTCGCATCCAAGCCGTAGACGCGGCGGGCGTTGTACTCGAACACGCCCAGCCGCTCGGCGTCGGAAAGCCCGCCGGTCAGCGCGATCGCCGCGTCCAGGACCACCTCGTAGGACGCCGCCAGCTCGCAGACCGGCCAGTCCGAGCCGAACACCAGCCGCTCCGGCCCGAACACGTCCAGCACGTGCTCGACGTACCGGCGCAGGTGCCCGACCTCCCAGCCCGTCCAGTGCGCCTCCGTGACCAGCCCGGAGAGCTTGCACACGACGTTCTCCCGCGCGGCGAGCGCCGCCACGCCGGACGCCCAGGGCTCCCACTCCCGCGCCGCGATCGGGGGCTTCGCCGCGTGGTCCAGCACCAGCCGCAGCTCCGGCAGCCGCAACGCCAGCTCGGTGGCCGCGGGCAGCTGCGCCGGGCGGACCAGCAGGTCGAACGCCAATTCGGCCGACGCCACCGCGCTCAGCCCGGCCACGATCTCCGGGCGCAGCAGCCAGTCGTCGTCCGGCTCGGTCTCCACCTGGTGCCGGATCCCGGCCAGCGGGCCCTGCTCCCGCAACGCGGCCAGCCGGTCCACGACGTCCGGGGCCGCCAGGTCCACCCAGCCGACGACGCCCGCGATCACCGGTTCCGCGGCCGCCGTCGCGAGGAACTCCGCCGTCTCTTCGGCGGACGACACCGTCTGGACCAGCACCGTCGCGTGCACGCCGGCCGCCTTGGTGACCGCGCGCAGGTCGTCCACGGTGTACGGACGGCGGATCGGGTCGAGCGCCGCCCCCGCCATCCACGGGTACTCGCGCCGCGACGGGTCCCACAGGTGGTGGTGGGCGTCGATCATGAGACTCCTTCGGCGATGACGACGTCGGCGCGCAGCAAGCCCGCGTCGACCAGGTCGGTCCACAGCTCGGGTGGCACGACGGCCCGCGCGCGCCGCGCGTTCACGCTGACCTGCGAAGGATCATGCGCGCCGACGACCACCGACGCCACCGCGGGATGGGCCATCGGCAGCGCCAGCGCGGCTTCCGGTAGCTCGACGCCGTGCCGCGCGCACACCTCGGCGATCCGCCGGGCCCGCTCGACCAGCTCCGGCGGGGCTTCCGCGTAGTCGTAGACGCCGCCCGGCTCCGCGGTCGCCAGGATGCCGCCGTTGAACGCGCCGCCGGCCACGACGGAGACGCCGCGGTCGACGCAGAGCGGCAGCAGCTCGTCGAGCGCCGGCTGGTCGAGCAGCGTGTAGCGCCCCGCCACCAGCAGCACGTCGAGGTCGGTGCGGCGGACGAACTCCGTGAGCATCGGCGCCTGGTTCATCCCGGCGCCGAACGCGCCGATCACCCCCTGCTCGCGCAGTTCGCGCAACGCGGGGAAGGCGCCGCGCAGGGCTTCTTCGAAGTGGTCGTCGGGATCGTGCACGTAGACGATGTCGACGCGGTCGAGTCCCAGCCGCGTCAGGCTGTCCTCGAGGGACCGCAGGACGCCGTCGCGGCTGAAGTCCCAGCGGCGCTGGTACGCGGCCGGGACCGCGAAGCCCTCGTCGTCCCGCGCGCCGGCGCCGTCCGGATTCGGTTCGAGCACGCGGCCGACCTTCGTCGAGAGCACGTACTCGTCGCGGGGGTGCGCGCGCAGGGCCGCGCCGAGGCGGGTCTCCGACAGGCCGAGGCCGTAGTGCGGGGCGGTGTCGAAGTACCGGATGCCCTCGTCCCACGCGCGCCCGACGGTCGCGGCCGCCGTTTCGTCGCTGATCGCGTGGTAGAGGTTGCCCAGCTGCGCGCAGCCGAGACCCAGCGGGGACAGGGAGAGTTCCAACGCCGTCACTCCTTCGCCGGCAGTTCCCAGACCAGCCCGATGCCGGTGTCACCGCCGGAGTAGTCGTCTTCGACGGCCAGCAGCTCGGCCATCCGGGCCTGCCACGGAACGTTCGCGGGGTGGTCCCGCAACGCCGCGCGCATCGCCGCGTAGTCGTCGACTTCGACGACGTGGAAGAGGTCGAGACCGTTACGCCAGATCCGCCAGGTGCGGACGCCGGCTTCGCGCAGCGCGACGTCCAGCTCGGGCGGGATGACCGCGTGGACGGACTCGTACTCGGCCTCCTTCCCCGGCTTCAGGCGGGTATGGAGCGCCACTCTTTGTGGTGCGGGCTGGTGGGTCATCACCACTCCTTCGCCGGGACATGGCACGCTGGGGAGCAACACCGAAACATCCGAGGTCTGTTGCAGGGAGGGCGGACGCGATGCCCGTCACCGATGTCGCGATCGACAAGATCAAGGACATGATCATCTCCGGCGAGCTGGCGCCGGGAGACCGGCTGCCGAAGGAGGCCGAGCTGGCCCAGCGGCTCGGGCTCTCGCGCAGCTCCCTGCGGGAGGCCGTCAAGGCGTTGTGCCTGATCAGGGTGCTCGACGTCCGGCAGGGCGACGGCACGTACGTCACCAGCCTCGAGCCGAACCTGCTGCTCGACGCGATGACGTTCGTGGTCGACTTCCACCGCGACGACACCGTGCTCGACTTCCTCGCCGTGCGGCGGATCCTCGAGCCGGCCGCGACCGCGCTGGCCGCGTTGCACATGAGCGACGACGACATCACCGAGCTGGGCCAGCTGCTCGGCGAGCTGGAAGACTCGCCGACCGTCGAGGCGCTGGTCGCCAACGATCTGCAGTTCCACCGCAAGATCGCCGACGGCTCCGGCAACCCGGTGCTCTGCTCGCTGCTCGACAGCCTCTCCGGGCCGACCGCGCGCGCCCGGATCTGGCGCGGCCTCACCCAGGAGGGCGCGGTCGCGAAGACCCGGGAACAGCACTCGGCGATCTACGAGGCGATCGCGGCGCGCGAGCCGGAGCTGGCGCGTTCGTGGGCGACCGTGCACGTCGCGGGCGTGGAGCAGTGGCTGCGCAACGCCCTGGGCACCGCGGACGACCCGACGGTGCCCGACTCGGACGCCGAGCCGGCCGCGGAAGCCTCCTGACACGCTCTTTCTCCTCGCAGTGGTCGGATGATCACAGCGCGTTGGTCAGGTTTGCGGCTTTCCGCCCGCGTAGCGAGCGATGATCAGTGCGACCAGGATGATGGCGCCGTAGATCGCGCCCTGCCACTCCGCCGTCACGTGCGCGTAGTTGAGCAGGCTCGACACCGACGACAGCAGCAGGACGCCGGTGAGGGCGCCGACCAGGGTGCCCTTGCCGCCGTCGAGCGAGACGCCGCCGATCACCGCCGCCGCGAACACCTGCAGGATCAGCCCGGACCCCTGGTTCGCGCCCAGCGCCCCGACGTAACCCGTGTACGCGAGCCCGCCGATCGCCGCGAGGATCCCGGCGACGACGAACACCGCCCACGCGATCCGGTCGACGCGGACACCGGCCGCCCGCGCGGCTTCGCGGTTCCCGCCGATCGCGTACAGCGCGCGGCCGACGCGGTGGTAGCGCAGCACCCAGCCGGCGATCGCGAACAGCACCGCCGCCAGCCAGACCGACATCGGCAGCCCGGCGAACGTCGTGGTCGCCAGGTTCGTGAACGAGTCCGGCAGGTTGAACAGCGTCTTGCCCTTGGTCGACCCGACCTGCACGCCGCGCAGCACGGTGAGCATCGCCAGCGTCACGATGAAGGCGTTCAGCTTGAGCTTCACGATCAGGAAGCCGTTGACGAACCCGACGAGCGCGCCGCACAGCGGGATCACCAGCAGGCCGATCGCGGCGGGCAGCTCGACGCCGAAGCCCGCCGACGCCGCCGGGATCACGACCATCGCGCCCAGCGCGGGCGCCAGGCCCATCGTCGACTCCAGCGACAGGTCGAACTTCCCGGTGATCAGCACCAGCGACTCGCCGAGCACGACCAGCGACAGCGCCGCCGACGCGGTCAGGATGCTGACGATGTTGCTCCAGCCGACGAACGTGTCGTCGACCAGGCCGCCGATGACGAACACGACGATCAGGGCGGGCAGCAGCGCGAGTTCGCGCAGCCAGCCGGCTTTGCGCCGCCGGGGTGGGGCGGGCAGCTCCGTCTGCGGGGAGGTCATCACGTCGGTCACGAAAGCTCGACTCCTTCGATGTCGGCCACGAGGTCGCCGTCGGACCACCCGGCCTGGTGTTCGGCGACCACGGCCCCGGCGCGCAGCACCAGGACCCGGTCGCTCAGGCGCAGGTCGTCCAGCTCGTCGCTGACGATCAGCACCGCCTTGCCCTCGGCACGCACCCGGTCGACGACCGCGAGCAGCGCCTCCTTCGATTTCACGTCCACCCCGGCCGTCGGGTTGATCAGCACCACGACCCGCGGGTCGCCGATCAGGGCCCGGGCCAGCACGACTTTCTGCTGGTTGCCGCCGGACAGGTCCGACACGGGCTGCTCGGCGCTCGCGGCCACGATGTCGTAGTCCTTCAAAGCCTGCGACGCCTTCGCGCGCCGGGCGGACGGCGAGGCGACACCGCCGCGGCCCATCCTGTCCAAGATGGACAAGGTGGCGTTGTCCGCGATCGAGTGCTCCAGGACCAGGCCCTCGTGGTGCCGGTCGCGCGGCACGCACCCGATCCCCGCCCGCAGTGCCGCCGGGATGTCGCCCGGCCGCAGCGGCGAGCCGTCGACGCGGACCGTGCCCGCCGACGGCGTCCGCAGCCCGTAGACCGTCTCGGCGACCTGGTGCTTGCCGCTGGCGTTGCTGCCCGCGAGCCCGACGACTTCGCCGCGGCGGAGCCGGAACGAGACATCGCGGAAGCCGTCACCGGTCAGCCCGTCGACCGCCAGGATCTCCGCGGCATCGGCTTCGAGGGACTCCCGGGACGCGGCGTCGCGGACGGACAAGCCGCCGGGCTCGCCGGTCATCGCGTCGACCAGCTCGGCCTTGCCGACGTCGGCGACCGGCGCGGTGAGCACGTGCTTGGCGTCGCGCAGGACCGTGACGGCCTGGCAGACCTCGTACACCTCGTGCAGGTGGTGCGAGATGAACAGGAACGTCACCCCGCCCGCCTGCATCTGGCGCATCCGCTCGAAGAGCCGCTCGATCGCCTGGCTGTCGAGCTGGGCGGTCGGCTCGTCGAGGACGATGAACCGGGCGCCGTAGGACAGCGCGCGGGCGATCTCGACGAACTGCCGGTCCTCGACCGACAGCTCGCCGGCCGGGGTGTCGACGTCGACGTGCACGTCCCAGGAGTCGAGCAGCTCGCGGGCCTTGCGCCGCAACGACTTCCAGCCGATCGAGAACCCGCCGCCCGCCTGTCGGTTGAGGAACAGGTTCTCGGCGACCGTGAGCTGCGGGACGACCATCGCGTGCTGGTACACGCAGGCGACGCGCGCCTTCCAGTCGTCCTGTTTGGACAATGGCGGGGCCGGCTCGCCGCCGAACTCGACGTGCCCGGTGTCCGTGGCGGACAGGCCGGTGAGGATGGTGACGAGCGTCGACTTGCCGGCCCCGTTGCGCCCGACGAGCGCGTGCGACTCGCCGGGGTGCACGGTGAGGCTGACGTCGTGGAGCGCCACGGTGGGGCCGTAGCGCTTCCCGACTCCTACGGCGCTGACCACCGGGACGGCGGATTCGCCGGCGGGCAGCGCGGTCACAGGTTGTTCCCCCACAGGGCCTTGTCGTCCACGTTGGCCTTGGTGATGACGGGCGCGGGCAGCTGGTCCTCGAGGATGCCGGGGCTGATCTCGACAATGGTGCTGTCGTGGTCGGTCGGGCCCGGCTTGAACGTCTCGCCCGCCATGGCCTTCTTCAGCCAGTACAGGCCGTACTTCGCGTAGGCGTCGGCCGGCTGGGACACCGTGGCGTCCAGCTCGCCCGCGCGGATCGCGGCCAGCTCCTGCGGGATGCCGTCGTTGGACACGAGCACGATGTGCTTCGGGTCGCCGACCGGGAAGAACAGGTTCTTGCGCTTGAGCGCCTGCTCGGTCGGGGCCAGGTAGACGCCGCCGGCCTGCATGTAGACACCCTTGATGTCCGGGTTCGCGGTCAGCATGCTGTCCAGCCCCGAGGACGCCTTGTCGGCCTTCCACTCGGCCGGGATCTCCAGCACCTGGACGCCGGGGTATTTGGACTTCATGCAGTCGCGGAAGGCTTCCGAGCGGTCGCGGCCGTTGACCGAGGCGAGGTCGCCCATGATCTGCACGACCTTGCCCGACTTGACCTTCTCCCCGATCGCGTCGCAGGCCTTGGTGCCGTAGGCCTTGTTGTCGGCCCGCACGACCATGGCGACCTTGCCACTCTCGGGCGCGACGTCGACCGCGACGACCGGCACGCCCTTGTTCTCGGCCTGCTTGAGCCCGGCGACGATGGCCGCGGAGTCCAGCGGCGTGACGACCAGGCCCTTGACGCCCTGGTTGAGGAAGGTGCCGATGTCGGTGATCAGCTTCGCGGGGTCGCTGTCCGCGTTGACGGTCGGGAGGACGTCGACGCCCTCGGACTTCGCCATCTGCGGGACGTAGTTGTTGTAGGCCTGCCAGAACGGCGAGGTCAGCAGGGGCAGCGTCGCGCCGACCTTGCCGCCGGGGTCCCCACCGCCTGCCGCGGGTGCCGCGGCGTTGTCCTTTGTGGACCCACAGGCGGCCAGTACCAGGCCGCAGACGGCGGCCGTGGCGGCCACCTGGATCACCCTGTTCGGGATTAGCACAGCGCGCACCGCATCCTCCTTGATGACAGCGGAAATCAAGTCTTTTCAGTCGTGGTGCACGGGACCGCGCGGGCGCAGGCCGTACATACCGCCGTCGACCGCGAGCGCGGTGCCGGTGGTCGAAGCAGAAAGCGGGCTGGCGAGGTAGACGACGGCGTTCGCGACCTCTTCGGCGGTGACCAGCCTGCCCATCGGCTGGCGCGCCGCGAGGGCCGCGCGTTCGGCCGCCGGGTCGTCGGCGGCGTCGAGCAGCCGGCCCACCCAGGGGGTGTCCGCCGTCCCGGGGCACACGCAGTTGACGCGGATCCGGTCGGGCAGGTGGTCGGTCGCCATGGCCAGGGTCAGCGAGAGCACCGCGCCCTTGGTGGCCGAGTAGAGCGCGCGGTTGGGCAGGCCGGCCCAGGCCGCGATGGAGCAGGTGTTGACGATCGCCGCGGACGGCGAGTTCTTGAGGTGCGGCAGGGCGGCCCTGGCGAGCCGGACCATGCCGACGACGTTGACGTCGAACACGCGGTGCCACTCGTCGTCGTCATTGCCCGTGACGTCGCCCTGCGCGCCGATGCCCGCGTTGTTGACGAGGATGTCGAGGCGCCCGAAGCGGTCCACGACGGCGTCGATCGCCGAGCGGACTTCGTCATCGGAGCCGACGTCGCAGCGGAAGCCGTCGTCGCCGGGTTTCAGGTCGAGGACCGCCACCTGCGCGCCACGCTCGGCCAGCAGGGTGGCCGTCGCGTGGCCGATCCCCGAGGCGCCTCCGGTGACGGCGGCCACCAGGCCCTCGAATTCACTCACTTGCGGTCTCCGTCCACTCGGGACCATCCGGGAACCGGAAGCGCCGCAGCGTGGCGTCGTGCATGCGCGCGGAGAACCCGGGGGCGGTCGGGGCGAGGTACCGGCCGCGCTCGACGACGGCCGGGTCGGTGAAGTGCTCGTGCAGGTGGTCGACCCATTCGATGGAGCGGTCCGCGTCGGTGCCGGACACCGCCACGAAGTCGAACATCGAGAGGTGCCGGACGAGCTCGCAGAGCCCGACGCCGCCGGCGTGGGGGCACACCGGGACGCCGAACTTGGCGGCCAGCAGCAGGATCGCGAGGTTTTCGTTGAACCCGCCGACGCGCGCGGCGTCCAGCTGCAGCACGGAGATCGCGTCGGCCTGCAGCAGCTGCTTGAAGACGACCCGGTTCTGGACGTGCTCGCCGGTGGCGACCCGGATCGGCGCAAGCGCTTTCGCGATGGCCGCGTGGCCGAGGACGTCGTCCGGGGAGGTCGGTTCTTCGATCCAGTACGGGTCGTACGGCGCGAGCTCGGTCATCCAGTCGACCGCGGCCTGGACGTCCCAGCGCTGGTTGGCGTCGACCGCGATCCGGATGCCGTCGCCGACCGTCTCGCGGGCGAGTTTCATGCGCCGAACGTCGTCCTCGAGGTTGCCGCCGACCTTGAGCTTGATCATCTCGAAGCCGTCGGCGACGGCCTGTTCGGCCAGCCGGACGAGCTTCGCGTCGGCATAGCCGAGCCAACCGGGTGAGGTGCTGTAGGCACGGTAACCGTTCGCCTCCAGCTGCTTCGTCCGTTCGGCCCGGCCGGGTTCCGCGCGACGCAGGATGTCGAGGGCTTCGGCTTCGGTGAGCGCGTCGGACAGGTACCGGAAGTCGACGAGCGACACGAGTTCTTCGGGGGTCATGCGCGCCGCGAACTGCCAGACCGGGAGGGCGGCGCGGCGCGCGGCGAGGTCCCACGCGGCGTTCACCACCGCCCCGACGGCCATGTGCGCGACGCCCTTTTCCGGGCCCAGCCAGCGGAACTGCGAATCGCCGACGAGAGTGCGCGACAGGTCGCCGAGCGCGGCAGCGTCCTCCGGGACGTCCCGGCCGACGACGTGCGGGGCGAGCGCGCGGATCGCGGCGGCCTGGACGTCGTTGCCGCGGCCGATGGTGAACGCGAGCCCGTAGCCGTCCGGGCCGCCGTCGGCGTGCAGCACGACGTAGGCGGCCGAGTAGTCCGGGTCGGGGTTCATCGCGTCCGAGCCGTCCAGCTCCCGCGACGTCGGGAACCGGACGTCGAGGACCTCCATGCCGATGATCTTCGCCATGGTCAGGCCTGCCTGGCGGTCTGGCGCTGCCGGCCGAGACCGTCGATCTCCAGCTCGATGACGTCGCCGTCGCGCAGGTAGGGCTTGGGGTCGGGCTGCCCGAGCGCGACGCCCTCCGGGGTGCCGGTGTTGATGAGGTCGCCCGGTCGCAGCACCATGACCTGGCTGAGGTGGTGGATGATCTCGGCGACGCTGAAGATCATGTCCTTGGTGGACGAGTCCTGCTTCTTCTCGCCGTTGATCCACAGCCGCAGGCCGAGGTCCTGCGGATCGGGCACCTCGCTCGCCGGGACCAGCGCCGGGCCGAGCGGGTTGAAGTTCTCGCACGACTTGCCCTTGTCCCACTGGGCGGTGCGGAACTGCAGCGCGCGCTCGGAAACGTCGTTCGAAACGACGTAGCCGGCGACGTACTCGAGGGCTTCGTCGACGCTGTCGAGGTAGCGCGCGGTCTTGCCGATGACGACGCCGAGCTCGACCTCCCAGTCGGTGCTGACCGACCCGCGCGGGATGAGGACGTCGTCGGCCGGGCCGACCACGACGTCCGGCGCCTTCATGAAGACGACGGGCTCGGTCGGCGGCGTCGCGCCGGTTTCCTCGGCGTGGCGGCGGTAGTTCATGCCGATGCAGACGACCTTGCCGGGCTGGGCGATGGGCGGGCCGGCGCGCAGGCCTTCGACGTCCGCTCTCGGCAGCTCCCCGGCGGCGAGCGCGGCGGCGGTGCGCGCGATGCCGTCCGCGGCGAGGAAGCCGCCGTCGACGTCGGCGGTCAGGCCGCCCAGCTCGTAGGTCGTGCCGTCGTCGGCACGCACGAACGGACGCTCACTTCCCGGCTCCCCGAGACGCACAAGCTGCACGGATTTTCCCTTCACCCGCTCGACCAGACATCCGATGTATATCGCAGTCCGGACCCTGGATCCAGAGCCGTCGCTCAATCGGCCGGAAATTGATCGGATCAGTACCGGTTCAGTGCTCGTTTGAGCACGGGGTGTCACGGCTCACAGCCGGAATAGCGCAGGTCACCGCGTCGCTGGTCGGAGTCAGGGACCCGAGGAGGCGCATGACCATCACGCCGGAACGTACCGCGACGAGCAGGCGGACGCAGCTGAAGTTCGTCCTGGTACTCGGCGGCCTCTCGGCGTTCGGGCCGCTGTCGATCGACATGTACCTGCCCGCGCTGCCGCGGATGGCGGACGACCTCCACGCGGCCGACACGACCGTCCAGCTGACGCTCAGCGCGTTCATCGCCGGCCTGGCCCTGGGCCAGCTGGTGCTCGGACCGCTGTCGGACGCGCTGGGCCGCCGCCGCCCGCTGCTGGTGGGCTTGGTGCTCTACGTCGTGGGCTCGGTGCTGTGCGCGGTGAGCCCGGACGCGTGGCTGCTGGTCGCGGCGCGCGGCGTGCAGTCCCTCGGCGCGGCGGCCGGCGTCGTGATCGCGCGGGCCACGGTGCGGGACCTGTTCTCCGGCACCGCGATGACGAAGTTCTTCTCGACGCTGATGCTGGTGAGCGGGCTGGCCCCGATCCTGGCGCCGCTGATCGGCGGCCAGCTGCTGAACTGGACGTCGTGGCGCGGGGTGTTCGTCGTGCTGACGGCGTTCGGCGCGCTGCTGCTGGCCGTGGCGCTGTTCTCCTTCCCGGAGCCGTCGGCTTCGCGGTCGCCCGCCCGGCTCGGCCAGGTGATGCGGACCTACGGGCGGCTGGCGCTGGATCGGTCCTTCGCGGGGTACGCGCTGGCGTCCGGGCTGCTGTTCGCGTCGATGTTCGCCTACATCTCGGGTTCGTCGTTCGCCTTGCAGGGCGTGTACGGGCTGAGTCCGCAGGCGTACAGCGTGGTGTTCGGCGTGAACGGCGTCGGGATCGTCCTGGCGGGGCAGCTCAACGGTCGGCTCGTGGGGCGGGTGCCCGAGCGCGCGCTGCTGCTGTCCGGCTTGCTGCTCGGGGTGTTCGGCGGGGCCTCGGTGCTGGCTTCGGCGTTCTTCCGGGCGCCCTTGGGTTTTCTGCTGGTGTCGTTGTTCCTGCTGGTGTCGAGCATCGGCCTGGTGATGCCGAACGCGAGCTCGCTGGCGCTGGCTTCGCACGCCCGGTCCGCCGGGGCGGCGTCGGCGTTGCTCGGGGTGCTGCAGTTCGTGGTGGGCGCGGTGGCGACGCCGCTGGTCGGGCTGGGCGGGCCGGGGACGGCGGTGCCGATGGCCGCGACCATGGCGGGGTTCGCGCTGCTGGCCTTGGTGGCTTACCTGGCGCTGACGCGTCCCGTCACGGCCTGAGCAGGCGTTCCAGCTCTTCGCCGGCGGGCTCGTGGCCGGCGTCGGCGATCCGCTGCAGCGCGAGGAGGTCTTTTCCGGCGACCGCGCGGCGGGTCAGCAGCTCGCCGGCGTGGTCGCAGCCCTCGTCCAGCAGCTCGCTCAGCTCGTCGACGTCCCCGCGGGCGTCGGCGAGGTCGGCGAGCCGGTCGAGCGCCGTTTCGTTGCCCTCGTCGGCCAGCGCGCGCAGGGTCTCGTAGTCCGCCATGCCGCTCATCCTGCAACCTTGCCCCTGGGGCAAGGTCAAGTGCGACGATGGCGGGGTGCTCACCATCGGGCAGCTCGCCGCGTACATCGGGGTGACGGCCAAGACGATCCGCGTCTACCACGCGAAGGGGCTCCTGCCCGAGCCCCCGCGCGACGCGTCCGGCTACCGCCGCTACAGCGCGGCCGACGCGATCGAGCTGATCAAGATCCGGACCCTGGCCGAAGCCGGGGTGCCACTGGCTCGCATCCGCGAGCTGCGGTCCGGCGGCGAGCTGCGTTCCGCGCTCCAGCGGATCGACGACGACCTGTCCGCCCGCATCGACGGCCTGCGCGCCACTCGGGAACGGTTGCGGCAGCTCGCCGACGGTCAGCTGTCCGCGCTACCGGAGCCGGTGGTGGCGTTCCTGTCCCGCTTGCGCGACCTCGGGTTCAGCGAGCGCTGGGTGACGCTGCAGAACGACTTGTGGCTGCTGGTGTTCGCCACCCACCCGTCGACGGCTCGGGTCAGTTTCGAGGACCAGTCGTCGATGCTGGACGATCCGACGTTGCTTTCCCTTGTCCTCGAGTACGACGGGCTGCACGACATGCTTCCGGACGACCCCCGCGTCGACGCGCTCGCCGAGAAGCTCGTCTCGGCGACGCGGGCGCGTTATGGGCCGGATTTGCCTGCTTACGAAGGAGGTTCGGCGATCCCGGCGTTGGTGCAAGGTGCTGTGAACGCGTCTTCACCCGCCTGGCGACGGCTCGACACGCTGATCCGCGAACGCCTCAGGTGAGCGACGCCAGGTCCGCCGTCTTGAGCTGCTCCGCCGTCACCTTCGTCCGGCCGTCCACCAACGCGCTCAACGCGTCCCCGTCGTCCCACATGTTCACGTTCATCGCCGCCGACACTTCGCCGTCACGTAGCCAGAACGCCGTGAACTCGCGGGTCGTCAGGTCCCCGCGGACCACCAGCTCGTCCGTGACCGGGTCCGCGAGACCGCGGTACTCGCAGCCCAGGTCGTACTGGTCAGTGAAGAAGTACGGCGAAGCCAGGTACGGCTCGTTCTCCCCCAGCAGGTTCTGCGCCACGTGCTTTCCCTGCTCCTTCGCGTTCGACCAGTGCTCCACGCGGATCCGGTGGCCGTAGCGCGGGTGGAAGTGGGCCGCGATGTCGCCCACCGCGTACACGTCCGGGGCCGCCGTGCGGAGGCCCGCGTCCACGCACACCCCGCCGTCGTCGGACAGCTCCAGGCCCGCCGCGTGGGCCAGCTCCACCCGGGGTGCCGCGCCGACCGCCACCAGGACCACGTCGGCCGTCAGCTCTTCGCCGCCGCCCAGGCGGACGCCGCGGACGCCGTCCGGGCCGCCGGTGATCTCCGCGACCTGCTCGCCCAGGCGGTACTTCACGCCGTTCGAGACGTGCAGGTCCCGGAACACCCCGCCGACCGTCTCGCCGACGACGTTCGCCAGGGGCACCGGAACCGGGTCCACCACCGTCACGTCGGCGTTGTGCGTGCGGGCCGCGGCGGCGGCTTCGGAGCCGATCCAGCCCGCGCCGATGATCACCACGCGCTCCGCCTCGGCGAAGGCCGACCGCAGCTTGAGCGCGTCGTCGAGGCTGCGCAGCGTGTACAGCCCGGGCAGGTCGCCGCCGGGGACCGGGAGCGTGCGCGGCCGCGAACCCGTCGCCAGCACCAGCCGGTCGTAGCGGTGTTCGCCGCCCGCGTCGTCCAGGACCAGCCGCGCGCCCAGCTCGAGCCGGGTCGCCGTGACGCCGGGGCTGAACCGGATGTCGTGCTCCGCGTAGTACTTCTCTTCGTGCACCCAGTCAGGTTCGTCGGTGGTGCCGAGCAGCACGCCCTTCGACAGCGGCGGCAGCTCGTACGGCCGGTGCGGATCCGCGCCCATAAGCAGGACTTCGCCGCGGTAACCGCGTTCGCGCAACGCGGCCGCGGCCGACGCACCACCCAGGCCCGCACCCACGATGACGATCTTCCGCGGCTCCGGCATCAGTGACCTCCCACGTCGACGAGTCGGTGCGGACGGTACTCCCGAACACGCCCGTTCACGACCGGGGGATACGCCGGAAATCCGCGAAGCGCAAGACAAAACTCGCGAGTAGGCAGATCGGGTGAACCGGCGTCATAGCGCCCCCGCGCCTCTCTCCCACCCTCGCACGGAGCACGACCACGAGGAGAAAACGGAGGGTGGCGACCATGAGTCGGGGCGAATGGTCGGTGGGCTGCCGGGATCTGGCCGGGCGGCGCCGGGACGTGACGGTGTTCGTCAGCCAGGACAAGGTGGTGCTGGTCGCGCCGCCGGGCGAGGCCGCGGTACTCGGCCCGCTCGACGTCGGACGGCTGCGCGCCGCCCTGCGAGACGCCGTCGTCGCGACGGCGGACGACACGGCCGAGCCGTGAACCGCGGACACTGACAACTACCGTTCCTACTTTTCAGTAGGTTAGAGTCGGCCCGACTACCGAAGGGACCGGCCATGACGACCTACTTCGTGACGGGCGCGACGGGCTTCATCGGGAAACGCCTGGTCGCCCGCCTGCTGCGGCGGCCGGAGACGTCCGCGGTGTACGCACTGGTCCGCGAGACCTCCCGCGAGCGCCTGGCCACCTGGGCCCAGGGCCTGCCGGGTGCGGACAAGCTCCACCCGGTGGTCGGCGACCTCGCCGAACCCCGGCTCGGCGTCGATCCCGCCGGCCTGGAGCACCTCGACCACGTCGTCCACCTCGGCGCGATCTACGACCTGACCGCGGGCGAGGACGCCAACCGGCGCGCGAACGTCGACGGCACCCGGCACCTGCTCGCCTTCGCCTTGGCCGCGGAGGCGGGACTGGTGCACCACGTGTCGTCGATCGCCGTCGCGGGCGACCACGCCGGGCGGTTCACCGAGGCCGACTTCGACCTCGGCCAGCACTTCGGCTCGCCGTACCACGCGACGAAGTTCCAGGCCGAGAAGCTCGTCCGCGAGCAGTCGCTGCCGTTCCGCGTTTACCGGCCCTCCGCGGTCGTCGGCGACTCGCGCACCGGCGAGATGGACAAGGTCGACGGCCCGTACTACTTCCTCCCCGCCATCTCGCGGCTGGCGGCGCTGCCCGCACGGCTCCCGCTCGCCGCCCCCGGCCTCGGCGCGACGAACCTGGTGCCCGTCGACTACGTCGTCGAGGCGATGGAGCACCTGATGCACCGGGACGCGCCATCCGGGGCGACCTACCACCTCGCCGCCGCGCGGCCGCAGTCGCTCGACTCCGTCTACAACGCCTTCGCGCGCGCCGCGGGCGGGCCGACGATCCGGGCCGTGCTGCCGGCGCGGCCGTCCGGCGTCGTGCGGCGCGCCGGCACCCGGCTGGCGCACGCCGCCGCGGCCGGGATCGACCGCGTGCCCGGCGGCCGGGCCGCCCGCGCCGCCGTCCTGGAGGAGCTGGGCATCCCGCTGGAAGTGCTGCCCCACCTCGGCATCGACGTCGACTTCGACACCGCGCGCACCACGACCGCGTTGTTCGGCAGCGGCATCGAGCTGCCGGAGCTGCGCGACTACGCGGCGCCGCTCTACCGGTACTGGCGGGACCACCTCGACCCCGACCGCGCGCGTCGGCGGCACGGCCTGGCGGGGCGCACGGTGCTGATCACCGGTGCGTCGTCCGGGATCGGCCGGGCGTCGGCGCTCGCCGCGGCCCGCAAGGGCGCGAAGGTGATCCTCGTGGCCCGCCGCGCCGCGGAGCTCGACGACGTCCGGGACGAAATCACCGCGGCCGGCGGCGTCGCGGCCGCGTACCCCTGCGACCTCACCGACGGCGACGCCGTCGACGCGCTGGTCAAGGACGTGCTCGGCGAGCACGGCGCGGTCGACATGCTGGTGAACAACGCCGGCCGCTCGATCCGGCGCTCGGTCGCGCTGTCCACGGAACGCTTCCACGACTACGAGCGCACGATGGCCATCAACTACTTCGGGCCGGTGCGGCTCATCCTCGGCTTCCTGCCGTCGATGGCCGAGCGGCGGTTCGGCCACGTCGTCAACGTCACCACCATGGGCCTGCAGACCGACACCCCGCGCTTTTCGGCCTACCTGGCGTCGAAAGCCGCGCTGGAGGAGTTCGGGCTGACAGCCGGGCGCGAGACGCTGTCGGACGGCATCACGTTCACGTCGGTGCGGATGCCCCTGGTGCGGACGCCGATGATCGCGCCGACCGGCTACCGCGGCATCCCGTCGAGCAGCCCGGAACGCGCGGCCGCGCTCGTGGTGAAGGCCCTCGAAGAGCGTCCGGAGATCCTCAGCCTGCCCGAAGGCCGGGCGGCCGAGCTGGCGACGCTCGTCGCGCCGCGGCTCGCGCGGTTCGCCGCGCACCTCGCGTACCGGGCGGCGCGGGAGTCCGCGCCCGAGGCCCGCGGCCTCCCGAGTCAGCCCGCGCCGGCGGCCGTCGCGGCGGCGGTGACCCGCTCGATCTGGCGCCGTCGTGCTTGATCTCCGCGAATTCCGCCGAAACACTGGAACTGGAGACGACGGTACTTCTACCCTCGCGCGAGTCCCGTACATCGGTACGGGCGTGAACTGGGGAGTTCGGAATGCCGGAAATCAGCAGTACTGGGGAACGATCCGCCGTGGCCGACCAGGCGGCCGCCATCGGCACCGCAAGGCGCACGATCAGGTGACGTGAAGGCCGGGGCCGGGCGCGAACCCGGCTCCGGCCGCGGCGCGGCTCACCGGTCGTGAGTGAGAAACAGGGTTAGAACACGGTTTCTCACTCACGACCCGCGCGGTGGACCGGCGGCCCCGGTGGTGCTGTTCGAGCCGGTCACCGGCCAGGCCGCTACCATCGCTTCCCGGGTGTGATCGGGGAGCGGAAGGCGGGCAGGCGTGGACGTGGCGAGTCCGGCGCGCGCCGCCGCCCCGGAGCCCGCACCCGCGAAACCCGCCCGGCCCCTGCTGCGCTGGGGCGTTCACGCCGGCTGGGTGGTGCTGCTGGCCCTGGCCACCGAACTGCGCGTCGGCCGGTTCGGGTTCCACCCCTCCGACCAGGGCTTCATCCTCGCCCAGGCGTGGCGCGTGCTCCACGGCGAAGTCCCCCACGCCGACATCATCTCCGCCCGCCCGCTCGGGTCCGCGGTGCTGCACGTCGCCGACTACGCCCTGCCGATGCCGTTGTTCTTCGGGTCGAGCTTCCTGTCGATGATCGAGATCATCGTCGCCACGATCGCGTTCGCCACGCTCGTCACCCGCCGCCGGGTGCTCGACTGGGGCCCGGGCATGACCGCGATGGTCGCGGCGGCGTCGCTGATCAACCTCAACGCCTTCCCGCTGATGGCCTGGCACACCGTCGACGGCATCGCGCTCACCGCGTGCGGCGCGTGGGCGCTCGACGCCGGTCTGAGCGGCGGCCGCGCGCTCGCCCGGCGCGGCGGCCTGGTGCTGCTCGGCTGCGCCGTGTTCGTCAAGCAGAGCTTCGCACTGGCCGCGGTGATCGGCGTGGTGTGGCTGCTGCTGCACCCGGCCACCCGCGCGGGGACGCGGCGCGTGGTCCGGGTGCTCCTCGACCTCCTCGCGCTCGGCGCGCCCGGGCTCGTGTACGTCGCCTGGGTGAGCCTCGGCGGCGGGTTCACCGAGATGGTCGAGCAGCTGACCGGCGGCGTGCCCGCGTACGGCCAGCGGCTGCTCGGGCTCTGGCTCGAAGACCCCGAGGTGCTGACCCGGGCGCCGGTGCGTGAGCTGGGTTTCTTCGCCGCGATCGCCGTCGTGCTGCTGGCCGTCCGGCTGCCGGGCGACCGGCTCGGCGGCGCCGGGCGGATCGCGTCCTGGGTGCTCGTGCTCGCCGGGGCGGCGGCGATCGTCTGGACGGTCGTCGACGGCCGGTTCACCGGCTCCTCGCGCTGGGCGGACGTCCTGTGGTGGATCGTCGCGATCAGCGTGCCGGTCAACGCGGCCGTGACGCGGAAGGTGCCGTGGGCCGGGCTGCTCGTGCTCGCGACCGGCTTCATGACCAGCCTGTCGTGGGGCAACGACACGCCGACGCTGCTCACCGGCACCCTCGCCCTGACGGCGTTGCTGCTGCTGAGCCACGTCGTCCCGCCGCGGCCGCGGCTGGCGCGGCGCTGGGTGACCGCGACCGCGGGCCTGACGGCGGTGGCGGTGTGCGGCTGGGTCGTCGTCGCACGCCACGACCAGGCCGCCTACCTCGACCTCGGGCACGATCGGCTGACCGCCGACCTCGGCGACGTCAGCCCGGCGATGGCCGGCATCCGCACCAACCCTTCGACGCACACGTTCGTCCGGCAGATCCGCGACTGCCTCGACCGCTTCCCGGCCGCGAAGACGGCGATCCTGCCGGACAGCCCGTTCGCCTACCCCGCCTTCGGCCTGCGCAACCCGTTCCCGCTGGAGTGGCCGCTGCCGCTGGAGATCGTCGGCGACGCGCCCGAGCGGATGCTCTCGACCGCGGACGAGCTGAACCGCGAAGGCGGCTACCTGGTGCTGTTCGAGACGGATTCGATCCGGATGCTCGCGACGGGCGGCCCGGTGCCGGAGTCGGTCCCGGTGGACACGCCGGTGTTCGACTACCTGGGCCTGGAGAAGGCGATCCAAGCCCGGCTCACGGGCCGCGCCGTCACCTGCGGCAGCTTCGTCGGGAAGTACGCCCCCTAGTCCCGCTCGCCCCGCACCAGCTCCAGCAGGCTCTCCGGGACGTCGTCGCCGAACAGGCTCTCGAGGAGGACGGCGTCGTCGACGGGCGTCGCGCTGCGGACGAACATGGCTTCCTCGTAATGCGCGATGGCCGCTTCGACATCGCCCGGGTGCGCCGCGAGGGCCTGGCCCAGCTCCGCGCCGTCCAGCATGGCGAGGTTGGCGCCTTCGCCGTTGGGCGCCGCGAGGTGCGCGGCGTCGCCGACGAGGGTCACGCCCGGCACTCGGGCCCAGCGGAGCCCGACCGGCAGCGCGTAGTGCGGGCGCAGGACCGGGTCCGTGTCGCCGTCGGTGATCAGTGCCGTCAGCTCCGGGGCCCAGCCGTCGAACTCCGCCGCGATCCGGGCGGCGGCCGCGGCCGGGTCGGTGAAGTCGATGGCCGCGAACCAGTCCAGCGGCCGGGCGAGCGCCACGTAGGTGTGCAGGGTGGCGCCGCTCTCGCGGTGGGCGTTGATGCTGTCGTCCGCCGAGCCGCCGTGCGCGACCATCGACCCGCCACCGACCGCCGCCGCGGTGGCCGGGTGCTTCGCGTCCGCGTCGAACAGGTAGGTCTCGACGAACGCTGTGCCCTCGTACTCCGGCGTGGCGTCGGTGAGCAGCGGCCGGACCTTCGACCAGGCGCCGTCGGCGCCGACGAGCAGGCTCGTGACGACCGTGGTGCCGTCGGTGAAGGTCACTTCGTGGCAGCCGTCGTCGAGCGTGCGGCCGCCGCTGACCTTGTGTCCCCACTGGACGGTCCCTTCCGGGAGCGCGTCCAGCAGCAGCTGCCTCAGCTCGCCGCGCTGGACCTCGGGCCGTCCGCCCGTGCCGTCGTCGACCTTCTCGTACAGCAGGTTCGCGTCCCGGTCGAGGATCCGCATCGCCTGGCGGCCGTCCAGGACGAGAGCGCGGAACTCGTCCACCAGGCCGGCGGCTTCGACGGCGAGCTGCCCGTTGTAGTCGTGGATGTCCAGCATCCCGCCCTGCATGCGCGCCATCGGGGACGGCTCGGCCTCGTGAACCGCGACCGGGATGCCGTGGACGTGCAGCACCCGGGCCAAGGTGAGGCCGCCGAGGCCGGCGCCGATGATCGTGACGTTCATGGATGCTCCTTCGGTTTCTTGCGCGACAACCGAAGGCTGGCCGGAGCCCCTGGTGCGGACCGCACACCGCACTGTCACGCCGCTGGCACGCGCCGTCAGTCGGCGAGCAGGTCGTCCGGGCTGCCGCTCGCCAGCGCCGCGAGGACGTCGAGGGCCGCGGCCAGCGTCTCCACCGGCGGGGCCGAGACCGCGATGCGCACGGCGTTCGGCGCGTGCCCCGGTAGCACCGCGAACGCCGCCGCCGGGGACAACGCGATCCCCCGGCGAGCCGCCGCCGCGACGAACGTCTCCGCGCGCCACTGCTCCGGCAGCTCCCACCAACGGTGGTAGGACGCCGCGTCGCCCCGAAGACCCGGCAGCTTCGCTTCGACCACCGACGCCCGCACAGCGGCATCACGGCGTTTCGCCGCTTCGACGCCGGCCAGGGTGCCCGTCACGATCCACTGCGTCGCCGCTTCGACGGCGAAGCGTGACGCGGCCCAGGCGCCCGACCGCACCGACGACGCCAGCCGCGCGGTCCAGGCCGGTGGCGCGACCAGGAATCCCGCCGTCAGACCGGGGGCGACGCGTTTGGACAGGCTGTCGACGAACACCGTCCGCTCCGGCGCGTACGCGGCGAAGGGGCGGACGTCGTCACGCAGGAAGGTGTAGATGCCGTCCTCGATGACGGGCAGGTCCAGCCGGGCGACGACGGCGGCCAGCTCTTCGCGGCGCTTCGGGGGCATGGTCGTGCCGAGCGGGTTGTGCAGGGTCGGCTGGACGTACAGCGCGCGCACCGGCCCGGCCGCGGCCAGGGCTTCCGGTACGAGCCCGTGGTCGTCGGTGTCGACCGGCACCAGCTCGACGCCGAGCCTCGACGCGACGGCCTTCACGACGGGGTACGTCAGCGACTCGACCGCGAGCCGCTCCCCCACCGGCACGAACGCGGCGATGGCGGCCGCGATGGCCTGGCGGCCGTTGCCGGTGAAGAGGATCGTCGCGGGGTCCGGGCGCCAGTCGCCGCGGGTGAGCAGCGTGGCCGCGGCTTCCCGGGCAGCCGGGGTGCCCGCGGCACCGATCGGGTGGAGGGCCGCGGTGAGGACGTCGTCGCGCAGCAGGGGTTGCAGCGCTTTCGCCAGCAGCGCGCTCTGGTCGGGCAGGACGGCGAAGTTGAGTTCGAGGTCGACGCGGGCGTCCCCGGGTTCGGCGAGCGCGGGTTCGGGTGGCGGCTTCGCGGCCCGTACGAAGGTCCCGCGCCCGACTTCACCGACGGCCAGGCCGCGCCGGACGAGCTCGCCGTAGACGCGAGCGGCGGTGGAGTTCGCGAGACCGCGTTGCCGCGCGAAGCGGCGTTGCGGCGGAAGGCGGTCACCCGGGCGGAGACGGCCGGCCTCGATGTCGGCGGCGAGGGCGTCCGCGACGACGCGGTAGTCGTCCATGTCCACCTTCCCGCTTTCGGTCGTCCCCGAGCATGATCCCAGCCCGCTAAGTTGGCCGTGGAGGTGCCATGACCGACAAGACCTGGGCCGAAGTCGACGACTACTTCACCGGCGCGCTGCTCGCCCCCGATCCGGTGCTCGACGACGCGCTCGCCGACTCGGCCGCCGCCGGGTTGCCGCACATCGCCGTCGCCCCCAACCAGGGCAAGCTGCTGAACCTGCTGGCCCGCCAGGCCGGCGCCCGCTCGATCCTGGAGATCGGCACGCTCGGCGGATACAGCACGATCTGGCTGGCCCGCGCGCTCCCGGCCGGCGGCAAGCTGGTGACCTGCGAATACGAACCCAAGCATGCCGAAGTCGCCCGGGCGAACCTGGCGCGGGCCGGCTTCGGCGAGGACGTCGTCGAGATCAAGGTCGGCACCGCGCTCGACACGCTGCCGACGCTGACCGGGCCGTTCGACTTCGTCTTCGTCGACGCCGACAAGAGCAACTCCGCGAACTACGTGCGCGCGGCGCTGGAGCTTTCCCGGCCGGGCACGACGATCGTCGTCGACAACGTCGTCCGGCAGGGCCGGGTGACCGACGCGGCGAGCACCGACCCGGACGTCGTGGGCGTGCGGGAGATGGTCGATCTCCTCGCCGCCGAGCCGCGGCTGGACGCGACCGCCGTCCAGACCGTGGGCAGCAAGGGGCACGACGGGTTCGTGCTGGCCCTGGTGCGCTGACTCAGCGCGGCGGCCGCACCACCGGAGGCGGGGCCACGGTGATCTTCCGGGCCGGCACGCTCTGGTGCGCCGCCGTCATGAACCCGCGCCAGATGTCTTCCGGGACGACGTCTCCGGTGAGCTTCGCGCCGTTCGCGTCCTTCAGCAGGCGATCGTCGTCGGAGCCGACCCAGACCGCGGCGGCCAGCCGCGGCGTGTAGCCGATGGCCCAGGCGTCCTGGTTGTCCGGGCTGCTGCCGTGCTCGGCCTCGCCGGTGCGCAGCGCGGCCCCGCCGCCGTCGGTCAGGGTGCCGGAGACGTCCTGGGCGACCCGGCGGCTTTCGTCTTCGTCGTCGTCGAACGCCGGGCGCGCGGTGTCGGTGTGCTCCCAGACGACGGCGCCGCTTTCGTCGCGCACCTTCGCCACCAGGTGCGGGGTCGTGCGGACGCCGTCGTTCGCGAAGGTCGCGTACGCGCCGGCCATGTCCAACGGCCGCAACGGGTACCGGCCGATCGCGATCCCCGGCCCGATGAGGAAGCCGTCCCGCTCCCGCATCGTCGGTGTGCCGTCGACGGTCTCGGGGATGCCGGCCTGCCGCGCGGCGTCGCTCAGCGCCTCCGGGCCGAGCTTCCTCGCCAGGGCGACGAACGGGCCGTCGGCGTGCGCCCGCATCGCCGTGCGCGGCGTGCACTTGACGCCGCAGACGTCCGGGTACTTGAACTTCTCGCCGAGGAACTCCTGCTCCTCGGGCGCCGGGACCGGCACGTCCGGGCCGTAGCCGCGGTGCAGGGCGGCGGCGACGGTGAACGGGTAGAACGCCGAGCCCGCCGCGTGCGGGGTGCTCGCGTAGTCGCGGACGCCCTGGTCACCGCCCTGGTAGACGCGCACCGCGCCGGTCTTCGGGTCGACGGCGACCACCGCGCCGCGGAACTCCTTCGGCTCGCCCTTCAGCCTGTCCCGCAACGCCTTCTTCGCCGCGTCCTGCATGCCGCGGTCCAGCGTCGTCTCGACGGTCATGTTTCCCTGCTGGAGCCGGCCGAGCGGGAAGCCGTCCTGTTCCAGCTCGGCCAGGACCTGCTGCTTGATGTGGAACTCGTCGTAGGTGACGCGGCCCGCGCGGGTCTCCGACGGCGCCTGGATCTCGCCGCCGGGGTAGGCCATCGGCTCGCCGGCCGGCACGTAGCGGCGGGCGACGAGCTTGTCGTGCACGTACTGCCAGCGCCGGGCGGCGTGGGCGTCGCCGGACGCGGCCGGGTCGTGCACCGACGGCGACTGGATCATCCCGGCGAGGAAGGCGGCTTCGCTCCACGTCATCGAGTCGTCGAGCTTCTTGCCGAAGTAGGCGTTCATCGCCGCGGCGGGCCCGAACGTGCCGCGGCCGAAGGAGATGATGTTGACGTAGCTCTCGAAGATCTGTTCCTTGGTCTGCTCCTGGGTGATCTTCGTGGACAGGACGAGCTCGGCGAACTTGCGGCCGAGGGAGGCGTCGTCGTCGCCGGTGGACTTCTTGATGTACTGCTGGGTGATCCCGGACCCGCCGCCGACGCCGGTGAGGAACGCGCGGCCGATGCCGGTCGGGTCGAAGCCCTGGTTGTCCCAGAAGGTCGGGTCCTCGGTGGCGATGATGGCGTCGCGCAGCTTCGCGGGCACCTGCGTGTAGGGCACGAACGTCCGGTCGCCGTCGGCCGGGATGACCTTGAGCAGCGACGACCCGTCCGAATACTGCAGGACGACGGTCTTGTCGAGCCCGGCGAGGACCTCTTGGGGGCTGCGGACGTCGAGCACGAGGTAGGCGACCCAGAAGGCGATCAGCGGGACGCCGACGAGCAGCCCGAAGCTCCAGTACCCGATCCGCCGGATCCGCCGCCACCGACGGCGCCGCGGGGTGTCCGGCTTCTCGTCTTCTTCCGCTATTTCCTCGCTCGCCAAGGTCACGAATGGATGACGGCCGACCGGGTGAGGAGGTTCTGTGGAGAACTAACGAGGTTGTTCGAATCCTGTCAAGGCGAACCCGGTGCGCTCAGGCCAGGAACGCGCGCAGCAGCGACGCCGTGCCTTCGATGTGCTCCGCCATGGCCTGGCGGGCCGCGGGGGCGTCGCCGGCCAGGATCGCGTCGACGATCGCCTCGTGCTGGGCGTTCGAGTGCTCGAGGTTGGGCGGGAGCAGCGGGATCCGGTCGAGCAGCTGGTTGACGCGGGTGCGGGCGTCGGCCATCGCCGTGGTCAGGGAGCCGGACGCCGTCACCTCCGCGATCGCGAGGTGCAGGCGGGAGTCCTTGCGGCGGTAGTCGTCGAGGCTCGCGCTCGCGGCTTCGGCGAGTGTCCCGGTGAGGTGCCGGCGGTCGGCCGGGCTCAGCGACCGCGCGGCGGCCATCTCCGCGGCGCCGGTCTCGAGGACGTACCGGAGGCACAGCGCGTCCTCCAGTGCGACGGGTTCGACCTTGCCTCCGGGTGACCGTTCCGGCGGCCCGGGCAGGGTGTCGTGCACGAAAGTGCCGCCGTAGCGGCCTCGCCGTGACTCGACGTAACCGGCGTCGGAGAGGGCCCGGATGGCTTCGCGGAGCGTGACGCGGCTGACCCCGAGCCGCTCGGCCAGCTCGCGCTCCGACGGGAGCCGCTCCCCCGCGCCGACGACGCCGAGCCGGATGGCCTGCAGCAGCCGTTCGACCGTCTCCTCGAAGGCGTTGCCCGCGCGGACCGGCCGGAACAGCGCTTCACCCGCATTCACCACCGAGGTCGGTTCCATCCCGCGAGTTTAGGCCGCGGCGCGCGGTACTTCCCCGGCGCGGCGCACCTTCGGAGTGGCCACGGACGGTCGCTGTCGGTGACAATGACGTTCGCGGTCCGAAAAACCGGTGGAACCGGACGGCCACGGTCGGCGACGATGGCACCACCGACACCGAACATCGACGCAGGGGGCGATCCGGTGCACTTCCTGATGGCCGAAGATCTGGTTCACGAGCGGGAGAACGAGTTGCGCCACGGCGTGCGCGACCGTCCGCCCGGCCGGGCGAGGCCCAGCCGCAGCCCGGGAACCAGGAAGCAGCAGCTCGGCTGGCGCCTGGTGGAGGTGGGGTTGAAGCTGGCGGTGGAGGACGAGGACCGGCGGAACTGACGTCGCTTTCGCGGAAAGCGACGTCAGCACTCGATGACGTTCACCGCCAAGCCGCCGCGGGCGGTTTCCTTGTACTTCACGCTCATGTCCGCGCCTGTCTCGCGTCAAGCTGTCGCCGTGCGTGTCAAATGATCACCCTGAGCGATGGAGCAGTATTGTCCTATCCGAGAGGAGGACGCGTGGACGACGACGTGAGGTTCGCCCGGCCGCTGATGAGCATGGCCGATGCCGCTCGGCACCTGGGGATTCCGCAGCAGACGTTCCACCGCTGGGCGCGTGGCTATCCGCACGGCGGACCGCTCCTGCACATCTCCGAACCGGAAAGCATCCGGCAGGCCAGCGTCCCGTTCATCGCCCTCGCCGAGGCATGGGTCCTCGAGGGACTCCGGCAGGCGGGCGTTCGTCCACAGAAAATCCGCCCTGCTCTCAAGAAACTGCAACGCGAATTCGGACATGAGTACGTCCTGGTATCGCCGGCGCTCGTGACCGACGGGATCTCGGTGCTTTGGGACTTTTCCAAGACCGAAGCCGGAGCGGGTCTGATCGAAGGCCGGTCCGGTCAGACCGTGATTCGCGAAATCGTGCAGGACTATCTGACCTACGTGGGATTCGGTGCCGACGACTACCCGAATCACCTCAAGCTGCGAACCTTCGAACCTTCGAAGGTCGCCATCGACCCCTATCGTTCGTCGGGGCAGCCCGTCTTCATGGACTCCGGTGCGCGAGTCTCGAACGTCGCGGCCATGCTGAGGGCAGGTGAAGAACCTGCCGTCGTCGCCGAAGAACACGGAATCGGCATCGACGCCGTCCGGGCCGCCGCACGCGTCCTCCTGGGCCGCGCCGCCTGAGTTCTACCTCGACGAGAACGCCGTCACGCGCAGTGTGCGGCGCTGCCTTGTCGCGCTCGGCTATACCTGTCACACCCCGCCCGAGTTGTTCGGCACCCGGATCGAATCGCTCGGCGCGGCCGACACCGAATGGCTGGGGCGGATCGCCGGAACCGGTTGGGTAGTGCTGAACCGGGACGCCAAGATCATGGAGCGTCCCGATGAGCTGGTCGCGTACCGGTCCGCGAAGGTGCACATGTTCTACCTACCCGGCGAAGCGACCCGCGACCAACTCCTGCACCTTGTCGAGAGCAACCTCGCGGACATCGTCACGCTGTCCGCTGATCGAACTCCCGACGTCTGGAAGATCACTCACCACGGGGTCGAGCGGTTCGTGGTGCGCAAACGAGGGCGCTGATCAGCACTCGATGACGTTCACCGCCAAGCCGCCGCGGGCGGTTTCCTTGTACTTCACGCTCATGTCCGCGCCTGTCTCGCGCATCGTCTTGATCGCCTTGTCCAGCGTCACCACGTGGCTTCCGTCGCCGCGCATCGCCATCCTCGCCGCGTGGATCGCCTTCGACGCTCCCACCGCGTTGCGCTCGATGCACGGGATCTGCACCAGCCCGCCCACCGGGTCGCACGTCAGGCCGAGGTGGTGCTCCACCCCGATCTCCGCCGCGTTCTCCACCTGGGCCGGTGAGCCGCCGAGGACCTCCGTCAGGCCTGCCGCCGCCATCGCCGACGCCGAGCCCACTTCGCCCTGGCACCCCACCTCGGCACCCGAGATCGAGCCCGTCTGCTTGAGGATCGAGCCGATCGCGCCCGCGGTGAGCATGAACTTCACGATGCCGTCGTCGGACGAGTGCCGGATGAAGCGCTGGTAGTAGTGCAGGACCGCGGGGATGATCCCGGCGGCGCCGTTGGTCGGCGCGGTGACGACCCGGCCGCCCGCGGCGTTCTCCTCGTTCACCGCCAGCGCGTACAGGCTGACCCAGTCCATCGCGTACAGCGGGTCGTCCAGGCCGTCCTCGGCGAGGAGCTTCTCGTGCAGCGCGCGGGCCCGCCGCGGCACCTTCAGGCCGCCCGGGAGGACGCCTTCGTGCGTGCAGCCGTTGCGGACGCACTCCGCCATGACCGCCCAGATCGCCAGGAGCCCGTCGCGGACTTCCGCGGCGCTGCGCCAGGACAGCTCGTTGGCCAGCATGATCTCGCTGATCGGCAAGCCGGTCGCGGCACAGTGCCCGAGCAGGTCCGCGCCCGTGCGGAACGGGTACGGCACCGGCGTCGAGTCCTCGACGAACACCGCGTCCGTCTCGTACGACTCGTCGCGGACGAAACCGCCGCCGACCGAGTAGTACGTGCGTTCGCGCAGCAGGGAACCGTCGGCGGCGAACGCGCGGAAGATCATCCCGTTCGGGTGCGCCGGCAGGGACTTGCGCCGGTGCATCGTGAGGTCGGTGTCCTCGTCGAACGCGATCTCGTGCGTGCCGCGCACCTTCAGCCGCCCGGACTCCCGGATTTCCGCGACGCGCGCGGGCACGACGTCGGTGTCGATCGCCTCGGGACGTTCACCGGACAGCCCGAGCAGGACGGCTTTGTCGCTGCCGTGGCCGAACCCGGTCGCGCCGAGCGAGCCGAACAGCTCGGCCTGGACGCGCGCGGTCTTCTCGAGATCGGTGCCGAGTCCGTCCACAAAGGTCAGTGCCGCCCGCATCGGCCCGACGGTGTGGGAGCTCGACGGGCCGATGCCGATGGAAAACAGGTCGAAGACGCTGATCGCCATTGATCCGCCCCTTCCTATCGCGCCAGCAGGGAGCTGGCTTCTTGCGCGGCCGGGCCCTGGTCGGCGAGGTGCCGCAGGTTTTCCGGCAGCTCCTCTCCACGGTAGCCCTTGGTCTGCGCGTAGAGCCGTCCCGCGCGGTACGACGACCGCACCAGCGGCCCGGCCATCACGCCCGCGAAGCCCATCGCCTCGGCGGCGTGGGAGTGCTCGACGAACTCCTCCGGCTTGACCCACCGATCCACCGGGTGATGCCGCGACGACGGACGCAGATACTGCGTGATCGTCAGGATCTCGCACCCGGCGTCGACCAGGTCCTGCATCGCCGGAGCGACCTCGTCGGGGGTCTCACCCATGCCGAGGATCAGGTTGGACTTCGTCACCAGACCGGCTTCACGCGCGGCGGTGATGACCTCCAGCGAACGCGCATACCTGAAGCCGGGACGGATCCGCTTGAAGATCCGCGGCACCGTCTCCACGTTGTGCGCCAACACCTCCGGCCGCGACCCGAACACCTCAGCCAGCTGCGCGGGGTCCGCGTTGAAGTCCGGGATCAACAGCTCGACACCGGTACCCGGGTTCAGAGCGTGGATCTGCCGGACGGTCTCCGCGTAGAGCCAAGCGCCGCCATCCTCCAGGTCATCACGGGCCACGCCGGTGACCGTCGAGTAGCGCAACCCCATGGCCTGAACGGACTCCGCGACCTTCCGCGGCTCAGTCCGGTCCAGCTCAGCGGGCTTGCCCGTGTCGATCTGACAGAAGTCACACCGGCGGGTGCACTGGTCACCGCCGATCAGGAACGTGGCTTCGCGGTCTTCCCAGCACTCGTAAATGTTGGGACAACCGGCCTCTTCGCACACCGTGTGCAGACCCTCGCGACGCACGAGACCCTTGAGTTCGGTGAACTCCGGCCCCATCCGCACCCGCGTCTTGATCCACGGCGGCTTCTTCTCGATCGGCGTCTCACTGTTGCGGACTTCCAGACGCAGCAGCTTCCGCCCCTCGGGCAGCGCGCTCATCGGGACAGGTCCGCGTACAGCGGGTGCTTCTTGGCCAGCGTCTCGACGCGGTCGCGCAGCTTGGACCGCAGGGCGTCGTCGAAGTCCGGCTTGAGCGCCTCGGCGATGACGTCGGCGACCTCGGCGAAGTCGTCGGCCTGGAAGCCGCGAGTGGCCAGCGCCGGCGTGCCGATCCGCAGGCCGGAGGTGATCATCGGCGGGCGCGGGTCGAACGGGACGGCGTTGCGGTTGACCGTGATGCCGACCTCGTGCAGCCGGTCCTCGGCCTGCTGACCGTCCAGAGTGGACTGGACCAGGTCGACGAGCACCAGGTGGACGTCGGTGCCGCCGGTCAGCACGCGCACCCCGGCCGAAGCGCAGTCGTCCTGCGACAGCCGCGACGCCAGGATCCGCGAACCTTCGAGGGTGCGCTGCTGACGCTCCTTGAACTCGTCGCTCGCGGCGATCTTCAGCGCGACGGCCTTGGCCGCGATGACGTGTTCGAGGGGCCCGCCCTGCTGGCCGGGGAACACCGCCGAGTTGATCTTCTTCGCCAGCTCCTGGCGGCACAGGATGAGGCCGCCGCGCGGGCCACCCAGGGTCTTGTGCGTCGTCGTGGTGACGATGTCGGCGTGCGGCACCGGCGACGGGTGCAGCCCGGTCGCGACCAGCCCGGCGAAGTGGGCCATGTCCACCATCAGGCGGGCGTCGACGAGGTCGGCGATGCGGCGGAACTCGGCGAAGTCGAGCTGACGCGGGTAGGCGGACCAGCCGGCGATGATCAGCTTCGGCCGGTGCTCGACGGCCAGGCGCTCGATCTCGGCGAGGTCGACGATCCCGGTCTCCTTGTCGACGTGGTAGGCGACGACGTTGTAGAGCTTGCCCGAGAAATTGATCTTCATCCCGTGCGTCAGGTGGCCGCCGTGCGCCAGGTCGAGCCCGAGGATCGTGTCGCCCGGCTTGAGCACGGCGAACATCGCGGCCGCGTTGGCCTGCGCGCCCGAGTGTGGCTGGACGTTGGCGTGCTCGGCGCCGAACAGGGCCTTCGCGCGGTCGATGGCGAGCTGCTCGACGACGTCGACGTGCTCGCAGCCGCCGTAGTAGCGGCGGCCGGGGTAGCCCTCGGCGTACTTGTTGGTCAGCACCGAGCCCTGCGCCTCGAGCACGCCCACCGGCGCGAAGTTCTCGGAGGCGATCATCTCCAGGGTGGACTGCTGACGGGTCAGTTCGTCGGCGACGGCCGCGGCGACCTCGGGGTCGACTTCGGACAGGTGCTGGTCGAACGTCGTCATCAGTTCTCCTGAGTGAGCGCGGCGTACGCGGCGGCGTCGAGCAGGTCCGGCACGTCCCCGGTCAGACGCACCTTCAGCAGCCAGCCTTCCGTGTACGGGTCGGAGTTGATGACCTCGGGGGTGTCGGCTGTGGTGCCGTTCACCTCGGCGACCTCGCCGGACACGGGCGCGTACAGCTCGCTGACGGACTTGGTCGACTCGACCTCGCCGAACACCTCGCCGGCGGTGATGGTGGCGCCGGCCTCGGGCAGCTGGACGAACACGATGTCACCGAGCGACTCGGCGGCGAAGGCGGTGATGCCCACGGTGGCGACGCCGTCTTCGACGGACAGCCACTCGTGTTCCTTGGTATACTGCAGGTTCTCGGGGATGCTCATGGCTCAAAAGTCCTTACGCGCGGGAGTAGAAGGGCAGGGCGACGACCTCGACGGGCTCGATCCTGCCCCGGATGTCGACGGACAGCTCGGTGCCGGGCTCGGCGTACGCCCGATCGACGTACGCCATGGCGATCGGGTAACCGAGTGTGGGCGACAGCGCGCCGCTGGTCACCTCACCGATCTCGGCGCCGTCGGCCAGCAGCTGGTAACCGTGCCGCGGAGCACGACGACCTGCGCCCTTCAGACCGACCCGCACGCGGGGGACGTCCTGCTTGGACCGCTCTTCGAGGGCCGCGCGGCCGACGAACTCACCCGGCTTCTCGAACTTGACGACGCGCCCGAGCCCGGCCTCGAACGGGCTCTGGTCGAGGGTGAGTTCGTTGCCGTACAACGGCATCCCGGCTTCGAGCCGCAGGGTGTCGCGGCAGGCCAGCCCGGCCGGGACGAGCCCGTGCGGCTCGCCCGCGTCCATGAGCAGACGCCAGACCGCCGGCGCCTCGTCGGCGTTCACGAACAGCTCGAAGCCGTCCTCGCCGGTGTAGCCGGTGCGGGCGAGCAGGACGTCGTGGCCCTTCACGACCGCCGGGACGCTGGCGTAGTACTTCAGCGCGTCGAGGTCGGCGTCGGTGACCGAACCCAGGATCGTCGCGGCGTTCGGGCCTTGAACGGCGATCAGCGCGGTCGTCTCGCTGCGGTCGTCGACCACCGCGTCGAAGCCCGCGACCCGCTCGGCCAGCGCGTCGGCGACGACCTTCGCGTTGCCCGCGTTCGCGACGACGAGGTAGTGCTCGTCGGCCAACCGGTAGACGACCAGGTCGTCGAGGACGCCGCCGGAAGCGTCGCAGATCATCGTGTACCGCGCCCGGCCCGGCTTGACCCCGGTGAGGTTGCCGACCAGCGCGAAGTCCAGGACGTCGGCCGCCTGCTTGCCGGTGACGTGGATTTCGGCCATGTGCGAGAGGTCGAACAGCCCGGCCGCCTCGCGGACCGCCTTGTGCTCGGCCAGCTCGCTGGCGTAGCGGACCGGCATGGACCAGCCGGCGAAGTCGGTGAACAGCGCGCCGAGTCCCTTGTGGACTCCGTGCAGGGAGGTCTCTTTCGACACTGGAGCTCAGCCTTCGTAAGCGTTGAGGGGCGGGCAGGAGCACACGAGGTTACGGTCGCCGCGGGCGCCGTCGATGCGCCGCACCGGCGGCCAGTACTTGTTCTTGCGGGAAACACCCGCCGGGTACACGGCCAGCTCGCGGTCGTAGGGCTTGTCCCACTCGCCGACCAGCGTCTCCGCGGTGTGCGGAGCGCCCCGCAGCGGGGACTCCTCCGCGCCCCAGCGACCGGCAGCCACCTCGTCGATCTCGGCGCGAATCGCGATCATCGCGGCGATGAACCGGTCGATCTCGCCGAGGTCCTCGGACTCGGTCGGCTCGACCATCAGCGTGCCCGCGACCGGGAACGACATCGTCGGCGCGTGGAAGCCGTAGTCGATGAGCCGCTTCGCGACGTCGTCGACCGTCACGCCGGTCTCCTTGGTGATCTGCCGCAGGTCGAGGATGCACTCGTGGGCGACCAGGCCGTCCTGGCCGGTGTAGAGCACCGGGTAGTGCGGGGCCAGGCGCGCGGCGACGTAGTTCGCGGCGAGCACGGCGACCTTGGTGGCCGCGGTCAGGCCGGGCGCGCCCATCATCCGGACGTAGGCCCAGGAGATCGGCAGGATCGACGCCGAGCCGTACGGCGCGCCGCTGATCGGGCCGACGCCGGTCGCCGGGCCGGCCTGGTCCAGCAGCGGGTGGTTCGGCAGGTACGGCGCCAGATGCGCGCGCACCGCCACCGGGCCGACGCCCGGGCCGCCACCGCCGTGCGGGATGCAGAAGGTCTTGTGCAGGTTCAGGTGCGAGACGTCGCCGCCGAACTCGCCCGGCTTGGCCAGGCCCAGCAGGGCGTTGAGGTTCGCGCCGTCGACGTACACCTGGCCGCCGCCATCGTGGACGATCTTCGCAAGCTCGTCGATGTCGTGCTCGTACACGCCGTGCGTGGACGGGTAGGTGACCATGATCGCGGCGAGCGTGTCGCGGTGGGTGTCCACCTTGGACCGCAGGTCGGCGAGGTCGACGTTGCCCTCGTCGGTGCACTTGACGACGACCACGCGCATCCCGGCGAGCACCGCGGACGCGGCGTTGGTGCCGTGCGCGGACGACGGGATCAGGCAGACGTCGCGAGCCTCGTCGCCGTTCGCGCGGTGGTACGCGCGGATCGCGAGGAGCCCGGCCAGCTCGCCCTGGCTGCCCGCGTTCGGCTGCAGCGACACCTTGTCGTAGCCGGTGACCTCGGCCAGCCAGTCGGCCAGCTGCCCCACGAGCGTGTGGTAGCCGGCGGCGTCCTCGGCCGGGGCGAACGGGTGGATGCCGGCGAACTCGCGCCAGCTGATCGGCTCCATCTCGGTGGTGGCGTTGAGCTTCATCGTGCAGGAGCCGAGCGGGATCATGCCGCGGTCGAGCGCGTAGTCCAGGTCGGACAGCTTGCGCAGGTAGCGCAGCATCGCCGTCTCGGAGCGGTGGGTGCCGAAGACCTCGTGGCCCATGAAGCCGCTCTCGCGGGCGAGGCCGTTCGGCAGCGCGACGCCGTCATCGACCTCGGTGTCGATCTTGAACGCGCCCAGCACCTTGGCGGTGATCGCGGGGGTGCTGACCTCGTCGAACGCGACGCGGACGTGATCGGCATCGACGTGGCCGAGGTTGATCCCGGCTTCGCGGGCAGCCGCGTGGATCTCGGCGGCCCGGCCGGGAACGTGCGCGACGACGGTGTCGAAGAAGGACTCGTGCACGACCTCGACACCGGCCTGACGCAGGGCGCCGGCGAAGCCCGCGGCGAGGCCGTGGACACGCCGGGCGATCTTCTTCAGGCCGTCGGGGCCGTGGTAGACCGCGTACATCGCGGCCAGCACGGCCGGGAGGACCTGCGCGGTGCAGATGTTGGACGTCGCCTTCTCGCGGCGGATGTGCTGCTCACGCGTCTGCAGCGCGAGCCGGTAGGCCGGGTTGCCGTCGGCGTCGACCGAGACGCCGACGAGGCGCCCGGGCAGCGAGCGCTCGAGGCCGGCGCGGACGGACATGAACCCGGCGTGCGGACCGCCGTAGCCGAGCGGGACGCCGAAGCGCTGCGTCGAACCCGCCGCGACGTCGGCGCCGAACTCGCCGGGCGCGGTGACCAGCGTCAGCGAGAGCAGGTCGGCGGCGACGGTGAACAGCGCGCCCGCGGCCTTCGCCGACTCGGAAATCGCGTGGTAGAAGCCGCGGCCACGCAGCACGCCGGACGCGCCCGGGTACTGGACGACGACGCCGAAGAAGTCGTCCGGCAGGCCGGTCAGCAGGTCGCGGACCTCGACCTCGATGCCCAGCGCTTCGACGCGGGTCCGCACGACGGCGATGGTCTGCGGCAGGCACTCGGCGTCGAGGACGACCTTGTTCGATTTGGACTTCGACGCGCGGCGCATCAACGTGACGGCTTCGGCGACGGCGGTCGACTCGTCGAGCAGCGAGGCGTTCGCGGTGGCCAGGCCGGTCAGGTCGGCCACCATCGTCTGGAAGTTGAGGAGGGCTTCGAGCCGGCCCTGGGAGATCTCCGGCTGGTAGGGCGTGTAGGCGGTGTACCAGGCCGGGTTCTCGAGGACGTTGCGGCGGATCACGCCGGGGGTGACGGTGTCGGAGTAGCCGAGGCCGATCATCTGCGTCATCGGCCGGTTGCGGGCAGCGAGGGCGCGCAACTCCGCGGTGGCTTCCTCTTCGGACGCGGCCGGCGGGAGGACCAGGTCACGGGTGGCGCGGATGGCGGTCGGCACGGCCGCGCCGACGAGGGCGTCCAGGCTGCCGTAGCCGCACTCGGCCAGCATCTTCGCGCGTTCGGCCTCGGACGGGCCGATGTGGCGGGCGTCGAACTGCGTGGAAGTGATGGGGAGCTCCTCGGGCCTGGGCACACAACGGTGCGCTGGGAACTCCCCCTCTGTCATGGCACCTGAGAGTTTCACCGTGCGGGACACGGCTTTCACCTTGGGTGAGACGCGGGTGCGCCTGCTTTCCAGAGTGGCCTCGCACGAAGCGGTAACAGGTACCTGAGAGATTCTGGGGAGTTTGCTCCTTCGGTGCCCCACTGACTTCGTGGAGGCTCTCCCGCCTCGGCTCTACGGCCCGATCTGCAGTTGTGACGGTCACGGTACCTGCCGGGTTCGAGGTCCGTCTACTTCACCCGGGCAACGCCACATCACCCTTCGAGCGCGGCTCGATCCGCGACGCGCCGCACGACGCCCCCGGCCAGCACCGGTGGCCGGCGCACCCGGCCCGAGGGCAGGACCAGGCGTTTCAGCGGCCCGCCCACCGGCACCGGCGGGTGCCCGGCACCCAGCAGCACCTGCTCGACGATCTGCTCGGCGAACCAGGCCACCGAGTCGTTGAGCCGGTCCAGCGAGGGGCCGTCGCCGTCGAAGACATCCTCGTCGGCGAGCGTGACCTCGAAGTACGCGCAGCCCGGCGGGACCGAGATCGCTTCCTCGATCGCCCGCGCGCCCGCCAGCGGGTCTGCGAAACCCGCTTCGAGCAGCGGCTCGCGGTAGATCCGCGCGGCCCGCTCGCGCATGCGGGGGCCGTAGCGGACCACGACCGGGAGCCGTCCGGTCAGGTCCGGCACGGCCAGGCCGTGCAGCAGCATGATCGGCGGCACCGAGTGCACGAGCCGCGGCGCGGGCTCGGCCAGCTCGCGGGCCGTGATCCGGACGCGGTCGGCCATGGCGTCCGGGAGGCCGAAGTAGCGGAAGTCGACGTTGCCGAACCCGAGGCCGTCGGCGACCAGCGACGCGAGCAGCTCGCCGTACCCCCAGATCGGCGACAGCACGACGACCGGCGGCGCGGCGACGACCGGCGACGGCACGGGCGGACGCGTCGCCTCCTGCTCGGGCACCTGGATCACCAGCCGCGGCGGTTCGTGCCAGTCGTGCACCTCGGCGACCCGCCAGTACAGCCCGAGCGGGCGCCACAGCTCGCCGAGGACGTCGTGCTCGAGGATCCGGCGCACCTCGGCGTCGTCGTGGGGAAAGCCCGGCGGCGCCACGACGCCGACGTAGTGGTGGTAGGTGACGCGGACCTCGTCGCCGCGGGTGGCGGAGCGGATCCGCATCTCCCAGTCGACCGGCGACGCGGCGATGAGGTTGGCCACCTGCGTGCCGGGCGAGGAGTAGACGAGCGCGGTGGCCTGCCGGAGGAACTGCCCGGCCTGGTCGATGCCCTCCCGCAGTGCTTTCGCGGCCTGCGCGACGTGCACCGGGCTGGCCAGGCTGTCGGGCAGCACCCCGGCGACGCGCAGCAGCTCGGCCTCCCCCAGGCCGGTGACCTCGGCGAGCTGGGCCCAGTGGTCGAAGACGGTCACCTTCGGCGCGTGCCGATGTTCGATCCAGCTGCGCAGCGTCGACGTCGGAACGCCGATCCGGCGCGCGGCCTCGTCCAGAGACAGGCCCCGCGAGCGGATGCCGGTCCGGACCGCTTCCGCCCACTCGTCGGCGCGCCAGTGCGTCACCTCACAAAGCTAACGAAACCCGCTAGCTTTGCGCAGGGACGAATCGCCCACCCGGCATCGACGCTGGTCACCATGACCACCACCGTCATCGTCCTGACCCTGATCGTCGGCGTGCTGACCTTCGCCGCCGGCGCCTTCCTCGCCTCCGAGATCGCCGTCCGCGTGCTGCGCCGCCGCGAAAAGCTCGTCTCCGAAGAGCGCAAGAAGCTCAACGCCGCCTGGAACTACCTCCGGGAGGTCTACGGCGTCAAGAAACCGACGAAGCGTTAGAGCGGGGTGACGTACGCGCCGGAGATGCCGCCGTCGACCAGGAACTGGGACGCCGTGATGAAGCTGGCGTCGTCGCTGGCCAGGAACGCCACCGCCGCCGCGATCTCCGACGGCTCGGCGAACCGGCCGACCGGCACGTGGACCAGCCGCCGAGCCGCGCGTTCCGGGTCCTTCGCGAACAGCTCCTTGAGCAGCGGCGTGTTCACCGGGCCCGGGCACAGCGCGTTGACGCGGATGTTCTCCCGCGCGAACTGGATGCCCAGCTCACGGCTCATCGCGAGCACCCCGCCCTTGGACGCGGTGTAGGAGATCTGCGACGTCGCCGCGCCCATCACCGCGACGAACGACGCCGTGTTGATGATCGACCCGCGACCCTGGCGCTGCATGTGCGGCAGGACGGCCTTGCAGCAGTAGTACACCGACGTCAGGTTGACGCGCTGCACCCGCTCCCACGCCTCGATACCCGTGGTCAGGATGGAGTCGTCCTCGGGCGGTGAGATCCCCGCGTTGTTGAACGCGACGTCGACCGAGCCGAACTGCTCGACCGTGCTGTGGAACAGGTTCTCGACCTGCTCGGCGTCGGTGACGTCGGTCTGGATGAACGCGCCGCCGACCTCGTCCGCGGCCGCCTTGCCTTCGGCCGGCGTGAGGTCCCCGATGACGACCTTCGCGCCTTCGCTCGCCAGACGGCGCGCCGAGGCGAGCCCGATGCCGCTCGCGCCGCCGGTGATCACCGCGACGCGGCCTTCGAAACGCTGGACCATTACTCCTCCGTGCTCAGAAAGACGTTCTTGGTTTCGGTGAACGCCGCCGCGGCGTCGGGGCCCAGCTCGCGGCCGAGGCCGGACTGCTTGAACCCGCCGAACGGCGTCCAGTAGCGCACCGAAGAGTGCGAGTTCACCGACAGGTTGCCGGCTTCGACACCGCGCGCCACCCGGAACGCGCGGCCGGCGTCGCGGGTCCAGATCGAGCCGGACAGGCCGTACTCGGTCGCGTTGGCCATCCGGACCGCGTCGGCCTCTCCGTCGAACGGCACGACGGCGACGACCGGGCCGAAGACCTCGTCCGCCACGGCCGGGTACCGCAGGTCGGGCGGGGTGAGGACGGTCGGGGGGAACCAGTAGCCGGGGCCCGACGGCGCGCTGCCGCGGAACGCGACCGGCGCGTCGTCCGGCACGTAGGAGGCCACCTTTTCGCGGTGCGCGGCCGAGATCAGCGGGCCCATCTCGGTCGTCTCGTCGCCCGGGTCGCCGACGACGACGCCGTGCACCGCGGGTTCGAGCAGCTCCATGAACCGGTCGTACGCGCTCGCCTGCACCAGGATCAGCGACCGCGCGCAGCAGTCCTGGCCCGCGTTGTCGAAGACGCCGTAGGGCGCGGTCGCCGCGGCCTTCTCCAGGTCGGAGTCGGCGAAGACGATGTTCGCGTTCTTGCCACCCAGCTCCAGCGTCACGCGCTTCACCTGCGCCGCGCAGCCGGCCATGATCTGCTTGCCGACCTCGGTCGAGCCGGTGAAGACGACCTTGCGCACGCCCGGGTGGTCCACGAACCGTTGCCCGACCACGGATCCCTTGCCCGGCAGCACCTGGAAGACGTCCTCCGGGATGCCCGCCTCGCGCGCCAGCTCGCCCAGCCGGACCGCGGTCAGCGGCGTCAGCTCGGCCGGCTTGAGGACGACGGTGTTGCCGGCCGCGAGCGCGGGCGCGAAGCCCCAGCCCGCGATCGGCATCGGGAAGTTCCACGGCACGATCACGCCGACCACGCCCAGTGGCTCCTGGAAGGTGACGTTGACGCCGCCCGGGACGGGGATCTGCTTGCCGATCAGGCGTTCCGGCGCCGCGGAGTAGTAGGTGAGGACGTCACGGACGTTGCCCGCTTCCCAGCGGGCGTTGCCGATGGTGTGCCCGGAGTTCTCGACCTCGAGCCGCGCGAGGTTCTCGATGTCGGCCTCGACGGCGTCGGCGAAGCGGCGCAGCAGCCGCGCGCGGTCGCCGGGGGTGACGTCGCGCCAGCCCGGGAACGCCGCCTGCGCGCGGGCGATCGCCGCGTCGGTCTCCTCGGCGCTGGTCAGCGGGACGGTCCGGACCACCTGTTCGGTGGCCGGGTTCCGGACGTCGAACGTGCTGGTCATGCCCTCTCCTTGCTCGCGTCGACGAGGGCGGCGAACAGCCGGACGTCGTCGCTGTCCTGCTCGGGGTGCCACTGCACGCCCAGGGTGAACTCGCCGGGCACCTCGGCGGCCTCGATCGTGCCGTCGGCGGCCCAGCCGACCGGTTCGAGGCCGTCGCCGAGCCGGTCGATCGCCTGGTGGTGGTAGCAGAGCGTCTTGGTTTCCGGGCCGAGGATCGCCGCCGCCCGGCTGCCGTCGGCCAGGGTGACGATGCCCTTGCCGAACGTCGCGGGCGCGGGCTGGTGCTCGGTGGACTCCGACGCCTCCGGCAGGTGCTGGGTGAGCGTGCCGCCGAGGGCGACGCTGATCACCTGCAGGCCGCGGCACACGCCGAGCACCGGCTTGCCCTGGCGCCGCGCCGCTTCGAGCAGGCCGAATTCGAACGCGTCCCGCTCCGGCCGCGTGTAGGTGGCCGGGTGCGGCTCCTGGCCGTAGCGCTGCGGTTCGACGTCCGCGCCGCCGGTGAGCACCAGGCCGTCCACAGTGGACACGAGCCGGTCGTACGCGTCGGACACCGGCGGCAGCAGCACCGGGATGCCACCGGCCGAGACGACGCAGTCGACGTAGACCCGATGCAGCAGCACGGCTTCGGTCTCCCAGACCAGGAACTTGGCGGGTTCGAGGTAGGTGGTGAGCCCGATGACCGGCTTAGAGTCGTTCGAAGCCACGAACCCGCTCCCAGTCGGTGACGGCGGCGTTGTAGGCGTCGATCTCGATCTTCGCCGCGTTGAGGTAGTGCTCCACGACGTCTTCGCCGAACGCTTCCCGCGCCAGGGTGCTCTCCGCGAGGGCCGCGGCGGCCTCGGGCAGCGTGGTCGGGACCGTGCCCCGGTCGGACTGGTAGGCGTTGCCGACGAAGGGCTCTTCCAGCTCCAATTCGTTCTCGATGCCGTGCAGGCCGGCGGCGATGAGCGCGGCGACGGCCAGGTACGGGTTGACGTCCCCGCCGGGCACGCGGTTCTCGACGCGCAACGACTCGCCGTGGCCTACGACGCGCAGCGCGCAGGTGCGGTTGTCCGTGCCCCACGCGATCGCGGTCGGCGCGAAGCTGCCGGGCACGAACCGCTTGTAGGAGTTGATGTTCGGCGCGAAGAAGTAGGTCAGCTCGTGCAACCCGGCGAGCTGGCCGGCGAGGAACTGCTCCATGAGCGTCGAGAAGCCGTGGTCGTGGTCGCCGGACAGGACGGCCCGGCCTTCGGTCGAGCGCAGGCTGATGTGGATGTGGCAGGAGTTGCCCTCGCGCTCGTTGTACTTCGCCATGAACGTGAGGCTCTTGCCCTCCTGCGCGGCGATCTCCTTGGCGCCGTTCTTGTAGACGCTGTGGTTGTCGCAGGTGCTCAGGGCATCGGTGTAGCGGAAGGCGATCTCCTGCTGGCCGGGGTTGCACTCGCCCTTGGCGGACTCCGGGTAGAGCCCGGCGCCGGACATCTCGTTGCGGATGCGGCGCAGCAGCGGCTCCAGCCGCGCGGTGCCGAGCATCGAGTAGTCCACGTTGTACTGGTTGGCGGGCTTGAGGCCGTGGTAGCGCTTGTCCCAGGCGGCTTCGTAGGTGTCGTCGAAGACGATGAACTCCAGCTCGGTCCCGACGTACGCGGCGAGCCCGCGCTCCGCGAGGCGCTCGAGCTGACGGCGCAGGATCTGCCGCGGCGACACGCTGACGGCACCGCCCTGCACGCGCTCGACGTCGGCCAGCACCAGCGCGGTGCCCTCCTGCCAGGGGATCTCCCGCAGCGTGGCGAAGTCGGGGCGCAGCACGAAGTCGCCGTAGCCGCTCTCCCACGACGAGAGCGCGTAGCCGTCGACGGTGTTCATGTCGACGTCCACGGCCAGGAGGTAGTTGCAGGCCTCGGTGGCGTGGCCGACGACCTCGTCCAGGAAGTACTCCGCCGAGCAGCGCTTGCCCTGGAGCCTGCCCTGCATGTCCGTGATCGCGACGAGCACGGTGTCGATCGTGCCCGCGTCCACGCGCGCCCGGAGCTCGTCCAGCGTGAGCATGCCTCGTCTGCGTGCCATCTGCCGCCTCAAAGGTTTGATGCGAATCCTTTGCGGGTCCTTCCTACCCGGTGACGCCGCCGGGGTCAACCGGAACAAAGGTATTTTATTGAACCATTGATTCACCCCGCCGCACACCCACTCCGACCGTGTCGTCCAGCCAGGTACGCGTGTCGTCCACCGAGGTGCGCGTGTCGTCCACCCGGGTACGCGAGGCCCGCGGCCGGACGCACCGGAACGGCGTGCGTACGTGCCTGGACGGACGACACGATGAGCACGTGGACCGGTGGCGGCCGGTATGCGCCGTTTGCCCGTCTGAGAAGAGTCTGTGAATTCCGCGCGAGCGGGAGGAATCCGGGGTACTCCCACGTTGAACGGGGCAGGAGAGGTGAGATCGATGACCACAGCATTCACGCAGCAGAGCACGATCGGACAGCAGCAGGCCCGGCCCCAGCTGCCCACCCTGCCCACCGGCTGGCCGATCGGTTCCTACGAGTCCTACGAGCAGGCCCAGCGCGCGGTCGACCACCTCGCGGGCACGGACTTCCCGGTCACCGACGTCACGATCGTGGGCGTGGAGCCGATGCTCGTCGAGCGCATCGCCGGCAAGATGTCCTGGGGCAAGGTCCTGGGCAGCGCGGCGACGTCCGGCGCGATGTTCGGTGTGTTCCTCGGCCTGGTGCTGAGCCTGCTGAACCCGGGCGCGGGCCTGGTCCCGATCGTGATCGGCCTGGTCGCCGGGCTCGGGTTCAACCTGCTCTTCGGCGCACTCGGGTACGCGGCCAACCGCAACAAGCGCGGGTTCGTCTCCCAGAGCCAGCTGGTGGCGCGCCGCTACGACGTCCTGTCCCAGCCCCGCAACGCCGAGAAGGGCCGCGCACTGCTGGCGGACCTCGCGGCTCGCAGCGCTTTCGGCCACTGACGCACTGACGCACTGAGGAGCGATGGCCACCTCCCTTCCGGAGGTGGCCTTCGTCGTGCCTGGGGACAACTCCGCCGGCTACCCCGGAAACTGTCGGTGCCCGCCGGTAGCGTGGAAAACGGGGGCTGCTCAGGTCCCCGACGACACCGCCGGCGCGTCCGGGAGCGCAGCCGGGTCCGGCAGCCGCGCTGCCCGGCCCCCGCGCAGCAGGTCGCCCCAGCGCGTGCGGTCGTACTCCGCCGGCGGCGTCTGCGCCAGGAACTCGCGCAGGATCTCCAGGAACCGCTTCGGGTCCGACCGGTGCGGGAAATGGCCGGCGCCCTCGAACAGCACCAGCTTGCTGCCCGGCATCGCCCGGTGCGCGCGCCGGGCGTGCCCGCTCGGCACGACCCGGTCGTCGGTCCCCCACACGAGCAGCGTCGGGATCCCCTCGGTCAGGTAGCAGCGGTCCAGCATGTTGACGACCTGGCCGCGCCAGTCGACGACCGAGCGCAGGGTGCGCAGGAACGCCGAGCGCGTGCCCGGTTCGAGCAGCCGGACGTAGCGGGTCAGCACGTAGTCGAGGTCGGGGCCCAGCCCCAGCCCTTCGGACACCCGCAGCAGCTCGGCGAACCCGCGCAGCACCGTCAGCGCCGGCCGCGTCCCCAGCAGCGGCAGCGCCAGTCCCGCGCCCGGTGCGGCGGCCAGCCGCAGCAACGGGTGCACGCTCGCCCCGACCCCACCGGAGCCGACCAGGACGAGCCGTTCGCAGCGTTCCGGGAACTGGTAGGCGAACTGCATCGCGACGCCGCCGCCGAGCGAGTGCCCGATCACCGTGACCCGGTCGACGTCGAGCGTGGTCAGCAGATCGCGCATGCCGCAGGCGTAGGCCGCGACGGAGTAGTCGGCGCGCGGCTTGGCCGAGGCGCCGTGGCCGAGGAGGTCGGGCGCGATCACCGTGTGGTCGGCCGACAGTGAGGCGAGCAGCTCCAGCCACGTCGCCGAGTCGTCGCCGATGCCGTGCAGGAACAGCAGGGCCGGGCCGCGCCCGGCCATCCGGTAGGCGCGCTCGTACCCGTGGATGACCCGTGTGCGCGGGGCGAAGGTGTCCGCCTCGACCTCGGTGAGTGGCACGCACCCAGCTCAGCACGCCCGCGTTCGCGGGACGTTTCGCGCACGTTGGCATCGGGTGAACGCCGGGAGCGGCCCCGACCCGGCTCCCGGCGTTCGTTCCCCCGTTACTTCGTCGGCGTCGGCGTGGCCGGCGCGGACGAAGACGTCGGTGCGCTCGACGGAGAAGGCGCGGTCACCTTCGGGATCGCCGCGCTGAACGGCACGCCCGCGTTCTCGCGGCAGGACGAGCGGTACCCGTTGTAGCCGTTGTAGTTGCCCTGGTCGTCGGTGACGCCCTGCTCGATCTTCGGCCGCGGGAACCGGTTGTCCGCGCCGATCTTCTCCTTGGTGCCGCTCGAGCGCTCGCAGCCGTAGCGGGTCACCGTGAGCGGCCGGCCCTCTTCGTCGTAGAGGTAGATCTCGGTCAGCGGCTTGCCCTCGGCGTCGAACGCGTAGACGTTCTCGATCTCGTGGTTGCCGTAGGTCAGCTGGTCGTTGCCGTACCGGTCGGACGTCTGGTAGTACGACGGCGAGTTCGAGTAGGAGTTCCGGTTCGAGATCAGGTCGACCGCGGCGCCGAACCCGCCCAGGATGCCGCCGATGACGAACGCCGAGATCGGCACGGTCACCCACAGCAGCCGCCGGTCGCCGCGCAGCCGCGGGCCCGCCCACACGGCCGCGCCGCCCGCGACGAGCAGGAACGGCAGCAGCAGCACCGCGGTGCGCGAGCGCAGCATCAGGAGCAGCCCGAAGGCGAGGAGCACGACGGCGCACACGATCCACCAGGCCGGCTTGAGCGAAGCGAGGTAGCTCAGCGCCTTCCCCGAGTCCTCCTGCTGCCGCCCCTTGTTCAGCGTCCGCCGCAGCCACACCACCTCCGGCAGCGCGAGCACCGGCTCGACCCCGCCCTTCAGCAGCAGGAACAGGCTGATCAGGAACACCGGCAGGAAGAGCACCGCGCCCAGCAGCCCGTCGGGGTCGACCCGGACGGCGGCCGCGAACGCGAACAGCGCGAGCGCCACCGCGCAGAGCACGAGGCCCCAGAACGCGATCCGCGGCTTCGCGAGGCTCGGGTTCCTGGTCGTGGCGAGCACCTGCGTCGCGCCTTCGGCCGCCGGCGGGTACCCACCCGAGGCGCGCAGCTCGGCGGCGTAGCTTTCGGGCGTGCCGAGCCGTTCGATCAGGGCCTCGACGCGGGCCCCCTCCCCCAGCTCGGCCTCCAGCTCCGTCAGGTGCGGGCGGACGTCTTCGAGGATCTCTTCGATCTCGCTCGCGGGCAGGTCGGCGAGCGCGGTGCGGACCCGCGCCAGATAAACCCGCACGGCGGTCGGCTTGTCGCTCATGCTGCCTCTCCCAAAAGCATGTTCATCGTCGATGCGAAGCTCTGCCAGGTCTTGCCCGACTCCGCCAGGCGGAGCCGGCCCGGCTCGTTCAGGCTGTAGTACTTGCGGTGCGGGCCCTCTTCGCTGGGCACCACGTACGAGGTGAGCAGGCCGGCCTTGTAGAGCCTGCGCAACGTCCCGTACACCGACGCGTCCCCCACCTCGTGCAGGCCGGCGCCTCTGAGTCTTCGCAGGACGTCGTACCCGTAGCCGTCTTCCTCGCGGAGCACCGCGAGCACGGCCAGATCGAGCACCCCTTTGAGCAGCTGACTGATCTCCACTGCACCCTCCAGTCTTACGCTTGGAAAGGTACCACGCATTGCGCAGTAGTGCGCACGGCGGAGGGCCAGCCGCCATACTTGCCGGGGAATCTCATGAGGGGTGATCGATGGATCTGGTGAAGACGGACTTCGAGGTGCTGGACGAGCGCTTCGCGCGCGTCAACGGCGACGAGTGGATGCAGCGCCTGCACACCGGCTGCCGCTGGACGGAGGGGCCGGCGTACTTCCCGGCCGGGCGCTACCTGGTGTTCAGCGACATCCCGAACGACCGCACGCTGCGCTGGGACGAGACGACGGGCCGGGTCGGCGTCTTCCGTCAGCCGTCCGAGTACTCGAACGGCCACACTGTCGACCGCCACGGACGGCTGATCAGCTGCGAGCAGGGCCGCCGGCGGGTGACGCGCACCGAGCACGACGGGACGATCACCGTGCTGGCGTCGAAGTTCGAGGGGAAACGCTTCAACAGCCCGAACGACGTCGTCGAGCACTCGGACGGGTCAGTCTGGTTCACCGACCCGAGTTACGGCATCGACAGCGACTACGAGGGGTACCAGGCGGAGAGCGAGATCGGGGCGTGCCACGTGTACCGCATCTCCCCTTCGGGTGACGTGCGGATCGTCGCGGACGACTTCTCCCGGCCCAACGGCTTGGCGTTCTCGGCCGACGAGTCGCTGCTGTACATAGTGGACACGCGGCAGAAACCCAGCCACATCCGGGTGTTCGAGGTGGGTCCCGACGGCGCGCTGACCGGCGGATCGGTGTTCGCGACGTGCGACAACGGCGTGTTCGACGGAGTCCGGGTGGACAGCGAAGGCCGGCTCTGGGCGGCGGCCCACGACGGCCTGCACTGTTTCGCGGCGGACGGGACCCGGATCGGCAAGCTGCGGATACCGGAGATCTGCTCGAACTTCACGTTCGGCGGCCCGCGCGGGAACGACCTGTTCATCACGGCTTCCAGCTCGCTGTACACGCTCCGGGTGACGGTGAGCGGAGCCCGCTACCCGCGCTGACGAGCACCCGAGGCCGCCTCGGTTGCGTTGACGCTCAGCCGAGCGCGCTCGTCCGGAGGCGCTCGACCACCGCGTCGCGCTGCCAGGCCCGGCTCACCCGGACCAGCCAGGCCGCTTCGGCGCCGACGTCCGCGTCCGCTTCCGCCAGGGGCGCGGGCTCCGTCTGGCCCGGCTCGAAGCGGCGTCCCTGGCGGCCCGCCTCGATCGCCGCGGCCAGGGTCACCGCTTCGACCGTCGGGGCCAGGTCGGCCTCCGGGACTCCCGCCCGGCGGGCCGCCGTCTCCGCGCGGGCCGGGAGGTCCGGGTCGAAGTGGGCGCGGAGGGCCAGGTGACCGTCGCGGATCTCGATCACCCTGCGGTACAGCGCGAACTCGGCGCCGCCCGTCAGCTCGCGGCCCGGGTCCAGCGCGATGCCCGGCACCGCCGCGCGCAACGCCGTCCACAACGGCTCGATACGGCGGTAGGCCCGGTACGCCCGCACCCGGCCGATCACCGACGTCACCGCGGGCGACCACGCGCTGAGCGTCGCGCCGGCCGTCACGAACCCGATCGTGGCCGCCGCGAGCACCGAGGACGGCAGGTCCTCGCGGGCGCCGATCCGGCCGGTCTCGGCGAGGCGGCGGACGTCGTCGATGTCCCAGAACGTCCACGCGAACGCGGCACCCACGCCGACCACCAGCAGCCACAGCCCGGTGCGCAGCGGGCCCGGCTCCGCGTGCCACGCGCTGCGGCCGAACACCGCGATCAGCAGGCCGAGGCTGATCAGGCTGTAGGCCAGGAAGACGATCTTGTCGGCCAGGGCGAACCCGACGCCGGCGTCGGAGAAGACCGTGTCGTCACCGACGCGCCGCGGTTTCGAGAGCGTGAAGCACACCGCGAGCAGCACCATCGACGCGCCGGTGAACAGCGCGTGCGGGGCGAGCCGGGCGCCTTCGCCGCGCCACACCGACTGCGTGAACGCCACGGCGAAGCCGATCGCGCCCAGCTTCAGCTCGTCGCCGGCCAGGCTGAGGACCCACTCGGCCACCGGGCCCGGGCCGGCGAGGGCGGCCATCGCCGGGGTCAGCACGAGGATGCCGGTGGCGATGCAGATGCCGAACCCGGCGAGCAACCACATGGTGCGCACCGGCTGGCTGCGGCGCGCCTCGACGAGCTTGTACCCGAACCCGGCGAACCCGACCAGGCACAGGTGGTAGGCCAGGGTCTCGATCACGGCGCCCGGCGGCGGGACCGGCCGCCGAAGAGGGAGTCGAAGCGCCGCAGGCCGTCCGGGGCGTCGGGCGCGAGCTCGCGCGGCTCCCCGGGCCGGACGACGCGCTGGGCGAGCAGGCTCGCGACCAGTTCGGCTTCGCGTTCCTCGACCTCGGTGTAGGTGGTGCGGCCGAGCACGCGCCGAACCAGCTCGGGCGAAAGGCTGGGCATGAGCTGCCGCCCGGCGGCGGCGTCGAGGGCGACACCGTCCGCGCCGCCGGCCGGGCCGGTGTGGCCGCAGAGCAGGTGGCCGACCTCGTGGAGCAGGATGTGCTGCCGGTGCAGGGCGGTGGTGGTGGTCGGGTAGAGGATGTAGTCGGCGCGTTCGGTGCTCATGAGCAGCCCGCAGGGAGCGCCTTCGGGCGCGCTGACGGGCATGAGCTCGATGGGCCGCCCCCGCTCGGCGGCCAGGCTCGCGACGAACGTCTCGGCATCGAAGGGCTCCGGCAGGGTGACGGCGTCGGCGACCTCCCGGGCCCGCTTCCACAGCACCCGTCCCGGTCTCCGCCGCCACGACGTTCGCGCCACGTCAGCCCTCCCTCACGCCGCGACCCCACGGCTCCGGCCGGTTCAACGCGGCGACGTCGGCGGGGATACGCGGAAGGAGCAAGATCGGTCGCACGGTTTGCGGGTCGGCGGACGAGGTGGCGCTTCGATGGCTCGCGAGAGAGCGCGACCGGCTGCGCGACTTCCCGCGCAAGCCGGGGCCTGGCCGCTCGACCTCGACGAATCCCGCTGCGCCCGGCATCGCGAACGCCGTCACCTCAGGCCTCCTTCTTCGGTCCGCCGCGACCGGCCTCCCTCCGGGCGATCGCGTCGACCATGTCGCTGATCGTGTCCAGCCCGTCCGCCGACAGGGTCACCGCGCGCAGGGCCAGGTCGCGGACCCCCGCGTCGCGAAGGGCGCCCAGCAGGGCCAGCTCCTCGGCGATCTTCGTGCTCTGCTCGTCGTCGAAGAAGTATGCCGGAGGTACTCCGAAGAACTGGGCCAGTGCCTCGAGGTGACGCTTCGTCGGGTTGTCACGGCGGCCCGTGCGCAGCTGCCACAAGTACGTCGTCGAGAAGCTCTCGCCTGTTGCCTCGCGACAGGCCTTCGCGACCTCTTCGTTGCTGTACGGCTCCCGATCGGGCCTGCGGACCACGTGGAACAGCCGGTCGATCTTGTCGGCCAGCGTCGACTTTCCGGGCTCCTTGGCCACGATGCACTCCCTCAGCTACCAGGCACATTCATCTTAGCTGAAAGCTGAACACTATTTATCTACCCAAGTTTGGCCCGAGGGCGTGGCTGACACCGCGGACACGAGAACGACGACCGGTTCATGAACGGCTCCCGCCGGATCGCCGTGCCGCACCGGTGGCACGGCAGCCCCTCCTGGCCGTACGCGTCCAGCGACCGGTCGAAGTACCCCGACTGCCCGTTGATGTTCACGTACAGCGCGTCGAACGACGTCCCGCCCGCGCCCAGCGCCGCGTTCATCACGTCCGACGCCGCGGACAGCAGCTCGCGCCCCTTGGCCAGGGTCAGCTTCTCGGTCGGCCGGGACCAGTGCAGGCGGGCCCGCCACAGCGCCTCGTCCGCGTAGATGTTGCCGATGCCCGACACCAGCGTCTGGTCCAGCAGCGCCCGCTTGACCTCGGTGCGCCGCGACCGCAGCGCGCGCACCGCCGCGTCGAGGTCGAACGCCGGGTCCATCGGGTCGCGCGCGATGTGCGCGATCGTGTCCGGGAGCAGCACCTCGCTGCCGATGTCACTGAGGTCGTCGAGCGCCAGGCCGCCGAACGTCCGCTGGTCGACGAAACGCAGCTCAGGACCGTCGTCGTCGAAGCGCAGCCGGACGCGCAGGTGCTTCTCGTCCGGCGCGCCCTCGGGCTGGACGAGCATCTGCCCGCTCATCCCGAGGTGCGCCAGCAGCGCCTCCTTGTCGGACAGCTCCAGCCACAGGTACTTGCCACGGCGCCGCGCGGCCTCGACGCGGGTGCCGGCCAGCCGCTTCGTGAAGTCCTCCGCGCCCAGCGCGTGCCGGCGGATGGCGCGCGGGTGCAGGACCTCCGCCTCGCGGATGGTCCGGCCCGCGACGTGCGCCTGGAGGCCCACGCGGACGACTTCGACCTCGGGGAGTTCGGGCATGCGTTCATTGTGCCCGGGAGGTACGACAGTTTTCGCGAAGGCTACGGAGCGGCCGGGCCGACGTCGGCCTTCGTCAGCGGAACGCGGGTGGCGCCGGCGAGGAACTCGTCGGCCCCGACGTCGAAAGCGCCCGAACGGGACTGCAGGTCGAAGTCCTTCGCCGCGAACGGGTACGAACCCACGCCCGCGTCGATCGCCGGGCTCCCCGACGCCAGCCGGTACAGCCCGGCCGCGTCCTTCACCAGCTTCGGGTCCACCGAACGGGACGGGATCCCGGCCGACCCGCCGAAGGTGATGTTGCCTTCGTACTTCACCGTCGACCCGCCGGGCAGCGTCACGAGCGGGCCGGACGTCCCCTTGACGATGTTGTCCGCGACCACGCAGTCCTTCGGCTTGAAGTCGCCGCCGTCGCCGTCGATCACGCTCTTCGAGCCCAGCACCGTGTTGTACGCGACCGTCACCCGATCGGGTCGATCGTGGAGCTTGCTGGTCGGCCCGCTGTCGGCCTCGTCGCCGGACCCGAAGACGATCGCGCGGTCGCCGGAGTTCGCGACGTAGTTGTTCACGATCTTGTGGTCGTTCCCGTGGAACCGGATTCCCGATCCGAAGAGGACATTGCCCTCGACGACGCTGCGGTTGCCGTGGCGCAGGACTATGTAGCCCTTGCTGTCGCGGATCGTGTTGTACCGCACCACGTTGTCCGACGACTTGACGGAGATCGCCTCGCTGTCGCCGTCGGCCTTCTCGAACAGGTTGTTCTCGATCAGCGCGTTGGCCGTGTACGACTGGTGGTCACTGAGGCCCAGCCGGATCGACTCGCCACCGTTCGAGCCGCTGAACTGGTGGTTGTAGAAGTAGTTGTGGTGCACGTGGACGTGCTTGGCCATCGCGCCGGACGGCCCGAGGATCTGCAGGAACACGCCCTGGGTGGTGCGGTTCTGGAAGACGTTGCGGTCGACGACGGTGTCGTCGCCGCTGACCGTCACCCAGTTGCCGTCGGTCGAGAGCTGGAAGTCGTTGCGGGTCAAGCGGTTGCCCGGCGCGCCGGCCGGGACGCTCAGCTTCGCGCTGCCCCGGAACTTGAACCCCCGCAGCACGACGTTCGAGACGCCGCTCGCGAAGGCGAACGTCTTCGAGCCGGTGATCGTGGCCTGGCCGGTGTGCTCCGCGGCGACGGTCACCGGCGCGGCGCTCGTGCCGGACCGCTTGATCGACAGCGTCGAGCCCGCGGAGTAGGAGCCGTCGGCGAGCACGATCGTGTCGCCGGGGTTCGCTTTGTCCATAGCGGACTGCAGCGCCGAAAGCGACGTGACGCGGACCTGCGCGGCCGAGGCCGCCGGTCCGGGCACGACGACGAGCGCCGCCGCGAGCAAGGGGACGAAGAACAGACGCATTCCGCCAAACCTCTCAGTCAGGTACGAGCGCGGCGGATCGCCACACGCTACTGAGCGGTTCGGGAAATCGTCAACGGAGGTTCCCGGTGATCAGGACTCCGGTTCGTCCTTCTTCTCGGCTTCGAGCTCGGCCGACAGCGAGCGCCAAGCCGTCTCGGCGGCCTTCTGCTCGGCTTCCTTCTTCGTCGACCCGTTGCCGTTGCCCATCGGGCGGCCGGCGACGAGCACGGTGGCCGTGAACTCCTTGCGGTGGTCCGGACCGGTGTCCTCGACGCGGTACTCGGGCACGCCGAGACCGGCCGACGCCGTCTGCTCCTGCAGGCTGGTCTTCCAGTCGAGACCGGCGCCGCGCAGCGGGGCTTCGGCGAGCAGGCCGTCGAAGAGGTGGTGCACGAGCTTGCGGGCGATCTCGATGCCGTGCTCGAGGTAGACGGCCCCGATGACGGCTTCCAGGCCGTCCGCGAGGATGCTCGCCTTGTTCCGCCCGCCGGTGAGCTCTTCGCCCTTGCCCAGCAGCAGATGCGCCCCGAGCCCGCCCTCGCCGAGCCCGCGGGCGACCCGCGCCAGCGCGTGCATGTTGACGACGCTGGCGCGGAGCTTCGCGAGCTGACCTTCGGGCAGGTCGGGATGCGTGGTGTACAGGTGATCGGTGACGACCAGGCCGAGCACGGCGTCACCGAGGAACTCCAGCCGCTCGTTCGGCGGCAGGCCCCCGTTTTCGTACGCGTACGAACGGTGGGTCAGCGACAGCTCGAGCAGCTCGGGGTCGAGTGTGACCCCGAGCGCTTCGAGCAACGGCGCCGGATCGGCTGGTGGTCCCCCGGGCGTCTTGCCCCCCATGTCGGCTACCCGATCAGGCGGGCTCGACGACCTGGCGGCCGTTGTGCTGGCCGCACGACGGGCACGCGATGTGCTGGAGCTTCGGCTGCTTGCAGGCGCGGTTGGAGCAGGGCACCAGCTGCACCGGAGCCGCCTTCCACTGGCTGCGGCGGGAGCGCGTGTTGGATCGCGACATCTTCCGCTTCGGGACGGCCACGAGTAGATCTCCTTAAGACGGTCTGCTCGCGGTGCGAGCGAACTTCCTCCGCAACGAGCTGGGGCGCTCGTCAGGCTTGCTCGGCGGGACCCGGCGCAGGCTGCTCGCCCGCATTCTCGTCGAAGCGCTCGACCAGTGCGGCCCACCGAGGGTCTATCTTCTCATGCCCGTGTCCGGGCTCGAGATCGGCCCACTTGACGCCGCAGTCGATGCAGAGCCCGGCGCAGTCTTCGGTGCACAGCGGCGCCAGCGGCAGGGCGAGCACGACGGCGTCGCGCACGATGGGCTCGAGGTCGATCCGGTCGTCGATCAACCGGGGGATCTCGTCCTCGTCGGTGGTCTCCTCGGTGGCCGAGCCCGGGTAGGCGAACAGCTCCTGGACCTCGACCTCGACCTCCTCGGTCAGCGGGTCGAGGCAGCGCGCGCAGGTGCCCTTCGCGGTCGCCGTGGCGGTGCCGCTGACCAGGACGCCTTCGACGACGGACTCGAGCAGCAGGTCGAGCTTGAGCTCGGAGCCCGCGTCGATGGTGATGACATCGGGGACGCCGAGGGGCGTCTCCACCGGCACGCTGCGCGTGAGGGCGCGGCTCAGGCCGGCGTGACGGCCGAGCTCCCGGGTGTCGATCACCCAGGGGCTGCGGTCGTCGAGCTGGGGGGTCTTGTTCTCGGACATCCAGTCCAGAGTACGCACCGGGTGCCACCCCTTTCGAGCTGGCACCCGCGCAGGTCGGACCTACCGGCCGAGGCGCGGACGGCGTCCCGCGAGAGGTGAGAGACTCGTCACACCTGGTAGTCGTAGAGCGTCGGGCGGCCACCCGAGCTCGGCAGGTTCGCCGGGGAGCGCAGGTGGTTGCGGCCCGAGTCGACCGTCCGCAGCGTCGTCGCCAGCAGCTCCGAGAACTCCGCGAGCTTCCCGTCCACGTACGCGTCGCAGTCCGCGCGCTGGCGGTCGGCCTCCGCGTGGGCCTCGTCGACGATGCGCGCGGACTCCGCGTGCGCCGCCTGGACGACCTCGGTCTGCGCGACCAGCCGGGACTGCTCGAGACGGCCGTCCTCGATGGCGCGGTCGTAGGCGTCGCGGCCGGCCTGGATCATGCGCTCGGACTCGGCGCGCGAACGGTCCGTGAGGTTCTGGTACTCGGCCTGGCCCGCCGCGACCGTGCGGTCGGACTGGTCGTGCGCGTCGGCGAGCATCTGCTCGGCGCGGGCGCGCGCGTCGGCCAGGATGCGCTCGGCTTCGTCGGTGGCGTCGGCGATCGCGCGCTCGGCCTCGGCGTTCGCGCCGGCGACCGTCTCCCCCGCCTCCTTGCGGGCGGCGTGGATCAGGTCGTCACGCTTGTCGAGCACGTCCTGCGCGTCGTCGACCTCCGCCGGCAGTGCGTCGCGGACGTCGTCGAGGAGTTCGAGGACGTCTCCGCGGGGCACCACGCAGCTGGACGTCATCGGGACGCCGCGCGCCTCCTCGACGATGGTGACGAGCTCGTCGAGCGCCTCGAAAACCCGGTACACGGCAACTCCAATCCCCTGTCGCTGAGATCAGTCTGCCCGTTTTCCGCGCGGAACCGGTGAACGCCACCGGCACCGGGCGTGTCCCCCTGGACCACACCCGGCGCCGGCGTCCCCCTACTGGGCGACGAAGCCCGGGTCGGTGACGAGGGCGATCAGCTGCCGGTCGTCGAGCACGAGCCCGTCCCCGGCGGGGGCGTCGATCCGTGGAGCGGGGAGGCCCAGCTCGGCCGCCGTCATCGGGGCGACCCGCCCGAGGTCGCTGACGTCGACGGAGGTGCCGTCGACGCGGTAGTGGGCAGCCGCGCGCCCGGCCACCGTGGTGGACGGCGGCGCGCCCGGCAGTCCTCCTTCGGAGACCTCCGAGATCACGACCGTGCTGCCGTCCGGCCGGGGGATCCTGTCGCACCGCATCCGGCCGCCCGGCGGGCACGCCTGCGACACCGGCAGCGTGTTCCGCGCCACCGTGAGCTTCCCCAGGATCGCGAGGGTGAAGCTGTGTCCCTTCCCCTCGTGGTCGACGAAGGAAATGCTCGTGCTCATCTCGTCGGCGTGCAGCTCGCCACCCATGCTGTAGAAGCTGTCGATGACGATCTTGCGCGCACCCGGGATCACCGCGGGCAGCACTTCCTTGAGGTGCGCCAGGTTCCGCAGTTCCAGCGGGGTCTGCGGCTGCTGCGGCGGTTTGACCACGATCACCGGCGGCAGGTACGTCGCCGCCGGGGGTACGGGCGGTGGCGGCGACGGCCGCAGCGCCACGACCGCGGCGCCGGCGATCCCCAGCGTCACGGCCACGGTCGCCACGGTCGCGCGGCGGTTGCGAAGCCGCTTCGCCGCCTTCGTCGCGACGTCGTCGGGGTCGAACCCGAGGGGAGGCTCGGCGAGCACCACCTCGCGCAGCCTGGTCTCCAGGTCGGTCATCACACGCTCCTCTCCGCGGCCGAGGACTCCAGCCGCGTCAAAGCCGCGCGCAGCGCTTCGAGCCCGCGCGCGGCTTGGCTCCGGACGGTTCCTTCCGAGCAGCGCAGTGCCTTCGCGACGTCGGCGACCGGGAGATCGGCGCAATAGCGGAGCACGACGGCGGCGCGCTGTTTCGGCGGAACCTCGGCGAGGGCGCGGAGCAGGTCACCGGAGATGCCGGCGTCGGCCGGATCGAACCGCGGCTCTTCGGGGACGACGCCGTCGCGACGCTCGTTGCGCCGCCAGGGTCGCCGCCGCTCGTCGAGCCAGCAGCGGAGCAGGACCTGTCTCGCGTAGTTGTCGACGGGCCCCGTCCGGGCGACCTTCGGCCAGACCCGGTAGAGCTTGATGAGCGCGACCTGGACGAGGTCTTCGGCCAGGTGCCAGTCACCGCACAGGAGGAACGCCGTCCGCCGCAGCGGCAGCGCCCGTTCCCTGGCGAACTCCCGGAACCCCGCCTCGTCCCCTGACCGCATCGCGCCTCCCCGTCCGATGTTCCACCGGTACTCACGGGCGGGGAAGCGCGGCGCGTTGCACGGAAACTCAGGAATTCAGGTCGATCCGCTTGAAGGTGACGTAGTGGTCGGGCGTGTAGGCCAGCTCGCCCGCCTTGCCGGAGATCACGCGGTCGTTCGTACCCACGGTGAAGAGCTTGTAGTAGCCGGACGCGCAGGCCGGGAGGACACCTTCCCGGTTCTCGTAGGTCGTGCTGCTCGTCGCCCCGCCGCGGACGTTGTCGACCACCGTGCGAGCCGCCGCCGACAGCTGGGAGTAGCCGATCTTCGTCAAGCCGGACAGGTCGCCGCAGGCGTGGGTCGTGCCGCCGCCGCTGATGTCGATGACCTTGAAGGTCGCGTAGTGGTCACCGGTGTAGAAGTACTCGCCGCCCGAGCCGGTCACGATGCGGCGCGTGCCGCGGGTGCTCGAGCCGGGCGTCGGCACCGTGTACTCGTGGTAGTAGCCCGACGCGCAGGACGGGAGGATGCCCTCCCGGTTGTCGAAGACGACGCCGTCGTTCTGCGGGTACGGGAAGGGGCCTCCCTTCCGGATCAGGTTGTACGTCGTCGTCGCCTCGGCGGGCAGGGCCGAGAGGGTCGTGTGGGAGAACCCGGAGAGGTTCCCGCAGGCGTTCTGGGCGGCGACAGCCGGAGCCGCCGCGTCGGCGGCGGTGACCCCTGTGGACAGGGTGGCCAGGAGCGCGAAAAGGACCGCGACCAGGCGTGATCGGTAGTTGGTCATTTTCGGACCGTAACCCGATCGGATGATCGTCAGAAGGCGCCGAAGTGAACTCACAGCGGGGTGGGGCGAAGTTCCGACCAAGGTCGCGGTCCATCCGGCTGACCCGGATTGAAAAAATCCCTTGTGGAGGGTCAGCGCCCGAGCTTCGGGAACTTCTCCGAGAGTCGTTCGTAGACGACGGCCGGCACCAGGTGCTCGATGTCGCCGCCGAGGGCCGCGACCTCCTTGACCAGCGAGCTGGACACGAACCCGTACGCCGGGTTGTTCGCCATCAGCAGCGTCTCGACGCCGGTCAGCTCGCGGTTCATCTGCGCCATCTGCAGCTCGTAGTCGAAGTCGCTGACCGAGCGCAGGCCCTTGGCGATCGCCGCGATGTCGTTCTCGCGGCAGTAGTCGACCAGCAGGCCTTCCCACGAGTCCACCCGGATGTTCGGGAGCTTCGAGGTGATCTTCCGCAGCATCTCCAGGCGCTCTTCGATCTCGAAGAGGCCCTTCTTGCTCTTGTTCACCCCCACCGCGACGACGACCTCGTCGAACAGGATGCTCGCCCGCTCGATGATGTCGAGGTGCCCGTTGGTGGCCGGATCGTAGGAACCGGGACAGACCGCACGCCGCATGGCGCGGACGCTACCGTGCCGCAGGTCGCGGCGCCCGCTCTGCCGCGCGTGGGCCGCGTCACGAAGTGCGGTAGTCCGCCCAGAAGACCGCCGTGTCGCCGTACTTCTTCGCGCGCGAGGGCTCGAAGGCCGCCGGCCAGTCCGGCTCGCCGTCGCGGGCCGCGCGCTCGACGACGACCAGCGCCGCCTCCCCCAGCCAGCCGCCGGCCGCCAGCGAGGCCAGCACCTTGCCGAGCGCGGCCGCGTCCACGGCGTACGGCGGGTCGGCCAGCACCAGGTCGTACGGCCGGGGCGCGGGGGCCGCGACCACCGTCTCGACCTGCCCGGCGCGGACCGTGCCGCCCAGGCCCAGTGCCGCGACGTTGCCGCGCAGGACGTCCACCGCGCGCCGGTCGGCCTCCACGAACAGCGCGTCCGCCGCCCCGCGGGAGAGCGCTTCGAGACCGAGGGCACCGGAGCCCGCGTAGAGGTCGAGGACGTGGGCGCCGTCCAGCTCGCCCGCCGTCTCCAGGGCGTTGAACAGGGCTTCCCGCACACGCTCCGACGTCGGCCGGGTGCCCTTCGGCGGCACCTTCAGCCGCCGCCCGCCCGCCGTCCCGGCCACGATCCTGGTCACCCCTTGATTGTGCGGGGATGACACGCGGCACTGATGGCCGGGACATCGGTGTGCCCGCCGGAGCCAACGCGTAGAGTCGTTCTTCGCCCTCGGAGGCGATCCAGAGCTGTCAAGGAGCCATGCGTGTCGGAACCTCGGGTCAGACGGGCCGAGATCGCCATCGAACAAGCCCACGTCGATCGCGTGTACACCCGTCTGGACGAACTGCGCACCCAGGCCGAGGCGATGCGCACCAAGGGCTACGAGATCGGCCAGGGCGCGCAGCGCGAGGCGATCTTCGAGCAGGCGTCGATGCTGTTCGAGCGCGACATGATGGTCTACCACGCGAACCAGACGCTCCAGACGCTCGACGCCGAGTACGAGGGGCTCGTCTTCGGCAGGCTCGACGACCGGGACGGGGAACGCAACTACGTCGGCAGGCTCGGCATCCGCGACGCCGAGTTCGACAACCTCGTCACGGACTGGCGCGCGCCGGCCGCGGCCGCGTTCTACCAGGCCACGGCCGAGGAACCGATGGACGTCGTGCGGCGGCGCGTGATCCGCTGCTCCGGTCAGAACGTCCTCGACGTCGACGACGACGTGCTGATCGCCGACGCCGTGCCCGAGGACATGCAGATCGTCGGCGAAGGCGCGCTCATGGCCGCGCTGGGGCGCTCGCGCGGCGAGAAGATGCGCGACATCGTCGCGACCATCCAGAAGGAGCAGGACGAGGTCATCCGGGCGCCGTGGCGCGGGGTCACCGAGATCACCGGCGGCCCGGGCACCGGCAAGACCGCGGTCGCCCTGCACCGCGCGGCCTACCTGCTCTACCGCTACCGCCGTCAGCTGGGCGGGGCCGGCGTGCTCGTGATCGGGCCTTCGGGCGTGTTCACCAGCTACATCTCGCGCGTCCTCCCCTCGATGGGGGAGACGAACGTCGAGCTGCGCGCGCTCGGCGAGGTCCTCGACGGCCTGGAGGCGACGCGGCAGGACGCGGCGCCGCTGGCCGCGATCAAGGGGTCGCTGCGGATGCGGAAGATCCTGCTGCGGGCGCTGCGGGACACCCCGCCGGAAGCGCCGGAGGAGATGCGGATCGTCTACCGCGGCGAAGTGCTGCGGCTGAACGCGCGCGAGCTGGAGAAGGTGCGCCGCAAGGCCCACACCCAGGGCGCGCCGCCGAACCGGTCGCGGATCCGGGCGGCGGAGCTGCTGCTCGACGCGCTGGCCGCGAAGGCCGAGGAGTACGCGAAGGCCGACGGCAAGCCGTTCGAGCGGGCCGAGCTGATCACCGACCTCGGCGAGCGGATCGACTTCCACCGGTTCCTGGTGGTGTGGTGGCCGGTGCTGTACCCGGCGCAGATCCTGAAGTGGCTGGGTGAGGAGAAGCGGCTGGCGTCGGTCGCGAAGGGCGTCCTGAACCGGCAGGAGATCTCGCTGCTGGCCGCGGACCTCGCGGACCGGTCGCGGGGCTGGTCGATCGCGGACGTCGCGCTGCTCGACGAGCTGCGCGTGCTGATCGGGACACCGCCGAAGCGCAAGCGCCGTCAGGTGCTCGAGGTGGAGCCGCAGCGCTCCGGCGGCGCCCCGACGCGCCCCGAGCACTACGAGGAGTACTCGCACGTGGTCGTCGACGAGTCGCAGGACCTGTCGCCGATGCAGTGGCGGATGGTCGGCCGGCGCGGGAAGTACGCGAGCTGGACGGTCGTCGGCGACCCGGTGCAGAGCTCGTGGCCGGACCCGGCGGAGGCGGCCCAGGCGCGGGACCAGGCGTTCGGGGTCAAGACGGCCCGGCGGCGGTTCACGCTGCGGACGAACTACCGGAACTCGGCGGAGATCTTCGACCTCGCGGCGAAGGTGGTGGCCGGGCACGCGGAGGCGGGCGAGCTGCCGGTGGCGGTGCGCAAGACGGGCGTCGAGCCGGACGTCCGCCCGGTGGAGGCGGCGGGCCTGGCGCCGGCGACGCAGGCGGCGGTGAAGGAGCTGCTGGGCGCGGTCGAGGGCACGGTCGGCGTCATCACGGCGATGGACCGGGTGCCGGAGGTCACGGGCTGGCTGTCGGGGCAGGCGGACGAGCGGCTCAAGGTCGTCGGCAGCCTGGATTCGAAGGGCCTGGAGTACGACGCGGTGGTGCTCGTGGAGCCGAACGACTTGATCACGGAGTCGACCACCGGGCGGCGGGTGCTGTACGTGGCGCTGACCCGGGCGACGCAGCAGCTGATCGTGCTGGCCTCGAACCCGGACTGGATCCCGGGCGGCTGAGCCCGGACACGCTGAAGGGCCCCTTCGAGGGGCGGGAGGCAGGTTCCCGTGCCCTTGAAGGGGCCCTTCAGACCCCCGGTCAAGAAACGTCTCGTGGGACGGAGCTCGTCCGAGGGCATGTCTACTGGACAAAAGTTGTTCGGTGTCCGCGTGCCGGCACCGAACAACAACACCGGACAACTCGTTACGGGCAGGGCGGGGCGTAGCCGATGCCCGGGAGGTTCGCGGACCACTCCGCCGCGGTGATCCGGGGCGCCGCGACCGCGCAGATCTTCGCTGCCGCCCGGTCGGGGTCGGTCTCCGAGAAGCGGACCGTGCCGTCCGCGACCGTGCCCGCCAGCGTATGGCCGTCCGGGGCGTACTGCACGGCGTAGACCCGGTCGCCCTCCTCGGGCAGCACCGCGTACGGCTCGCGCCGGGCGACGTCCCACAGCCGGACCGTGCGGTCGTAGCTGCCGGAGGCCAGCACCCGGCCGTTGCCGCTGAACGCCACCGACATGACGATGTCGGTGTGCCCGGCGAGGATGCCCGACCCGTGCGCGGCGGCGGGGTCGGAGACGTCCCACAGGCGGATCATCCGGTCGGCGCCCGCCGTCGCCAGCGTCCGGCCGTCCGGGCTGAACGCGACCGAGAAGATCGTGTCGGTGTGGCCTTCGAGCTTGGCGAGCGACCGCGGGGTCCGCGGCACCGAGACGTCCCACAGCCGCGCGGTGTGGTCCCAGCCCGCGGTCGCCAGCGTCCGGCCGTCGGGGCTGAAGGCGAGCGTGTGGACGTCGTCTTCGTGCCCGTCCAGCCGGGCGATCTCCACCGGGTGCAGGCGGTCGGCGAGGTCCCAGAGCCGGGCCGTGTGGCCGTCGCCCGCCGTGGCGAGCAGCTTCCCGTCGGGGCTGAACGCGACGGCGTCGATGTCGTCGTGCGGCCGCGCGAACACCACCGGTGGCCCGGGGCGGGTGGGGTCGGAGATGTCCCGCAGCGTCATCGTGTGGTCCCAGCTGCCGGTGGCCAGCGTCCGGCCGTCCGGGCTGATCGCGACGCCGCAGACCGCGTCGCCGAACCCGCCGACCGTGGCGACGGTCCGGGGCGCGCCCGCGTCGGCGAATTCGTGCAGCCGGACCACCCGGTCGTAGCCGCCGGTGGCGAGCACGCCGTGGCCGAACGCGGCGTGGCACGCCTGCGCCGTGTGGGCGGGGATCGCGGGACCGGGCAGGTCCCAGAGCCGGGCGGTCTGGTCGTCGCTGGCCGTGGCGAGGGTGCGGCCGTCGCGGGTGAACACCACCGAGCCGACCGCGCCGGTGTGCCCGGGCAGGGACGACAGCTCGCGCGGTCGCCGCGGGTCGGCGACGTCCCACAGCCGCGCGGTGCGGTCGAAGCCCGTCGTGGCCAGGGTGTGCCCGTCCGGGCCGAACGCGACCGACCGCACGATCGCCTTGTGCGCGACGAGGGACGACAGCTGCGCGGGCGCGGCCGGATCGGTGAGGTCCCACAGCCGCGCCGTCTCGTCGGCGCTCGCCGTGGCGAGGGTGCGCCCGTCGGGACTGAAGGCGACCGAGTGGACGACGCCGGTGTGCCCGGTCGCGACACCCAGCGGGCTCCGCGCCCCGACGTCCCAGACGCGCGCGGTCTTGTCGGCCGAGGCGGACGCGAGCAGCCGGCCATCGGCGCTGAAGGCGAGGTTGTTGACGTAGGACGTGTGCCCGGTCAGCTCCCCCGCCGGCCGCGGGCGGGCCGGGTCGGTGGTGTCGTACAGCCGGAGCGTGCCGTCGACGTCGCCGGTCGCGAGCAGCGGCCCGGCCGGGCTGAACGCGACCGCGTAGGCCTTGCCCGCGTGCTGCTCGACGACCACCCCGGGCCCCGGCCGCGCCGGGTCGCCGACGTCCCACACCCGGACGGTGCCGTCGAACCCGGCGGTGGCCACGGTCCGGCCGTCGGCGCTGAAGGCGACGTTGTTGACGTTGCCGGCGTGCCCGGCGAGGACGCCGAGCGGGACCGGGTGGTGCGGGTCGCGGACGTCCCACAGGCGCGCCGTGCCGTCCCAGCTGGCCGTGGCCAGGACCTGCCCGTCCGGGCGGAGGGCGACGGTGTTGACCCGGCCGGTGTGCCCGGTGACGCGGGTCGAGTACGGCGTCGCGAACGTGCCGAGCACGCTGCTGCGGGCGTCGGCGCCGGGGTCGAGGCGGTACGCGGCGAGCGCGAGCTGCGCGGCCAGCGCGGGGTTGGTGGCCCGCATGGCCAGCGCCTGGCCGGCGACCTTCTGGGCGAGCGCGCTGTTGCGCTGTCCGGTGGCGGTGTTCTCGGCGCGCACGGCGTACGCCGTGGCCGCGACGGCGAACACCAGCAGCACGGCGAGCAGCGCGACGAGCTGCCGCAGCCGCCGCGTGCGACGGCGGTCGCGCTCCTGCTCGGCGTGTTCGACGGCGAGGCTGGCGTCGAGGAACCGCCGTTCCCGCCGGGAAAGCGCGGTGTCCTGGCGCGCGGCCCACTCCCGCGCGATGGCCAGCCGCGTGCCGCGGTAGAGCCAGCCGGGGTCCTCCTCTACGGACTCCCAGGCGTCGGTCGCCTCGGTGAGCTGCCGGTGGACGCGCAGGCCTTCGCGGTCCTCGGTGAGCCATTCGCGCAGCCGCGGCCAGCCGCGGATGAGGGCCTCGTGGGCGATCTCGATGCCGGTGTCGTCCAGGGTGACCAGGCGCGCCGACGCCAGCTCGCCGAGCACGACGGCGGTGTCCTCTTCGTCGGTGTCGAGCTCGGTGCGGCTGATCCGGCGCTTGGTGTCTTCGGTGCCTTCGCCGAGCGCGGTCATCCGGAGGAAGATCTGCCGCGCCAGCCGCTGCTGACGCGCCGAGAGCGTCGCGAAGGTGCCCTCCGACGTCTGCGCGACCGACCGCTCGATGCCACCGACTGCCTCGTACCCGGTCAGGGTGAGCGTGGTGCCGCGCCGCCGCCGCCAGGTTTCGAGGAGCGCGTGCGAGAGCAGCGGCAGCACACCGGGCTGGCCGGTGGCGTCCGCGACGAGCCGCGAGACCAGCGCGTTCTCGACGCGGTACCCGGCGTCGACCGCGGGCCGCGAGATCGCCTGCCGGAGCTCCTCGGTGGTCATCGGGCCGACGAGGACCTGCGCGTCCTGCATGGCTTCGGCGAGGTCCGCGTGCCGTGCGCAGTGGGTGTAGAAGTCGGTGCGGATGCCGAGGACGACCCGGGTGCGGCTGCCGGGCTCGGTGGTCGCGGTGACGAGCGCGCCGACGAACCGCGCGCGTTCCTCTTCGTCCTGGCAGAGGGTGAAGACCTCTTCGAACTGGTCCACGATCACGACGACGTCGGTGTCCTCGGCGTCGGCGAGCTGCCGGGCGGCGAGCCCGAGGTTGCGCGGGTGCGCGGTGAAGTCGTCGAGCAGCGCGCCAGGCGCGAGGCCGAGCGCCGCGGCGAACTTGACGGCGCACTCCTGCAGCGGCCGGGCGCCCGGGGTGAGCAGCACGACCGGGTCCTTCACCGACGGCAGCAGGCCGGCGCGCAGCAATGAGGACTTCCCCGAACCGGACGCGCCGAGGACGGCGAGAAAACGCTGTCTCGAAAGGCGCCCGACGAGCTTTTCGACCAGCCGTTCACGGCCGAAGAATCGGCTCGCGTCGGCGGGGCCGAATGCGCCCAGCCCGACGTACGGCGGCTTTTCCCCGCTTTCCGGCTCGGGTGGTGAATCATCACCGTCGCGGCGTGCTCCGCCGGCCACGGCGTGCCAGCGTTCTTCCCATTCGCCGGGCACTCCGCCGCAGGCCCGGACGTAGGCCAGCGTCACGGCCAGGCTGGGGAGTTTCCGCCCACCGGCGGCCTCCGAAAGCGTCCCGGCCGAGTAGTGCGCGCGCCGGCCGAGCTCGCGGTACGTCGGATTCCCGGCGCTCTCCCGCAAACGCCGGAGATCGGCGGCGAATTCGGTGAGCGGGTCGTCGCCCGGATCCAAGGGGCGCTCCGGACGCGGCACCTCGTCCTCCCTTTCCGCCGGTTCTTCCCCAACCGTATCGGGTGCCGCCGCGGGTCAGGGATCGTTCGGCGAAACCAGCAGGCGGTGGACGGCCGCGGCGTCGACGCCGAGCTCCGCCATCAGGTCGGCGGCCGGATCGGGCGGGGTCACCTTCAGCAGCGCCCGCAGCAGTTCGACGGGCTCCCGCGGCTTCCCCCGGATCGCTTCGTTGACGACCGCACGGGCATTCGACGTCAGCGCGCCCGGGGTCAGCCGGCCGCGCTTCACCGGGACCTCCGCCGGCCGCAGCCCTTCCACCTCGATGCCGAGCGCCGCCAGGGCCGCGCGGTCGAGGCGGTCGAGGGCCGCGCGAGCCTCCTCGACGTCCGCGCCGAGGGCCCGCGCGCACTCCGGGTCGCGGAGGAGACCGAGCAGCAGGTGCTCGGTGCCGAGCCGCCGGTCGCCGCGGCGGCGGGACTCCTCCAGGGCCGCCGTCACCACCACGGCGAACGGGCTCTTGGCGATCAGCCGGTCGAGCACCACGGCCTCACTTCCCGTACTTCGCGTGCACGGACTGGCGGGCGACACCGAGGGCGTCCCCGATCTGCTCCCACGACCAGCCGCGCTCCCGAGCGTGCGCGACGGCGGCCGCCTCGACCTGCTCGGCCAGCCGGTGCAGCGCGCCGACCGCCCGCAGCGCGACCGCGGGGTCGGTTTCCGAAATCCGCCCGGAAAGCTCTTCCGCCTCCATGGTGTGTCAGTCTAGCCTGACAGTCATCCGTCAGTTCAAACTGACAGCAGTATCCGAGGCTTCGCCTCGGGCCGGGGCTCCGCCACCCGGAGCCCCCACCTGACAAGAAGGAGGACGTCATGGATGTCGCGGTGATCGGCGCGGGCCCGGTGGGCCTCATGCTGGCGGCGGAGCTGCGGCTCGGCGGGGCCGAGGTCGTGGTCCTGGAGCGGCGGGCCACTCCGGACGAGCGGCCGCGGGCGAACGGGCTCGGCGGCCGGATCGTCGAGCAGCTGGACCACCGCGGCCTGCTGGCGAGGTTCCGCGCCGAGGCGGCGTTCGCCGGGCCGTTCCCCGGGTTCCCGTTCGGGCCGGTGCCCCTGAACTTCGCCGGGCTGGACACGCCGATGCGCGGCCTGATGCTGCAGCAGCCGCGGATGGAAGCCCTGCTGGCCGAGCGCGCCGTCGAGCTCGGCGCCGAGATCCGGCGGGGACACGAGCTGGCCGACCTCGACACCGTCCGCGGCCCGGACGGCTCCTACCGCCTGACCGCGCGGTACATCGTCGGCTGCGACGGCGCGCACAGCCGCGTCCGCGAGCTGGCCGGGATCGGGTTCCCCGGCACCACCGACGACGAGCTGATGCGCCTCGGGCACTTCCGGACGGACCTGCCCCTCTTCACTTCGGAGTTGCGGCGGGGCTGGAACCGGCGGCCCGGCGGGCGCGTACTGGTGACGTCACTGACCCCGGGCGTCATGATCGCCGGCGTCCGGGAGGTCGCGCCGGAACCGGCCGGGGAGCCGACGCTCGAGGAGTTCCGGGACGCCGTGCGGCGCGTGCTCGGCACCGACCTGGCGCTGGGCGAGCCACTGTGGCTGTCGCGGACGGTCAGCTCCGCCCGGCTCGCCGAGCGGTACCGCGTCGGGCGCGTGTTCCTGGCCGGGGACGCGGCGCACGTCTTCCCGGCCGGCGGCTCGTCGCTCAACGTCGGGCTGCTGGACGCGGTCAACCTCGGCTGGAAGCTCGCCGCCGTCGTGCGCGGTGCGGCCGACGAGTCCTTGCTCGACAGCTACCACGCCGAACGGCACCCGGTCGCCGCGCGGACGTTGACCCAGACCCGCGTCCAGGCCCTGCTCGACCGCCTGACCGGCGAAGACGGCGACGCCCTGCGGACGCTCTTCGGCGAGCTGGCAGCCCTTCCCCCGGCGACGCGGCACCTGGCCGGGCTGCTGCGGGACGCCGACGAGCTGCCGTACGTCCCCGACCTGCCGCTGACCGTCGGCGGCCGCGCCACCCGCGTGGCCGAGGTCATGCGCGCGGCGCGTCCGGTGCTGTTCGACTTCGCCGGCCGCGCCGACCTGCGGGAAGCCGCCGGCCCGGACGTGAAGATCGTCACGGCGGACTGCCCGGAAGCCCCGGCCGACGCGCTTTTGGCGCGGCCGGACGGCGTCATCGTGTTCAGCGGCGACGATCCGGCGGCGTTGCGGGAAGCAATGACGGCACCGGGGCGTTGACCCCGGTTGTGAGCTCACTGCCTGACGTACCGCTGTCCGTGCTCGACCTGTCCCCCGTTTCCGAGGGGAACACCGTCGGCGAGACGCTGCGAAACACCCTCGACCTCGCCCGTGCCGCGGAGCGGCTGGGCTACCACCGCTACTGGCTGGCCGAGCACCACAACATGCCCGGCATCGCCAGCTCCGCCACCGTCGTGCTGATCGGGCACGTCGCCGACGCGACCGAGCGCATCCGCGTCGGGTCGGGCGGGATCATGCTGCCCAACCACGCGCCGCTGGTGGTCGCCGAGCAGTTCGGCACGCTGGAGGCGTTCCACCCGGGCCGCATCGACCTCGGCATCGGCCGCGCGCCGGGCACCGACCAGCGGACGGCGCTCGCCCTGCGCGGCCCCGGCGGGCTGTCCGCGGAGAACTTCCCGGAGCACCTGCAGGAGCTGGTCGGCTACTTCACCCACTCCGAGGCGCGCGGCGTCAACGCGGTGGTGGCCGAGGGCAACCAGCCGCCGGTGTGGCTGCTGGGTTCGAGCGGCTTCAGCGCGCAGCTGGCCGGGCGGCTCGGGCTGCCGTTCTCGTTCGCGCACCACTTCGCCGCGGAGAACACGATCCCGGCCGTGCAGCTCTACCGCGAGAACTTCCGGCCCGGGGTGCTCGACGAGCCGTACGTGATGCTCGGCGTGTCCGTGGTCGCCGCGGAAACCGACGACCGCGCGCAGTTCCTGGCCGGGCCGTCCGGGCTGACGTTCCTGAGTCTCCGCCGCGGCCGCCCGATCGCGCTGCCGACGCCGGAGGAAGCCGCCGAATACCCGTACACGGAGATGGACCGCGCGTTCCTGGCCGAGCGGTTCGGCTCGAGCATCGTCGGCTCGCCGGAGACGGTCCACAAGGGACTCGAACAGCTCCTGGCCGACACCGGCGCGGACGAGCTGATGGTCACGACCATGGTCCACGGCCACGCGGACCGCGTCCGCTCCTACGAGCTGCTGGCCGGCCTCAAGTCCTGACCCGGACGGACGACACGCGTACCCAGCGGGACGACACGCGTACCTGAACGGACGACACGGCGGATGCCCGCCCGCCCCGCGTGTCGTCCATCCGCGTACGCGTGTCGTCCGCCGGTGTACGCGTGTCGTCCGGCTGGGTACCCCCTGGACGGACGGCACGCACCAGGCTTACCGTGTCCTCCGTTCGGCGGTGTCCCGTCCGGACGGAAATGGGTAACGCCCCACACCTCCCGCATTCGGGACGGGAATTTCTTTTCCTTCTTTGACAACAAGATCGAGTCCGTTTGTCAACGCCGGACAAGAAATGCGCGGTTACCAGCCCGTGACCGCGTGATCCTGCTCAAGTTCTTGTCTCCCAACAAGGCCGTGGTTAACGTACCGACCAGTAGGAACCGGCACGGTGACCCCCGAGACCGTGAATGGCCGTCCATTATTACGCCGTTCGGACCATTTCCCCTTGCTCATCTCGGGTGTGTTCGGCGTGCCGCCGAAACGGCTGGGGAGGCACACGAATGGCCGAACGGACGACGACGCCGTCGTTCCCCGGGGCCGCCGCGCTGCGGCAGACCGGACGGCTCTACGGGCTCGGCCTCGACGTCGTCCGGCTGACGTTCCGCCGCCCGTTCCAGCTGCGTGAGCTGATCCAGCAGTTCTGGTTCATCGCGAGCGTCTCGATCCTGCCGACGGCGCTGGTCTCGATCCCGTTCGGCGCGGTCATCGCGCTGCACATCGGGTCGCTGACCACGCAGATCGGCGCGCAGTCCTTCACCGGTGCGGCCAGCGTGCTCGCGATCATCCAGCAGGCCAGCCCGATCGTCACCGCGCTGCTCGTCGCCGGCGCGGGAGGAAGCGCCGTCTGCGCCGATCTCGGCTCGCGCACCATCCGCGAAGAGATCGACGCCATGGAGGTCCTCGGCGTCTCGCCCGTCCAGCGGCTGATCGTGCCGCGGGTGCTCGCCGCCATGGGCGTCGCGATCTTCCTCAACGGCATGGTGAGCGTCGTCGGCGTGCTCGGCGGCTACTTCTTCAACGTGATCATGCAGCACGGGACGCCGGGCGCGTACCTGGCCAGCTTCTCGGCGCTGGCCCAGCTGCCCGACCTGTGGATCAGCGAGATCAAGGCGGTCATCTTCGGCTTCGTCGCCGGGGTCGTCGCCGCCTACCGCGGGCTGAACCCCAAGGGCGGGCCGAAGGGCGTCGGCGACGCCGTCAACCAGTCCGTGGTCATCACGTTCCTGCTGCTGTTCGTGCTGAACCTCGTGCTCACCACCGTCTACCTGCAACTCGTGCCGCCCAAGGGGAGCTGAACGTGACGACCACGGAAGTCCCCAAGACCGCGCGCGTGCGCGAGGCCGTCGACCGCCGGTTCGGGTTCCTCGACACCCTCGGCGACCAGATCCTGTTCTTCCTCCGCGCGATCGCGTGGACGCCGCGGGCGGTCCACCGGTACCTGCGCGAGATCACGCGCCTGCTGGCCGAGGTCAGCTTCGGCAGCGGCGCGCTCGCCGTCATCGGCGGCACGATCGGCGTGATGATCGGGATGACCGTCGCCACCGGCACGGTCGTCGGCCTGCAGGGCTACTCCGCGCTCAACCAGGTCGGGACGTCGGCGTTCGCCGGGTTCGTCTCCGCCTACTTCAACACGCGCGAGATCGCGCCGCTGGTGAGCGGGCTCGCGCTGTCCGCCACCGTCGGCTGCGGCTTCACCGCGCAGCTCGGCGCGATGCGGATCTCCGAGGAGATCGACGCCCTCGAGGTCATGGGCATCCCGAGCGTCCCGTACCTGGTGACGACCCGGGTGATCGCCGGCTTCCTCGCCGTCATCCCGCTCTACGCGATCGGGCTGCTGTCGAGCTACCTGGCCTCCCGGCAGGTCACCGTGTGGTTCTTCGGCCAGTCCGCGGGCACCTACGACCACTACTTCCTGCTGTTCCTCCCACCCGGCGACGTGCTGTGGTCGTTCGGGAAGGTGCTCGTCTTCAGCGTCGTCGTGGTCCTGGCCCACTGCTACTACGGCTTCCGCGCGAGCGGCGGCCCGGCCGGCGTCGGCGTGGCGGTCGGGCGCGCGGTGCGCACCGCGATCGTCGCGATCAGCGTGCTCGACTTCTTCCTGTCCCTGGCGATCTGGGGCGCGACGACCACCGTGCAGGTGGCCGGATGAGACAGGAGACCCGCCGCAAGGCCGGGATCCGCACCGCGGGCGTGCTGTTCCTGGTGGTGATGGGCGTGCTCGTGACGCTCTCGATCAAGGTGTACGACAAGGACTTCGTCAGCACGGTCCCGGTGACGCTCAAGGCGAGCCGCGTCGGCAACCAGCTGTCCCCCGGCGGCCAGGTCAAGGCCCGCGGGGTGCTCGTCGGCGAGATCCGCGAGGTCCGGGCGACGCCGCAGGGCGCCGAGATAGCGCTTGCCCTGGAGCCGGGCAAAGTGGACATGCTGCCGCGCAACGTTTCCGCGTTGCTCGTGCCGAAGACGTTGTTCGGCGAGCGGTACGTCCAGCTGTCCATCCCGGACGGTGTCCGGGCCCCGCACCTGGCCGCGGGCGACACGATCGAGCAGGACCGCTCGGCCAACGCGATCGAGCTGGAACGCGTCTTCGACAACCTGCTGCCGCTGCTCAAGGCCGTCCAGCCGCAGAAGCTCGCGACGACGCTGACCGCGGTGTCGACGGCGTTGCAGGGCCGCGGCGAACAGCTCGGGCAGACGATCGGCACCGCCGCGGACTACCTGAAGGACTTCAACTCCGACCTGCCGACGCTCACGAAGGACATCCGCGACCTGGCCACGGTTTCGCACCTCTACGGCGACATCGCTCCCGACCTGCTCGACGCGCTCACGTCCTCGGCGGTCACGCTCAACACCGTCAAGGAGAAGCAGGCCGACCTCGCCGGGGTCTACCAGCAGGTGACGTCGTCGTCCCAGGAGGTCACGAACTTCCTGCAGAACAACCGGGACAACCTCATCGCGCTGGCGGCCGACAGCCGCGCGCCGCTCGAGGTCGCCGCGAAGTACTCCCCCAGCTTCGCCTGCACCATCAGCTCGCTGAGTGCCCTGAAGGGATCCATGGACAAGGTCCTCGGCGCGGACCGCGGCGAACCCGGCCTGCACGCCGAGGTTTCGGTGACCGCCGACAGCGGCAAGTACCTGCCCGGCCGCGACGACCCGCGCTTCACCGGCGGCGGCGAGCCGCGCTGCTACCCCTCCGGTGTCGCCCCGACGACCGGGACCGCCGCCGCGGCCCCCGGCAGCGCCGGCCACCCGCTGCTCACCGGCGGCGAGGGCGACCTCGGTGTCGCGAACTCCCCGCAGGAGGAGCAGCTGCTGGCCACGCTGGTCGCGCCGTCGATCGGCGTGCCGGCCGCGCAGGTCCCGGAGTGGAGCTCCGTGCTCGTCGGGCCGCTCTACCGCGGCACGGAGGTGAAGCTCAAGTGAGGAACATCGCCTCCCCGCTCATCAAGAGCCTGATCTTCATCGTCATCACCGTCCTGGCGACGACGCTGCTGGCCGTGTCCATCACGAACTCCGGCGTCGGCGCGGGCGAGCACTACACGGCGAAGTTCCTCGACGCCACCTCGCTCAACGCCGGCGACGACGTGCGCATCTCCGGCGTCCGCGTCGGCCAGGTCGAGTCCCTCGAGATCAGCGACCGCAACCGGGCGCTCGTCGGGTTCTCCCTCGACCAGGGCCGACGGCTGCCCGCCGACGTCCACGCGGTCATCAAGTACCGCAACATGGTGGGCCAGCGGTACATCGCACTGGAACGCGGCACCACCGGCACGCGCGACCAGCTGCCCGAGGGCGGCGAGATCCCGCTCGACCGCACGACCCCCGCGCTGGACCTCACCGACCTGTTCAACGGCTTCAAGCCGCTGTTCCAGGCGCTGTCGCCGAACGACGTCAACGAGCTCTCCGGCGAGATCGTCCAGGTGCTGCAGGGCGAAGGCGGCACCGTCGAAAGCCTGCTGGCCCACACCGGTTCGCTGACCACCACCCTCGCCGGGCGCGACAAGGTGATCGGCGAGGTGATCGGGAACCTCAACTCGGTGCTCAAGACGGTCAACGGCAAGGGCGACGCACTGGCGAACCTGGTGTCCACGCTGCGGCAGCTCGTGTCCGGGCTGGCCGGTGACCGCGCCGCGATCGGCGACGCCATCAGCGGGATCGGCGACCTGACGCAGTCGACGGCGGGCCTGTTCGAGCAGGCGCGGCCGCCGCTGAAGGAGAGCATCGCCGGGCTGCAGGAGGTGGCCGGCACGCTGGCGCAGAAGCAGTCCGATGTGGACAGCTTCCTGACGAACCTCCCGGTCAAGTTCACCGAGATCGGCCGCGTCGCCTCCTACGGAACGTGGATGAACTTCTTCCTGTGCCGCGCCACGCTGCAGACCACGCCCCCGCGCGGCGTGTACGTCCCGACGGCGAGGTGCGACTCGTGAAGTCCTTCAAGGAGCGCAACCCGATCGCCCTCGGCGTGGTCGGCAGCGTCGCGCTGGCCGCGCTGCTCACCGTCACGTTCAACTACGACAACCTGCCGATCGTCGGCGGCGGCACCACCTACCAGGCCGAGTTCTCCGAGGCCGCGGGCCTGCAGGCGGACGACGAGGTGCGGATCGCCGGCATCAAGGTCGGCGAGGTCCGCGACGTCGAGCTGGCCGACGACCACGTCCTGGTGACCTTCCGGGTCAAGGACGCGTGGGTCGGCGACCGCACGACCGCCGACATCAAGATCAAGACGTTGCTGGGCCGCAAGTTCCTCGCGCTGAACCCGACCGGCGACGGCGTGCAGAACCCCGACCAGGCGATCCCGCGCACCCGGACGGTCACGCCCTACGACGTCACCGACGCGTTCAACGGCCTGGCCGACACGGTCGGCGCGATCGACACCAAGCAGCTCGCGGACAGCTTCACCACGCTGTCCGACACCTTCCGCAACTCCCCCGAGCACGTCCGCAGCGCGCTCGACGGCCTGTCGCAGCTGTCCCAGACGGTCTCCAGCCGCGACGGCGAGATCGCCGAGCTGCTGGCCAACGCGCGGAAGCTGACCACGACGCTGGCGAACTCGAACGAGGACTTCGAAAAGCTGATCGACGACGGCAACCTGCTGCTGACCGAGCTGAACCGCCGCCGCGACGCGATCCACGACCTGCTCACCGGCTCGGCACGGCTGGCCGACCAGCTGCGCGGCCTGATCGCGGAGAACTCCGACCCGCTCAAGAAGGCGCTGCAGTCGCTGTCCCAGGTCACCGATCTGCTGAAGCGGCAGAACGACAACCTCACCAAGGGCTTGCAGCTGGCCGGGCCGTACTTCCGCGTGGTCACCAACACCACCGGCAACGGGCGTTGGATCGACGCCTACCTCTGCGGCCTGCTGCCGGAGAACCACGACCCCTGCACCGCGCCGGGAGGCACCAAGTGAGCGCGCTGACCACCACCCGTGCGGGGGTACTGACCACCCGGTTCATCGCCGCCGCGATCCTGCTCGCGCTGGTCGTGACGGCCGCGCTGTGGTGGGTGTTCTCGGGCACCGGCGAGCACCACGTCACGGCGTTCTTCTCCCGCGCGGTCGGCGTCTACTCCGGCTCCGACGTCCGCGTGCTCGGCGTCCGCATCGGCCAGGTCGACTCCGTCACCCCGCGCGGCGAGCAGGTGCAGGTGGACATGACCGTCGACGGCTCGGTCGGCATCGCCGAGGACACGACGGTGCTGGTGATCGCCCCCAGCGTCGTCGCCGACCGCTACGTCCAGTTCGCCAAGCCGGCCCGCGGCGGGCCGCGGCTGAAGAACGGCGCGTCCATCCCGGTGCGGCGGACGGCCACCCCGGTGGAGCTCGACCAGCTCTACGCCAGCCTCGACTCGCTGTCGAAAGCCCTCGGCCCGAACGGCGCGAACTCCCAGGGCGCGCTGTCGGACCTGCTCAAGACCGGCGCGCAGAACCTGCAGGGCAACGGGCAGGCGTTCAACGACAGCGTCCGCAACTTCGCCCAGCTCGCCCGGACGCTGGCCGGCAACTCGGGCGACCTGTTCGGCACCGTGGACGAGCTGCAGCGGTTCACGACCATGCTCTCGACCAACGACCAGCAGGTCAGCGGCGTCAACCAGCAGCTGGCGCAGATCTCCGGCACCTTGGCCGCCAACAGCGGCGAGCTGGCCCACGCGCTCGACAGCCTCGGCCAGGCGCTCGGCGACGTCCAGACGTTCATCCGGGACAACCGCGGCGCGATCAAGTCCACTGTGGACGACCTGGTGACGACGACGCGGACGCTCGTCGAGCAGCGCCAGTCGCTGGCCGACACCCTCGACGGCGCACCGCTGGCCGTGACGAACGTGCTCAACGCGATCGACCCGGCGACCGGGCGGCTGAGGGGCCGCGGCAACCTCGACTACTACCTGCCCCTGCCGGTCACCGGCGACGTCTACACCAACGAGGGGGGTGGGCGATGAAGCGGATCCTCACCGCCGTGACCATCGGGTGCCTGGCCCTCGCGGGCTGCTCGGGCGGCGAGTTCAAGGGCGTCTACGACTTCCCGCTGCCGGGCGGCGCCGACCTCGGTGACCACCCGTTCGCGGTGACCGCGCAGTTCGCCGACGTCCTCGACCTCGTGCCGCAGGCCGCCGTCAAGGTCGGCGACGTCCCGGTCGGGCGGGTGCGGGAGATCCGGCTGGGCGGCGACGGGTGGACGGCCGAAGCGGTCCTGGACGTCAACGGCGACGTCGTGCTGCCGGCCGGCGCCGTCGCGCGGCTGCGCCAGTCCAGCCTGCTGGGCGAGAAGTTCGTCGAGCTGGCCGCGCCGGACGGCGAGGCGTCGAACGCGGGCGGCGCGCGGCTGGTGAACGGCGCGACGATCCCCCTGGACCGCACGAACCGCAACCCCGAGTTCGAGGAGATCTTCGGCGCCCTTTCGCTGCTGCTCAACGGCGGCGGGATCGGGCAGCTGCAGACGATCAACAAAGAGCTGTCGAAGGTGATGGACGGCAACGAGGCGCAGATCCGCTCGTTCCTGTCCGGGGTGAACACCCTGATGACGGACCTGGACGCGCACCGGTCGGACATCACCGAGGCGCTGGACGGGCTGAACCGGCTCTCCGCGACGCTCGCGAACCGCCACGAGCAGGTCTCCGGCGCGCTCACCGACCTGACGCCCGGCCTGCAGACCCTCACCGACCAGCGCACCCAGCTCGTCTCGATGCTGCAGGCGCTGGACCGGCTGTCCACGGTGGCCACCGACGTCGTCGACCGCAGCCGCGACGACATGGTGGCCGACCTGCGCGCGCTGGCGCCGATCCTGGGCCAGCTCGCGGACGCCGGGGCCGACCTGCCGAAGTCGCTGCAGATGCTGCCGACGTTCCCGTTCCCCGACTCGGTGCTCCCGGCGATCAAGGGCGACTACGTCAACGCGTACGCGTCGATGATCCCGGCGTCCGGCGTGCCGCTGCCCCCGCCCGGCGAGGGCGTGCCGCCCGGCCTGCCGCCGCTCCCGATCCCCTCGGGAGGTCAGTGATGCTGACGCGCAGAGTACGTCTTCAGGTCGTGCTGTTCATCGTGATCGCGTTGGCCACCACGGCTTTCGTCGGCGCGAACTACGCCGGGCTCGGCCGGCTGTTCGGGTCCGGCAGCTACGTGGTGAAGCTGGAGCTGGCCGAGGGCGGCGGCCTGTTCACCAACGGCGAGGTGACCTACCGCGGCGTCGCCGTCGGCCGGGTCGGCGAGCTGCGGCTGACCGTCACCGGGACCGAGGCCGACCTGCTGATCGACGACGGCGCCCCGCCCATCCCGGAGGACTCCCGCGCGGTGGTGGCGAACCGGTCGGCCGTCGGCGAGCAGTACGTCGACCTGCAGCCGCGCACGGCCGACGCGCCCTACCTCGCGGCGGGCTCGGTCATCCGGCGCGAGTCGACGACGCTGCCGCTGCCGGTGAACAGCCTGCTGACGGACCTGGACTCGTTCACCGCGTCGGTGCCGACCCAGGACCTCCGCACGGTGGTCGACGAGCTCGACGACGCCCTGCGCGGCGCCGGCCCGGACCTGCAGACGCTGATGGACTCGGCGACGACGTTCACGCACGAGGCGAGCGCGAACCTGCCGCAGACGTCGAAGCTGATCAACGACGGCGCGACGGTGCTGCGCACCCAGGTCGACTCGTCGTCTGAGTGGCGCTCGTTCAGCAGCAACGCCCGGGTCTTCGCCCAGCAGCTGGCCCGCTCCGACGGCGACCTGCGGCGCCTGATCGCGACCGCCCCGCCCGCGGCGACGGAGCTTTCGACATTGCTGAAGGAGAACGACCCGGGGCTGCCGATCCTGCTGGCCAACCTCCTGACGACGGCCCGGGTGTTCGGCACCCGCACCGCGGCGGAGGAGTCGCTGTTCGCGAACCTGCCGCGCGCGGTCGCCGGGGTGGGGTCGGCACTGAACCCCCGGGGTGACGCGCTGCGGATGGCGCTGGTGCTGAACTTCGACAACCCGCCGCCGTGCGTCCAGGGCTACGGCGGGACGCGGCACCGGCCCAGCGACGACCTTTCGCCGTTGCCGTTCGACACCGGAGCGGCGTGCACGCTGCCGTACGGCAACGAGAGTTCGGTGCGCGGCGTGCAGAACGCGCCGCACCCGCCGGTGCCGGAACCGGCCGTGCCGGGCGGGCTGACCGGACTCGACGGGCAGGCGACGTCGACGAGCCTCGAGGAGATGCTGTGGCTGCGGTGAAGCAGGGTGCGGTCGTGGTTTTCGCGGCGGCCGCCGTCTTCGCGGGCTGGTCGAGCTATTCGTGGTACTCGGCGTCGCACGATCCGTCGCTGACGTACGGGGTGGCCCGCGACGAGGCGTTGACGACCGGGCGGACGCTGGTGGCGGAGCTGAGCAGCCTGGACTACCACGACGTGAACGGCGGTCTGGGGCGCTGGCTGTCGGCCTCGACGGGCCCGCTGCACGACCAGCTGGCCCGCACGGACGCCAAGACGAAGGAAACCCTGACGGCGAACGCGACGGTGGCGACCGGCCGGGTGCTGGACGCGGCCCTGAGCGAGCTGGACGAGCACGCGGGCACGGCGAAGATGCTGGCTTCGGTGGAGATCACGATGGCGAAGGACGGAACGGCCCCGGCGGTGAAGCGCAACCGCTTCGCGGCAGCGTTGTCCCGGACGGCGGACGGGTGGAAGCTGAGCGCGCTGGACCAGCTGCCGGTGGGCGCCCGATGAACCGCGCGAGGGTGGCCGAGCAGGCTCCGGCGCAGGTGGAGGCCGAGGTGGGCGCGGCCGCGAGCGGGACCGAGGATGGCTCGGCTGCGACCGAGGGCGGCTCGTCCGCAAGCGAGGCCGAGCTGGCCGCGCCCGCCGACGAGCGGGACGGATCGGCGCGAGACTCGAGCGACTCGGCTGAACTCTCACCGGGCAGCATCGGGGACACCCGGCCCGGCTCTGCCGGGGCCGGCGCGCCCGCCAGCCGGGCGACCGAGCAAGGCTCGGCCGCTGCCGAGACCGGTGCCATCGCCGAAACCCATCGGGCCGCCGAGGCCGGGGCCGAGCCCGCCGGGGCCGCTGAGGCGTCGGCCGGGTCCGATGCCGCGTCCCCTGAAGCCGGCGCCGAGCCGCTCGAAGCCACCGGCAGCGACCCGGCCGAAGGCCAGCCTGAACCCGCCGCCGGCGAGCCGGCGGAAGCTGAAGCCGAAGGCGAACCCGCAGCTCAACCCGCCAAGCCCCGGCCCGCCTGGCTCCGGCTCCCCGCCCTCCTGCTCGCCGCCGCCCTCGTCCTCGCGGGGGCCGGCGTCTGGTTCACCCTCGAAGCCCACTCGGCCTCGAGCAACCCCGCCGCCGGCAACCTCGCGCTCACCGATGTCGGCCAGACCTCCGAGGTCACCTCGGCCGTCACCCTCGCGATGAACCGGATCTTCTCCTATTCCTACGACAAGACCGACGTCACCGAAAAGGCCGCCGCCGCCGTGCTCCGGGGGTCCGCCAAGGATTCCTACGACAAGCTCTTCGCCCAAGTCAGGCAGAAGGCTCCCGAGCAGAAACTCGTGCTCACTTCGCGCGTTTCGGCGATCGCCGTGCAAGAACTGCGAAATGGTCACGCGCGGTTACTCGTCTTTCTCGATCAATCAGCCGTCCGGGCTGACAACAATGCGACCGACAGCGCCGCCGCGCAGCTTTCCGTGACCGCGGAACGCACGGGTGACGGCTGGGTCGTCACCGAGCTCGAACCCCGCTGAACAACGAGCACTTCACCGTTTCCGGAAGCACCCGGAAACGGACGGGAAACGCACAAGGAGGACAACCATGTCCGTGGCAACGCAGCTGAGGAGAATGGCCGTGCTCACGTCGGCGGCGGCCGTCGTGCTGACCGGGGTCGTGGTGACCCCGGCCTCGGCCGACGTCATCCCGATCCCCGTGTCCTACAAGGTCACCGGCAGCACCACGGTGAAGAAGACCGGCAGCGCCATGGCGCTCGGCCCCGGCTCGCTCAAGGGCAACCTGCTGATCGACGACCAGACCGGCTCGGTCGGGCTCAGCGCGGACCTCGCGCTGCCGCCGTCGCAGGCCGACATCTCCCTGCTGTCGGGCATCTTCCGGATCAAGGCCAAGGTCAAGGTGACCCCGCTCGGCCCGGCCACCGGTACGATCGCCGACGGCAACCTCGTCACCAAGGCCAAGGCCAACATGGAGATCTACGACATCTGGGCCGGCCCGATCATCCCGATCTTCCCGCTGCCGACCGTCCCGGGCAGCTGCAAGACGAAGACCCCGCTCGACCTCACGCTGTCCGCGCAGGACATCGACATCACCGCGCCGGCCATCACGGTCACCGGCACCTACACGATCCCCGAGTTCACCAACTGCTTCGTCGCCGACATCGCGCTCGGCGCCCTGGTTTCGGGGCCGGGCAACACCATTTCGCTCGACCTGGCCAGCGACGCCACCCTGAAGTGACGTGACGCGGGTGGCGGGCCGAGTGCCCGCCACCCGCGGCTGTCAGCAGGGGGCGGCCGGATCTTCCTTCAGCGCGAAGCTGTCGTTGTCCCCGGCCGAAACCGCGAAAACCGGCCCGCACCAGGGGAAGTACGACTCGCCGACGAGGTTCGAGCCCCAGGTCACCACCGAGCCGTCGGCCTTGAGCGCGACGTTGTGGTTGAACCCGGCGTCGACGCTGACAACGTCCGACAGCGCCTCCGGCGGCACCTCGGTCTGGTGGAGACTGTCGCGGCCCCAGGCGTAGACGCGGCCGCCCTTGAGCGCCAGGCTGTGGTAGAAGCCGGCGGAAACCGCCGTGACGCCCGAAGAAAGCCCGGCCGGCACGGTCGTCTGCCCGTAGGTGTTGCTCCCCCAGGCCAGCACGCCGCCGTTCTTGAGCGCCAGGTTGTGGTCTCCCCCAGCGGAAATCGCGGTCACGCCGGACTGCGCGGCCGCCGGCACGTCGGTCCGCGAACCCCAGCTCACCACCAGCCCGCCCTGCTTCAGCGCCAGGCTGTGCATGTTGGACGTCGAGATCGCGATCACCCCGCTCGCCACCGACGCGGGCAGCGTCGTCTGGCCGTACCAGTTGTTTCCCCAGGCCAGGACCTTGCCGTTCTTGAGGGCCAGCTCGTGGCCCCAGCCCGACGCGATCTGGCTGACCCCGGACGTCGCCGCGGCCGGGATTTCGTTGGCGCCCCAGTTGTTCGCGCCCCACGCGAGGACCGCGCCGCCCTTGAGCGCCAGCGCGGTCGTGCTGCCCGCCGACACGGCGGTGACGCCGGCCAGCGCGTCCGGCGGCGGGATCGTGACGTCGTAGTCCGGCTTGCCCCAGGCGATCACGCCGCCGACGGTGGCCGCGGACGCCGGCTGCGCGAACACCGAGGCGGCCATCGCCGCCGTCACCGCGAATGCGGCGCCCTTCAGTGATACCCGTCCACAACGGGAAGTACCCGGCACGGTAGCCTCATTTCTCCGGTTTCGTTATCCGGGATTGCTTCGGCAAGATCACAAATGGTAGACCGGTGCACGCGGCACTTCGCCGCGTCGGCCGTTCTTTGTCAAAATCCGCCAAGTCCGGCCGTCAGCCTACGCCGTCGCGCACAAGAAACCGATACCGCCGAACGCCGCCTCACCCGCGCCGCCGCGAAGTCTTGTTCCTTACTGAACTGGCGAGTAGCCTCGATTTCGGCAGATGGACCTCCACCTCGCACGCCGATGAAATCGCGACCCGCCGCCCGGGGCAAAGGGGACGGTGAACGCGATGGGGGCTCACGGCGGCGAGCAATCGATCAGCCAAAGCCGAGACTGAACTGAATCAAAGGAGATGACAGGTATGTCCCGACTCAGCAGGCTGTCCGCCGGCATCGCCACCACCGCTACCGCGATCGGCGCCATCGCGGTGCTGACCGCGGGCACCGCGGCCGCCGCCACGGTCACCTACACCGCCGGCGGCACGGCGGGGCTCACCTACAACTGCACCTTCCCCGGCATCTCGCCGCAGCCGGTCGCGATCAAGGCCCAGCTGGACGCGCCCGACTCGGTCGCGACCAGCACGGTCGTGACCCCCGCCAACGTGGGCGGCTCGGCGACCATCACCGCCACGGTGCACGCGCTGCTCACCGCGGTCGGCTACGACGGCATCCGGGGTACGGCAACGGTTCCGGTTACCGCCTCCGCGGGCACGCTGTCGCAGCCCGCGGCCACCGGGCTGAACATCCCGGAGGTGATCTACCCGACCGGCGGGCCGATCACGGTGAACATCTCGCAGGTCGCCACCTCCAGCATCCCCGACTGGACCGCGCCGGCCACGGCCGGATCCGCGTCGCTGTCGCTGACGAGCGGGCTGTCGGCGAACCTGGAGTTCCACAAGAAGTCCACCGGTGCCTGGGCGCCGTGGACGATGAACTGCACCCTCAAGGTGACGAGCCCGGCGCAGAACACCGCGTTCAGCCCGAGCATCACCGTCTCCTGACCGGGTTTCCCGGTGCGGGTCCGGTCCCCCGGCCCGCACCGGGACGTCCCGTCCCTTCCGAACGCACCCAGGGAACCCGATGCCACGTCGAGTCCGGCCCCGCACCCTCACCGTTTCCGCGCTGGCGGCCGTCGGCCTGCTCTCCGCGGTGAACGGCGCGCTGACCGGGGTCGGCTCGGCCGCCCCCGCGCCCGCGGTCCCACCGGACACGAAGGCCACGGCGTCGGTTTCGGTGACGTGCCCGTTCGCCGACCCGCTCGGCGCGCGGAAGCTCACGGCCGAGACGGCGGCGACGCTGCCCGCGCAGGCGAAGACCGGGACGTCGGCCAAGATCGGCGCGTTTTCGGCGAAGCTCACGCTCCCCCGCGACGTCGCGCTCTCCTACCTCCCCGAAGGCGCCACCGCCGGCTCGCTGCGCGGCGGCGTGCACGTCGACCTTTCCGTGCGCCAGGACGATAAGGCGGACAAGGTGCCGGTCGACCTGACCGTCCCGGCCACCCCGCTGCCGGAGACCGGTGACGTCACGCTGACGGCCACCGGCACCGTGCCGGAGATCGCCCTGAACACCGTCGGCGCCGTCACCTTCGACGTCACCGCGCCGACGCTGTCGCTCGAGGCCGTGCCGCCGCCGGACACCGCGGCCACGCAGCCGGTGCCCCGGATCGCGTGCACCCTCGACCCCGACCAGCAGACGACGCTGGGCAAGGTGCTCGTCCTGCCGAAGACGGTGCCGGGCACCAAGCAGAAGCAGCTGGCCGCGGCCGCCGACGCGCCCGGGCCGGGCGATCCCCCGACCGAAGACGAGTTCGCGGTACCGCTGAGCCTGGTCACGATCATGACGAAGTCGACGGTCCGGAAGCTCGGCGCGACCGTCACCGCCGATCCGGCGTTCCTGTTCAACGGGCTGTTCATCCTCAACCTGGTCGACGGCACCTCGCGGGTCACCGGGTCGACCACCTTCAACCCGGCGACGACGTCCTTCCTCGGCTTCGGTTTCGTGCCGGTGACGGCGACCGTCGAGTTCCTGCCGGTCGACTACCGGAACAGCAAGGTCATCGAGATCGCCGGCAAGATCACCACCGACCCGGACACCGGGGCCACGTTCCTGAACACGACGCTGCAGGTGATGGCCCGGCTGAGCAACGCGAAGGTCAACGGCGTCCCGCTGGACCTGGGCCCCGACTGCGTGACGGCGGACAAGGTGACCCTCACGCTGAACGGCCCGTACGAAGCGTTCGGCGTCGGGCACATCCGGACCGACGAGAAGACCGGCTTCGAGCTGCCGAAGTTCACCGGCTGCGGCGCCGGCGGCCAAGACCTGGACCCGCTGCTGTCCGGGATGGGCTCGGGCCCGGGCAACCAGGCGTTCGTCGACACGTACAACCTGATCGTGTGCACCGAACCGGACCACACCCAGTGCCCGCCGGGGTCCGATGGGCCCCCGCCGGACCCGGCGGTCTCGGCCGCGAAGAAAGCGGTGGCCAAGCACCCGCACTGACGGGGCGACGGCGCGATGGGTCCTTTCCTCTCCTCACCCGGGAGGAAAGGACCCTTCAGTCATTCAGGGCCGACGCGAACCCAGGGCTAGCTGGACGTCCACTGTGGACGCGTGACCCCGGCGCGCTGGGACGGCAGCAGCTCGCTCACCGGGTAGCGCAACGGCAACGGTGCCGCGCCCGCGCGCAACGCCAGCTCCATCTCGAAGCGCGCCGCCGGGTCGCGGAGGCTGTCGCCGAACGTCGCCTGGAGCTGCCTCATGCGGTAGCGGACCGTCTGGGGGTGGACGCCCAGGCGCTCCGCGATCTCCACCACGTTGCCCTGGCTGTCGAGCCACGCCCGCAGCGTCTCCAGCAGCCGCTCCTGCTGCTTGCCCGTCATGTCCGCCAGCGGCGCGAACAGGCGGTGCCGCAGCGTGCCGACCAGTCCCGTGTCGGAGTTGACCAGCAGCGTCGCCAGGTGCTCCTCCGCCCGCAGCACCGGGCGCGGCACCAGCACGCCCCGCTCGGCCAGGTGCAGCGCGTTCCGGGCCCAGCGCAGGGAATCCGCCACCGACGCGAGCGGGACGGACGGGCCGATCGAGAGCCGGCAGTCCGGCAGGGCCACCTGCAGCGTCGCCAGGCGGGCGCCGCCGAGCTCGCCCGGGACCACCAGCTTCGGGTCGGGCGTGTCGAGCTCGGCGAGGATGTCCGCGTCCAGCCCGGCGTGGCGGCGGGCCGGGGCGACGCCGTCGGCCGGGCAGACCGCCACCGGCGTCGCGTCGGTCGGCACCGGCCAGCCGATCAGCTGGGCCAGCTCGGCGATCGCCTTGGGGGACGCGGGTGGGGTCTCGAGGATGAGGTGCAGCAGCTTGCGGCGCCACGTGTCGAGCGCTCCCGCCGTGCGCGCCTTCGCTTCCAGGTAGCCGTCGAGCGCGACGGAGGCGAGCTCGTCCATGAACGCCAGCATCGCGTCGGCCAGCTGGGACATCACCGCCGACGAAAGCCCGCTCCGCCGCCCGACGCGCATGATCCGCCGCCACGACACGCGCGCGCCGACCCGGTACGCCGACTGCAGCGTGTCGAGGCTGCGCCCCTCGCGCATTTCGTTCTGCCCCAGCCGGTGGTGCACTTCGTGGGACTGCTCTTTGGACACCGTCGGGTCGGCGATCTGCGCCACGAACAACGTGATCGCGTACTCGACGCCGGCCCGGATCGACTTGCCGTAGGGGCCGTCGAGCGGGCGGGCGTAAGCCGGGATGGTCGCGCGGATCTCGTCGACGATCTCGGCCGCGAGGCTGGCCAGTTCGGGACGCAGGATGTCGGCGAGCTTGCGGGGTAGTGCGGCGGGTGGCGGCGCAGCGTGATCGAATCCGCGCTCCACCGACATCGCAGCTCCTTCGCTCCGCCCCGGGACCCCGGCCCGTGCACCCCACCTGGTGCGGGGTGACACCGGACACATCGAAAAACTAGTCCGGAACGTGTCACACCTTCGAAGGGAAACCGATTTCTTGTCATCTTCGTGACAAGTTCACGAGGCGCAGCTGCGGAACGCTGACAACCACCCCGCCGACTGCTCACGATTGTACGTACGAACGGGCGAACCCGGAACCCGTCGCGCACGCCACCCCGATCGCTTGTATCATGTGGTTGATACAAGCGAGGAGGTTCGCATGCCGTGGGACAACGTGCTCGCCGTCGGGCTCTTGAGCGGCCTGATCGGGCTGGCGATCCTGATCGTGCTCTGGCCGGGCGAGAAGCACGGAAAGCGCTTGCTCGTGCGCTGGGGCGTCCCCGACCCGGACGCCGGCGAGGTGGCGCTCGCCGTCCGGTACCTCAAGCGGCGCCGGCTCTGGTACCCGTGGCTCTACCTGGCGATCCCGCCCGTGCTCGACGACACCGGGCCGGGCACGATCATCACGACGCTGCTGGTCGGCGGCCTGATCGCCGAGCTGCTGGCCCAGCGGCCGTCGCGGACCCCGCGCCGCGAAGCCGTCTTGGCCGCGCGGACGCTGACCGACATCGTCCCGATCTGGGCACTGGTGCTGAGCGGCCTGGCGTCGGCCGGCTCGATCGTGCACCTGGCCTGGACCGCGCAGTGGACGTTGCTGGCGGCCGCGGCGGGCACCACGGTGGTCTGCTGGGTGATCACGGCGCTGACGGTGCGCCGTCCGGCGGTCGGTGAGCAGCGCGCCGACCTGGCCCTGCGCCGCCGCAGCGGACGCGTCGCGCTCGGCCTCGGCATCGCCGCCTGCGCCGCGCTCGGCTGGCCGGCCGGGAACCTCGGATCGCTGCTGGCGGTCGTCGCCGGGCTGGCCGCGTTCCTGGCGGTGACCGCACCGGTGAAACGGCAGCCGGCCCCGGCGTGAAGATCGTCGTCGACACCGAAAACGGCCTGGCGCCCTGGCGGCAGGTGCACGACCAGATCGTCCGCGCGGTGACGGCGGGGGCGCTCCCGGACGGGACGCGCCTGCCGCCGATCCGCCAGCTGGCCCGGGACCTGGGACTGGCGTCCGGAACGGTGGCCCGCGCGTACCGCGAGCTGGAGGCGGCGGGCTGGGTGGTGACGGCCCGCGCGCGCGGCACGGTGGTCACGACCCCCGCGGACCGCCCGGACCCGACGGCGCAGCTCCTCACCGCGGCGATCGAGTACGCGACGCGGGCGCGTGACCTCGGCATCGACGTGGAAGCCGCGGTGACCGCGGTCCGCGCCGCCTACGACGTCAGCTAGCGGCGAGCAGGCGGCCGATCGCGGCCAGGACCGGTGCCAGCACCTCGACCTCGCGCGACGTCCCCACGCACTCGGTGATCCCGGCGCCCACGACTTCGTACGCGGCCAGGGCGTCGAGCTCGGACACCAGCCGCGAGATGGTCCAGCCGTCCGGCTCCGGGTAGTTCAGGCCCGCGAACTCCGCGGGGTCCAGCACGTCCAGGTCCACGTGGACGTACAGCTTCTCCACGCCCGCCAGCGCCTCCATCGACGTGACCGCCAGGCCCCGCGAGACCGCCGCCCGCTCGTCCGGGTCGAACACGCGCGTCCCGGCGAGAACCACGTTCCCGGGAGTCAACGCCGGGGCAGCCGCGAACTCCGGGTCGCCCTCGCCGAACAGGGACCGCAGCACCATCCCGTGGAACGCCCCCGACGGGGACGTCGCCGCCGTGTTCAGGTCGGCGTGCGCGTCGAACCACGCGACGCCCAAGCCCGGTCCGTGCCGGAACCTGGCCACCCCGATCGGGATCAGCTCGACCCCGCAGTCGCCGCCGATCGTCAGGACCGGGCCGCCCGGGGCCTCCAGCGCCGCCAGCTGCGCCGCGCGGTTCGGGCCCGTCAGCACCGCGCGCGACGCGATCCCGCGGTCCATTTCGGACACTTCGCGGGTCTGCCGGACGTGGTGGACGGGCGAACCGAGCACGTGCCCGGCCAGCTCCGCGAGCGCCAGGCAGCCGTCCGGCAGCTCCGCCGCCCGCGGTCCCACCGCGCCTTGGCGCTGCGGGACCGCGGTGATCAGCGTCATTCCAGGACGAGCAGGAGGTCGCCGCCCTCGACCTGCTGGACGGAGTTGATCGCCAGCCTGCCGACCTTGCCCCCGGCGGAAGCGGTGATCGAGGCCTCCATCTTCATGGCCTCGATCGTCGCGACCGTCGCGCCGGCCTCGACCGTGTCACCCTCCGAAACCTGCAACGTCACCACGCCGGCGAACGGCGCCGCGACCTGCTTCGGGTTGCCCTTCTCCGCCTTCTCGGTCGCCGGGATGTCCGAGGCGATCGAGCGGTCGCGGATCTGGATCGGGCGCAGCTGGCCGTTGAGCGTCGACATCACCGTGCGCACGCCGCGCTCGTCGGCCTCGCCGATCGCCTCCAGCTCGATGAGCAGGCGCACGCCCGGCTCGAGGTCGACCTGGTACTCCTCCCCCGGCCGCAGGCCGTAGAAGAAGTCCTTGCTGGGCAGCACGGACGTGTCGCCGTAGGCCTCGCGGTGCGCCTCGAACTCCTTGGTGGGCGCCGGGAACAGCAGCCGGTTGAGCGTCTTGCGGGGGTGTTCCGCAAGGGCCGTGCGGTCCTCTTCGGACAGTTCGGCGACCGGCTTCGCGGCGGCACGGCCTTCGAGGGCCTTGGTGCGGAACGGCTCCGGCCAGCCGCCCGGCGGGTCGCCGAGCTCGCCGCGCAGGAAACCGATCACCGAGTCGGGGATGTCGAACTTGTTCGGCTCCGCCTCGAAGTCGGCCGGGGAGACGCCCGCGCCGACCAGGTGCAGCGCGAGGTCGCCGACGACCTTCGACGACGGCGTCACCTTCACCAGGTGCCCGAGGATCTTGTCGGCGGCCGCGTACATCGCCTCGATGTCCTCGAACCGGTCGCCCAGGCCCAGCGCGATGGCCTGCGTGCGCAGGTTCGACAGCTGCCCGCCGGGGATCTCGTGGTGGTAGACGCGCCCGGTGGGCGAGGCCAGCCCGGCCTCGAACGGCGCGTAGATCTTGCGCACGCTCTCCCAGTACGGCTCCAGCTCACCGATCGCGTCCAGGTCGAGCCCGGTCGTGCGGTCGGAGTGGTCGGTGGCCGCCACGATCGACGACAATGACGGCTGCGACGTCGTGCCCGCCATCGACGACACCGCGCCGTCGACGGCGTCCGCGCCCGCGTTGATCGCCGCGAGGTAGGTGGCCAGCTGGCCGCCCGCGGTGTCGTGGGTGTGGATGTGCACCGGCAGGTCGAACTCCTTGCGCAGCGCGGTGACCAGCCTGGTCGCCGCGGGCGCGCGCAGCAGCCCGGCCATGTCCTTGATCGCCAGGACGTGCGCCCCGGCGCCGACGATCTGCTCGGCCAGCTTGAGGTAGTAGTCGAGCGTGTAGAGCTTCTCGCCCGGGTCGGACAGGTCCGAGGTGTAGCAGAGCGCCACCTCGGCGACCGCGGACCCGGTCTCGCGCACGGCTTCGATGGCCGGGCGCATCTGCTCGACGTCGTTGAGCGCGTCGAAGATCCGGAAGATGTCGATGCCGGTCTTCGTCGCCTCCTGGACGAACGAGTGCGTCACCTCGGTCGGGTAAGGCGTGTACCCGACGGTGTTGCGCCCGCGCAGCAGCATCTGCAGGCAGATGTTCGGCACGGCTTCGCGCAGCGCGGCGAGGCGCTCCCACGGGTCCTCGGCGAGGAACCGCAGCGCGACGTCGTAGGTCGCGCCGCCCCAGCACTCGAGCGACAGCAATCCGGGGAGGGTGTTCGCGACGACCGGCGCGACCGCCAGGAGGTCCTTGGTGCGGACGCGGGTGGCGAGCAGCGACTGGTGCGCGTCGCGGAACGTCGTGTCCGTGACGCCGACGTGCGGCGACTTGCGCAGCCACTCCGCGAACCCGACCGGGCCGAGTTCGACGAGCTTCTGCTTCGACCCGTCGGCCGGCTGGGCGTCCTTCGCGAGCTTCGGCAGCTTGAGCGTCGCATCGGGGGTCTTCGGGCGCTCGCCGTGCGGCTTGTTGACCGTCTGGTCGGCGAGGTAGGTCAGCAGCCGCGTGCCGCGGTCGGCGGACTGCCGCGCGGTGAGCAGCTGCGGGCGCTGCTCGATGAACGACGTCGTGACGCGTCCGGCGCGGAAGTCCGGGTCGTCCAGGACCGCCTGCAGGAACGGGATGTTCGTCGAGACGCCGCGGATCCGGAACTCGGCGACGGCGCGGCGCGCACGCCCGACGGCGGTCTCGAAGTCGCGGCCGCGGCAGGTGAGCTTCACCAGCAGCGAGTCGAAGTGGGCGCTGATCTCGGTGCCTGAGAAGGCGGTGCCGCCGTCGAGCCGGATGCCCGAGCCGCCCGGCGAGCGGTAGGCGGAGATCATGCCGGTGTCCGGGCGGAAACCGTTGGCCGGGTCTTCGGTGGTGATGCGGCACTGCAGCGCCGCGCCGCGCAGGTAGATCTTGTCCTGGCTCAGGCCTAGGTCGTCGAGGGTCTCGCCGGAGGCGATCCGCAGCTGCGACTGCACGAGATCGACGTCGGTGACCTCTTCGGTGACCGTGTGCTCGACCTGGATGCGCGGGTTCATCTCGATGAAGACGTGGTTGCCCTGCTTGTCGAGCAGGAACTCGACGGTGCCGGCGTTGCGGTAGCCGATCTGCTTCGCGAACTTGACGGCGTCCGCGCAGATCCGCATCCGGAGTTCGGGGTCGAGGTTCGGCGCCGGGGCGAGCTCGACGACCTTCTGGTGGCGCCGCTGCACCGAGCAGTCGCGCTCGTACAGGTGGATGATGTTGCCCGCGCCGTCGGCGAGGATCTGCACCTCGATGTGCCGCGGCTCGACGACCGCCTTCTCGAGGAAGACGGTCGGGTCGCCGAAGGCGGACTCGGCCTCGCGCGCGGCGGCCTCGATGGACTCGCGCAGCTGGGCGGGGTCCTCGACGCGGCGCATCCCGCGCCCGCCACCACCGGCGACGGCCTTCACGAAGACGGGGAAGCCCAGGTCGTCGGCCGCCGCGACGAGCGCGTCGACGTCGCTGGACGGCTCGGACGACCCGAGCACCGGCACCCCGGCCTCGCGCGCGGCCTTGACCGCGCGGGCCTTGTTGCCGGTGAGCTCGAGGATGTCGGCGCTCGGCCCGACGAAGGTGATGCCCGCTTCTTCGCACGCCCGCGCGAGATCGGGGTTCTCGGAGAGGAAGCCGTAGCCGGGGTAGACGGCGTCGGCCCCCGCCTTCTTCGCGGCGGCGACGATCTCGTCGACCGAGAGGTAGGCACGCACGGGATGACCGGGCTCGCCGATCTCGTACGCCTCGTCGGCCTTCAGCCGGTGCAGGGAGTTGCGGTCTTCGTGCGGAAACACGGCGACGGTCCCCGCGCCCAGTTCGTAGCCGGCGCGGAACGCTCGGATCGCGATCTCCCCGCGGTTGGCCACCAGCACCTTGCGGAACATTGCCCGGTCCTTCCCGTATGGATCGGTAAGTCAACGCACGTTACCCGGTTCTTCCCGCTCTGCGGGAGTTCAGTACCAGGTGATGGACATCATGCGGACCAGACGATTGGGTGGTCGGCCTCGGTGGCACCTCTCGACGACTCCTCGGCGCGCGAAGAGCCGGATCCGCTCCGCCGACGGTTCGAGCACGGTGCACCTCCTCCAAGGCCCGCCCGGTGATCCGGACTGCGCTCACCGTATCGACCCCGGCCGGGAAGACCCCCGGAAATCGGGGGTGCCCGGCCGGGTTGTCCACAATCGAGCCGGCCTGGGGACAACCAGGTTTTCAGGCCCCTGAAGGCGCGTAGAGCAACCGGTTGGCCGTGCCGCTCGGCACCCCTTTGAGCGCGTCCGGGGTCGCCGCCTGAACAAGCGCTTGGTCCACCTGGTCGGGAGCCGCTTCCGGGTGCTGCGCGCGGTAGATCGCCGCCACTCCCGCCGCGAACGCCGCCGCCATCGACGTACCCGAGTCCGGGCCCGCGCCCGTGCCGCCCGCGATCGGACCCGGGACGTCGACGCCCGGGGCGTACAGGTCGATGTCCTGGCCGAAGTTCGACGCCTGGTCCGGGTGGTCCTGGCTGTCGGTGGCGCCGACGGTCAGCGCTTCGGCGACCCGGCCCGGGGAAAAGCCGCTCGCGTCGGCCGTCTCGCTGCCCGCCGGGACCGCGACCGGGACCACCGCGGCCAGCCGCTTCACCGCCGCGTCGAGCTGGTCGTTCGGGACGCCGCCGATGCCGAGGAGGGCGACCGCCGGCTGCTGCGCGTTCTGCGCGACCCAGTCGATGCCCGCGATGATCTGGTCGGTGGCGCCGCCGCCGTCCTTGTCGAGCACCCGCACCGGCACGATCTGCGCGCCTTTCGCGACGCCGTACGCCTTGCCCGCGGCGATCCCGGCGAGGCGCGTGCCGTGGCCGTTGGTGTCGGCCGTGTCGGAGCCGCCGTTCAGGAAGTCCCGCCCGGGCGCGACCCGGCCCTCGAAGTCGGGGTGCTTCGCGTCGACGCCGCTGTCGATCACGTAGATGGTGACGCCCAAGGCGTCGCTCGCGTAGTGGTAGGCGTGGTCGAGCCCGGTGCGCTGGTCGATCCGGTCGAGCCCCCAGCCGGGCGGGTCCGCCTGCACCCCACCGGCGGCGGCCGCCGGGGTCTGACCTGCGAGCACGACCACGACGGCGGCGAGAAGCATCCTCATGATCGTCGTGGTACCCCGGCGTTGCCCGGGCGACAACTCAGGGCTGTCGCTCGATCGGCTGATTCCGGAGCCGGAGCGCCCAGACGACGGTGAGCGCCACCAACCCGGCGAGTCCCACTCCCGCGAGGACCTCACCGAAGAGGGTCAGCGATGTGTTGTCCCGGAGGCTCGAATACGTCGGGCCCAGCACCCCCGCCAGGCCTGCGGTCCCGGCGCCCAGCACGGCACACGCGACCACCGGCGGGCGCAGGGCCGCCACGGTGATCACGAGCAGGACGACCACGAGCGGGCCGAGCGTGAAGTAGGCCGTGGCCCGGCCGGCTTCGCTCGGGTCGAGGTGGTCCAGCTCGGCAAGCTGGGTGAGCCAGCCGGTGGCGACCACGCAGGCGAGCGCGATCGCCACCCAAGGCTGCCACCCCCGCACCCCACCGGCGCCGAACGCGAGCCCCGGGCTGCGGCGCAGGGCGGCGAGCGCCAGCAGGGCCGCCACCACGACCGCGACGTGCGCGATCAGCTCGAAGACGTAACCCGCGTTCAGTTCGGTGTCCGACGAGTTCGCGCCGAGGGTGATCCCCTCGCCGATGAACCGCAGCAGCCCGAAGAGCGCGGCGAAACCGGTGCCGACCAGGACGGCCGGGCCGGTCCGCCGCCTCGTCCGCGGAGCCAGGACCAGCACTCCGCCGACGAGCGCACCGGCCACGACGAAGCTGACGTAGAACGGCATGCCGGGCCGGTACTGGCCGAGGGTGTATTCGTCGTAGCGATAGTTCAGGCCGAGCCCGATCACGGCGAAGACGGCCGCCGCGATCGCCGTGACACCGGCGGTGCCGGCGACCGGGTCCGCCGGGGATTCCCCGGTGGTCGCCGCCGGCTCGGATTTCGGCACCGGTGCGACAGGCGGAGATTCTTCGGCGGCCGGCTCGGGCTCGGGATCGGCCGTGACGGGCGGCGCGGGTGCTTCGACGACCGGCTCGGGCGTGACCACGGCTTCGGGCGCCGGCTCCGAGGCGACCGGCTCAACCTCTTCAGCGACGGGCTCGGCGACCGGCTCAGCCTCCACCACCGACTCCGGCTGGGCGACCGGCTCGGCCTCCACCACCGACTCAGGCTCGGCGACCGGCTCGGCCACCGGAACCGCCTCGATCTCCACCTCCACCACGGCATCGCCGGTCGGCCCGGTCACCACGACCTTCCCGCGCCGCACCCCCGGCTCCCCCGCCGTGACCGACAACTCCGCACCGGAAGCCGTCTGCGCGACGCCGATCCACGCGTGCGACGCCTCGAACCGCACCTCGCGCGCCACCGGTGGGCCCGACACCCGCAGCGAAGCCGAAGCACGCGAACCCGCCGGCGCCGAAAGCCGCACCGACGGCACGTCCACCCGCACCACCGCGAAACCCAGAGCGTCCGACGCCGCCGCGGCGACGTGCTGGATGTCCGTCGCCGCCATGGACTTCAGGGCCTCGAACGCGCCCATCGCCACCGGCAGGTTGTCGCTCGCCAGCCGGCGTCGCAGCTCCGCCACCGCGCCCAGCCGCGTGAAGGGGTTCTCCGCCGCGATCGCCGCCGCCAGGTCCACCGGGGTCGGGGACGGCTTGATGCGGCGGCGTCTGCTCTTCGCCAGGTACAGCTCGCCCTGCATCTCGATGTCGCGGCTCGGGGTCTGCTTCGGGTTGCGCTCGCGGACGCGGTCGAACAGGTACTCGTACAGCTCGCCGAGCGCGATCCAGCCGTCCTCGTCGCGGTCGGCCTCCCCCGTGCGCAGCCCCTCGACCAGCGCCGCCGTGAACACCGACGGCTGCGCGGGCTGCCCCTCGGCCAGCCGGGCGCCCTCGAAGGCGTACTCGATCGAGTTCGACGCCGTGATGACCGCCCGGCCGCGGCCGCCGCGGAAACTGTCGAGCACGTTCGCGTCGCCCGACGCCCGCACCGCCACGCCCTGCCCGAACGCCCCGCCGTAGCAGCAGTCCAGCAACAGGACGACGCTGCGCGAGCGGCTCTGCCGGAGGCACTGCTGCACGAACTGCGCGGGCACGGCCGTGGACCGCAGCCGGTCGGGCCGGGTGTTGCGCGCGGCGAAGTACAGGCCGCCGGAGTCGTCCTTCAAGCCGTGGCACGAAAAGTGCATGAGCAGGACGTCATCGGGACGTCCCTCGGCGCACAGGTCCTCGATCTCCGCCTGCACGACGTGCGCGGTCTCGTTGCGGACCACGCGGACCTCGAAGTCGCTGATCGCCCGGTCGGACAGCACCTCCACGAGGGCGTCCGCGTCCGCCGCGGGCGAGCCCAGCCGCTGCAGCCCCGCGTTGTCGTACTCGCCGTTGGCGACGATCAGCGCCCGCCTCCGCCCGGCCATACCGGTAGGAAACGCCCACTCCGGCGTTACGGCAAGCAGCCGAACGGGCACACCTATTCGACGACGCCGCGGAAAATCGTTTCCTGCCCTTTCAGGCAGACGACGGCGTCGAAAGCGGCCGCGACGTCGACCGCCACCGACATGTGCGCGTGCCGGATGCTCGAGCCCACCGGGCGCGCGACCACGCACGGCGCTTCGGACGCCAGCGCCGCCTCGACACCGCCTTCCGCGGGTTCCCCGAGGGCCTGCTCGAACATCCGGAACCCGAGCCGGGCCGCCGGGTCGGGCACGAGGCCCGTCGTCGTCCCCGAGACGGCGGTGAGCGCCAAAGCGAAGTACTTCTCCCCCAGCTCGGCGGCCAGGAGCGTGCCGGCCGACGGCGCCGTCATGCCGGGCGTCGGCGAGAACGGCACGCGCTGGAGGTGTCCGTTGTGGAGCATCAGCACGATCTTCTCGCCGGGGTGCAGGCGACGCAGCTGCCGCACGGTGGCGGCCATGTACGCGTCCCGCGACGAACTCTGCGGCTCGGGCGCGCGGCCCGCCATCAGCGCGTCCAGCTCACGCAGGTAGAGGTCGACGCGCAGCGCGCCCTCCGCGTCGTGCGCGGCGCCGGGCGCCAGCGACTCGACGTGTCCTTTGAGGACGGTCAACGCCGTGGTCGCCGCGTCTCGCGCCGCGACGCTCATTTCTCGGTACTTCCCCGGCGCGACCGCGCTGCTCACCGACGCGTACGGCTCACAGGCCGCCAGCGCCGTGTCCACAAGGGACACGTTGGCGGGATCCATCCGCGACAGGACTTCGCGGACCGCTCGCAGCGCGGGCACCGGTGAACCCGCCGAACTCGGCACGTCGACCCCGCGGAAGCGGACACCGCGGCCGCGCAGCCACGTCAGCATCCCGTGGACCTCGGCCGAGTCGCCGAGGCCGAACGTGAAGCCGTCCCGCGCGATGTCGGCGACGTCACCAGGACCGCCCTGGAGCCACGCGTCGACCAGGCGTCCTTCGGGGTACCCACCCTCGAAGCCGAGGACGGTGAACCCGCGTTCGGTGACGAGGTGGCGGAGGAGGCGGTCGCGCAGCACCCCGAACTCACGGATGTGGTGGTTGTTCTCGCCGATCGCGACGACCTCGGCGTCGCCGATCAGCGCGGCGATGGACGTGACGTCGAGCGACCCCGGTTCTGGCATACTGGGCACACTAACGCAACAGGAGTAGCAGTTGGCAACCGAGATTTCCGGCACGCGACGGCCGGGCGGGCGCACCGAGCGGACCCGCCTCGCCGCGCTGAACGCCACCCTCGAGCTGCTCGGCGAACGCGGGTACGCGGAGCTGACTGTCGAGGCGGTCGCCGAGCGCTCCGGCGTGCACAAGACGACGCTCTACCGCCGGTGGGAGTCCGCAGAAGGCCTGGTCGCGGCCGCCCTGCTGATGGGGACCGAGCAGGAGTGGACGGCCCCGGACACCGGTTCCCTCGAAGGCGACCTGCGCGGGATCAACCTCGAGCTGGTGCACTACTTCACCTCGCCGGGCGAGCGCGAGCTGCCGACGGCGTCGATCTCGGCGGCTTTCCTCTCCACTCGCGCGGCGGACGCCCTGCAGGAGTTCTACGTCGACCGCCACGCGCGTTCGGCGGTGGTCGTCGACCGGGCCGTCGAACGCGGCGAGGTCCCACCCGGCACGGACGCCGTCGAGGTGGTGCGGGTCGCGTGCGGGCCGATCTTCTACCGCCTGTTCGTCTCCCGCGAAGGCGTGACGCCGTCGGACGCCGATCTCGCCGCGAAAGCCGCCGCGGCCGCCGCGAAAGCCGGCGTGTTCACGGCAGCGAACGCCGGAACCGCCGTTCCTCCAGCGTGACCCGGCCCTCGTCGATCGTCTCCGTCTGGGTGGCGCCGTCGTCCACCCAGCCCTGCCGGACGTAGAAGGCCTTCGCGCGCTCGTTCGTCGAGAGCACCCAGAGGATGGCGCTGTCGCCGGGTAGCTCCTCGACGACGCGGTCGTGCAACGCCCGGCCGAGGCCCCGCCCCCAGAACTCCGGCAGCAGGTACAGCGCGTAGAGCTGCCCGGGCCCGAAGGCGGCGAACCCCGCGACGACGCCGTCGTCCTCCGCGACCAGCACCCGGCCGCCGTCCCTGATCTGCCTGGCCCACGCCGCCGCGCGCGGCTCGGCCGACAGCCCGGCGAGGAAGTCCGCGGGAATCAGCCCCTCGTACGCCGCCTGCCACGAGGCCACGTGGACCTCGCCGATCGCCTGTGCGTCGGCCGCTGTCGCGTCGCGGATCGTCAACTCTTCTCCAGGTACTCCGCGCGGTCGACGTCGACGACGTCGGCGACCATCTGCGCCAGTCCGCGGTACTTCTTCAGGTCCGGGTCCTTCTCGACGATCTCCTGCGCGCTGGTCCGCGACGCGGCGATCACGTCCTCGTCCCGCAGCAGCGACAGCAGCTTCAGCGTCGAGCGCTTGCCGGACTGCGCGGCGCCGAGGATGTCGCCCTCGCGGCGCAGCTCCAGGTCCAGCTGCGACAGCTCGAAGCCGTCGGTCGTCGACTCGACCGCCGCCAGCCGTTCGCGCGTCGCCGTGCCGTCGAGGGCCTCGGTGACCAGCAGGCAGACGCCCGGGACGCTGCCCCGGCCGACGCGGCCGCGCAGCTGGTGCAGCTGGCTGACGCCGAACCGGTCGGCGTCCATGATCACCATCGCGGTCGCGTTCGGGACGTTGACGCCGACCTCGATCACCGTGGTGGCCACGAGGACGTCGAGCTGCGCCGCGGAGAACGCGCGCATCACGGCGTCCTTCTCGTCGGGGGGCATCCGGCCGTGCAGCACGCCGATCTTCAAGCCCTGCAACGCGCCGTGCTCCAGGTCGGGCGCGACGTCGAGGACGGCGAGCGGCGGCCGCTTGTCGCTCTTGTCCGACGGCGGCTCGTCGCCGATCCGCGGGCACACGACGTACGCCTGGTGTCCCTTGCCGACCTCTTCACGCACGCGCTGCCAGATCCGGTCGAACCAGGCGGGTTTTTCGGCGACCGGCACGACCGTGGTCTTGATCGGCGACCGCCCCACCGGCATCTCGCGCAGCGCGGACACCTCCAGGTCGCCGTACACGGTCATCGCGACCGTGCGCGGGATCGGCGTCGCGGTCATGACGAGGACGTGCGGGCTGGTGTCGCCGGCGCCGCGGGTGCGCAGCGCGTCCCGCTGCTCGACGCCGAAGCGGTGCTGCTCGTCGACGACGGCGAGGCCGAGGTCGGCGAACTCGACGTGGTCCTGGATCAGCGCGTGCGTGCCGACGACGATCCCGGCTTCGCCGCTGACGATCTCCAGGAGGGACTTCTTGCGCTCCTTCGCGCCCATCGACCCGGTGAGCAGCGTCACGCGGGTGGCGTTCTCCGCCGCGCCCAGCTCGCCCGCCTGGCCCAGGTCGCCGAGCATTTCGCGCAGCGACCGCGCGTGCTGCGCGGCGAGGACCTCGGTCGGGGCCAGCATCGCGGCCTGCCGCCCGTTGTCGACGACCTGCAGCATCGCCCGGAGCGCGACGATCGTCTTGCCGGAGCCGACCTCGCCCTGCAGCAGCCGGTTCATCGGGTGCTCGGAGGTCAGGTCCGTGGCGATCTCCTCGCCGATCCCCCGCTGGCCCGCGGTCAGGTCGAACGGCAGCCGCTTGTCGAAGGCGTCCATCAGGCCGCCGCTGACGTGCGGGTTCGCCTTCGCCGGTCGCGAAATGGCCGAGTGGCGCCGCTGCGCGAAGATCAGCTGGACGGCCATGGCCTCGTCCCACTTGAGCCGCTTCTTCGACGCCTCCAGGTGCGCCCAGTTGGCCGGGCGGTGGATGCCGTGCAGCGCGGTGTCGAGGTCGGACAGCTTGTGCAGCCGCCGCAGCTCGGCCGGCATCGGGTCGTCGTCCACTTCGAGGACGTCGAGCACCTGGCGCACGCACTTGGCGATCGACCACGTCGGCATGCCCTGCGCCGCCGGGTAGACCGGGATGATCGCGGCGAGGAAGTCGTCCATCGCCTCGGCTTCGCGGTCGGCCTCGAACAGCTCGTACTCGGGGTTGGTCAGCTGCAGGGTGTCGCGGAAGGCGGACACCTTGCCGGCGAACAGGCCGGTCTTGCCGGGCACGAGGTCCTTCTCGCGCCAGGCCTGGTTGAAGAAGGCGCAGGTGAGCCGGCGCTTGCCGTCGGTGATCACCATGTCGAGGATGGTCCCGTTGCGGGACTTCATCCGGCGCTTGCTCACCTTTTCCACGCGCGCCAGCACCGTGGCGTGCTCGCCCAGCTCGAGGCCGGCGATGTCGGTGAGCTCGCCGCGCTCGGCGTAGCGGCGCGGGTAGTGGCGCAGCAGGTCGCTGACCGTCTCGATGTCCAACGCCGTGGCGAGCGCCTTCGCCGTCTTGGCGCCCAGCAACAGCGGCAGCTTGTCGCGCAGTCCGGCCATCGGCTATTCGACTCCCATCAGCAGCACGGCTTCCGCCTGACCACTGGCGTAGCCGGCCAGCTCCACCTCCGGGTGCTCCAGCCGCAGCTGCTCGGCGAGCTCTTCGGCGACCCCGGGCGGGGCGGCGGCCCCGCTCAGCACCGTCACCAGCTCACCGCCGAGCGCGAGCATCCGGTTCAGCACGTTCATCGCGGCCGCGACCAGGTTCGTCTCCGACGCCGGTGCCGGCTCGATCAGCACCACCTCGTCGTCGATCAGGCCGACCACGTCGCCGGACTGGGCCCGGCCCACCCAGGTTAGCGACTCCTCGCGCGCGATCCGCAGTTCGCCACGCCTGGTCGCGGCGGCCGCTTCGGCCATCGCGACGACGTCGTCGTTGGTGCGGCGCCCGGCGTCGTGCACGGCGAGGGCGGCCAGCACCTGCACCGGCGAGACGCACGGGATGACCACGACGTCCCGGTCGGCGGCCATGGCGTGCCCAGCCGCCGTGTCGACCGCCGCGGTGAGCGCGACGCTGCCCGGCAGCACGGTGACGTGCCGCCCGGCGGCTTCGTTGAGCAGGCCGATCACGTCCTCGACGCTCGGGGTTTCGCCTTCGGCCACGGCCAGCACCGGGATGCTCTCGGCGCGTAGCAGCTCGGCCAGCTCACCGCCGTGCACCACCGCGACGACCGTGCGGTCGAGCCCGCCACCGGGCTCGATCGGCGTCGGCGTGAGCAGCGGCTCGACCCGGATCTTGCGCGGGCGGCCCAGGCCGAGCCCGGCCTCGATGGCGGCGCCGATGTCGGCGCAGTGGACGTGCACGGCGTGGCTGCCCGAGCCGTCGCCGGCCACGGTGACGCTGTCGCCGAGGCCACTCAGCTCCTTGCGCAGGGTCGGCAGGCTCTGCTCGTCGACGCCGTCGAGCAGGTACATGACCTCCCAGGCGTAGGTCAGCTCCTCGGCGGTGGGCACTTCCAGCGCGTGGTCCCGTTCGAGCGCGGTGCCGGTGAGCACCCCGACCAGCGCGTCGAGCACGGCGACGAGCCCGCGGGCCCCCGCGTCGACGACGCCGGCGCGGGCCAGCGCGGGCAGCTGCAGGGGCGTCTTCTCGAGGGCGTGCGCGGCCTCCTTCGCGGCCTCTCGGGCGACCTCGGCCAGCGACCGGGTGTCGCCGCGCAGGGCCAGCGCGACGGCGTGCAGGACGGTGAGGATCGTCCCGGCGACCGGGCGGCTCACAGCGCCGGTGGCGACCTCGTCGGCGTGCCCGAGCGCCTTGGCCAGCCACGAGCCGTCGAGCTCACCCTGGGCGCTGTCGGCCAGCCCGCGCACGACCTGGGAGAGGATCACGCCGGAGTTGCCCTTGGCCGAAGCCACGGCGCCGCGCGCGAGGATCTTCAGCGCCTCGGCGGCGTCCTTCGGTTGCGCGGCTTCGAGTTCCTTCGCCGCGCCGGTCATCGTGAAGAGCATGTTGGAGCCGGTGTCGGAGTCGGCGACGGGGTAGACGTTGATCTCGTCGATGGCCGGCCGCAGGCTCGCGAGACTGTGCACGCAGCCCGTCGCCCAGGCCGACACCGCAGCCACGTCCAGCACCCGCACCCCGTAACCTCCTACCCGGTCCCGGGGCAGCGTATCGACCCCGTGCGGATCCTCGCGAAGCCACTAGTTACTATGGTCGAGTTGCCCAGCACGTCTGGGCTCATCTCTATGACCCAGATCCAAAGGAGTTCGACGTGGCTGCCGTGTGCGACGTCTGTGGCAAGGGACCCGGCTTCGGCAAGTCGGTCTCGCACTCCCACCGCCGTACCAACCGCCGGTGGAACCCGAACATCCAGACCGTCCACGCCAAGGTGGGTGTGTCCCAGCGCAAGCGCTTGAACGTGTGCACCTCGTGCATCAAGGCGGGCAAGGTCGTTCGCGGGTAAGGCGAAACGGAAGGGTGGCGAGTGCTCGCGAAGAGCGCTCGCCATTTTTTTCGCCTTACGTGCCTCCTGGGGGTCGAACCCCCAGACCCCCGCCAGGGGGTGAGCCCCCCTGGACCCCCGGCGGGGTCGGGTCGAGCGGTCGGCTTACTTCAGGAAGTCCAGCAGGAGCGGCTTCAGCGTCTCCGGGAACTGCAGCACCCCGTGGTCCTGCCCCGCCAGGGTCTCGTGCCGGGCGCCCGGCACCGCCGACGCCGCCACGCGCGCGCCCGCCTGGAGGGCTTCCGGGCTCGCACCGCCGCCGATGACCAGGGTCGGGATCGCGATCTTCGCCAGGTTCTCCGTGCGCGGGTGGGCGCCGGGGCCGCAGATCGTCAGGTCGTACGGCAGCGTGTGCGCCAGCCCCGTGAACCAGCCCCACACCGGGGCCTGCTTCATCCCCTCGACCATCTCCGCCGGCGTGCCCGCGACCATCAGGAACGTCGCCACCGCGCCGTCGCGGTCGCCCGCCGCGAGCTGCGCCCGCACCTTCTCCAGCACGTCGCCGCGGGCCTCCTCCGCGGTCGCGTACGGCGGCTCGTACGCCACCAGCTTGTCGATCGGGAGACCGGCCGCCGCCGCTTCCAGGGCCAGCACCGCCCCCGACGAGTGCCCGAACACCGACGCCGACCCGCCCGCGTGCGCGATCAGCGCCGCGATGTCCTCGATCTCCCGCTCGAACGCGTACTCGGGAGCGTCCCCGCTGTCCCCGCGGCCACGCCGGTCGTAGGCGATCGTCGTGAAATCCCCGGCCAGCACCTCGGCCAGGCCCGAGACCGTCGTCCGGTCGTTGAACGCGCCGCCGACCAGGATCACCGGCGCCCCGGAGCCGCGCTGGTCGAAGGCGATGGTCGTGCCGTCGGCCGATGTGACGTTCATGGTGTCCTCCAAGGTCCGTTTCCCCCTGGTCGGAGCCGTCACGCGGTTCCGGACACCGAACCTACGGGAGTTTCCAGTCGACCGGCGCCGCGCCCTGCTGCTCCAGCAGCTGGTTCGCGCGGCTGAACGGCCGTGACCCGAAGAAGCCGTTGTGCGCCGAAAGCGGGCTCGGGTGGGCCGATTCGATGCACGGCACCTCGCCCAGCATCGGGCGCAGGTTGCGCGCGTTGCGGCCCCACAGGATCGCCACCATCGGCTCCGAGCGCGCCGCGAGGGCCTTGATCGCCTGCTCGGTGACCTCTTCCCAGCCCTTGCCCTGGTGCGAGTTCGACTTGCCGGGCTGCACGGTCAGCGCCCTGTTGAGCAGCAGCACGCCCTGATCGGCCCACGGCGTCAGGTCGCCGTTCGAAGGCAGCGGGTACCCGAGGTCCTCGGCGTACTCCTTGTAGATGTTGACCAGGCTCTTCGGGATCGGCCGGACGTCCGGCGCCACCGAGAAGCTCAGGCCCACCGCGTGCCCGGGCGTCGGGTACGGGTCCTGCCCCACGATCAGCACGCGCACGTCGTGGAACGGCTGCTTGAACGCCCGCAGCACGTGTTCACCCGCCGGCAGGTACGTCCGGCCCGCGGCGATCTCCGCGCGGAGGAACTCCCCCATCGCGGACACCTGCGGCGCCACCGGTTCGAGGGCCTCGGCCCAGCCTGCCTCGACGATGTCCTGCAGCGGTCGTGCGGTCACGGCGCGCAAGCCTACCGGGCGTGGCCGGCGTCACCCGAGCGGGTCGAGCCGCCTCAGCTCGGTCCGGAAACGGCGGCCCCGCTGGACGTAGGAATCGACGACGAGAGCGATGTTCTCCGCGCTGAACGACTTGTTCTCCCGCGTCTTCGCGGGGACGCCGAGGGCGATCTCACCGGTCTTCACGTGCGAGCCGTACGAGAGCACCGCGCCCGCGCCGACCATGCCGCCGTCCTCGATCACCGACCCGTTGAGCACCACCGACCCGGACGCGATCAGGCAGCCGGTGCCGATCGTCGCGCCCTCGACGTGCACGGCGTGCCCGATCGCCGACGACGGCCCGAGGATCGTCGGGTTCTGCTTGGTGCAGTGCAGGACGCAGCCGTCCTGGACGTTCGAGCGCGCGCCGATCTCGATGTGGCCGTGGTCGCCGCGCAGCACCGTCTGGGGCCACACCGACGCGTGCGCGCGGATCCGGACGTCGCCGATCACCGTCGCGTCCGGGTGGACGTAGGCGTCGGGGTGGATCGTGGGCTCGAGCGATCCGAGTGCATAGATGGGCATGCCGCCTCCGGGTGACCGCGGTTTCACTTCCCGTGCGATTGGATCACGGCATCACCGCGAACCGGAACGCCAGTACCGGGAGCACGGGCCTCGTGCTCCTGCTCATCGTGCTGACCTGGCTGCTGAGCCTGCCCGGCGCGTCACCGGCCCTGGCGAACGGCCTCGCCGGGACCCCGCCGATGGGCTGGAACAGCTGGAACCAGGTCCGCTGCTACGACCTGACCGAAGACGTCGTCAAGAAGGCGGCCGACGCACTCGCCGACACCGGCCTGCGGGACGCGGGTTACAAGTACGTCGTCGTCGACGACTGCTGGCAGGCACCCACACGCGCGGCCGACGGCTCGCTGCAGGCCGATCCGACGCGGTTCCCCCACGGCATCGCCGACCTCGCCGACTACGTGCACTCCCGCGGCTTGCTGTTCGGCATCTACGCCGTGCCGGGCAGCCGGACCTGCGCGATGGCGAACGACGCCTACCCCGCGTCCGGCATCGGCTCGCTCGGCCACGAGCGCCAGGACGCGGAGACGTTCGACCGGTGGAGCGTCGACTACCTCAAGTACGACTGGTGCAACGCCGACACCGTCGACGGCCTCGACCGCAGGGCGGCGTTCGAGAAGATGCGCGACGAGCTCGCCGCACTGCCCCGCCCGATCGTCTACGCGATCTCCGAATACGGCGTCTCCAGCCCGTGGACCTGGGCTCGGCCGGTGGCGAACCTGTGGCGGACCACCAACGACCTGGTCCCGACCTGGGACTCCGTCCTCGCGACGATCGACCAGCAGGCCGCCGTCGCGCCCCACAGCGGCTCGCCCGGCGGCTGGAACGACCCGGACATGCTGCAGGTGGGCAACGGCACGCTGACCGCGGACGAGGCCCGCGCCCACTTCAGCGTCTGGGCCGTGCTGAACGCGCCGCTGTTCGCCGGCACCGACCCGGCGAAGCTCTCCGACGCCGACCTCGCGACGCTCGCCAACCCCGAAGCGATCGCCGTCGACCAGGACTTCGCGGGCGGCCAGGGCCGTCAGCTCGCCGCCGGCCCCGGCTACCAGGTGTGGGGGAAACCGCTGACCGGCGGCGGGTTCGCGGTGGTGCTGCTCAACACCGGCACCACCACCGCGACCGTCTCCGCGGCGATCCCGGGCGCCTGGACCGTCCGGGATCTCTGGGCACATCGAGACCTCGGTTCCGACGTCTCGATGTCCCTGCGACCACACGCGGCGGCCCTGCTGAAGCTCACACCGAAGTGAGGTCCTTGCCGTAGCAGCGGCTCGACTCCTCGTCCTTGTACACGCCGAACTTCGGGATCTCGGCGTAGCCCGACGACGTGTACAGCGCGATGGCCTCGGGCTGCTTGGTCCCGGTTTCCAGGATCGCGCGCTTGCGGCCGCACAGCGCCGCCGTGCGCTCCAGCTCGGACAGGATCATCCGCGCGAACCCGCGGCCGCGGGCGGAATCGGCGACGTACATCCGCTTGAACTCGGCGTCGCCGTCCCGGAAGTCCGGCGCGGGGCCGTCATGGGCGCGCCACGCCCCGCAGGCGACCGCTTCGTCGCCCTGGTAACCGACGAGGAAAACGCCCTGCGGCGGGTCGAAGTCCGCCGGGGTCATCGGGGTGGCGTCTTCGTCGCCGTAGCGCTCGACGTAGACCTGCTGCACCGCGGCCATGAGCTTGGCCGCGTCGGGATGGTCGAAGGGGACCGGAACGATTCTCACGCTTCCCGAGCCTAGATCAGCGCCAGTGCGTCCATCCGGCTTCTCGCGAAAACGGTTTCCCGTCCACCGTGATCCCCGAGTCCGCCATGGTGACGACGCCGATCGTGCGCCAGCCCTCGGGGAGTTCGGTGAACGGCGGGAAGGTCGCGACGAGGGCGTGATCCTCACCACCGGTCAGGACCCAGTCCAGCGGGTCGGCGCCCAGTGCGGCGCCGACTTCGGTGAGCCGCCCGGGGACGTCGAGGTCGGCCGTGCGGACGTCGATCCCGACGCCGGACGCCTCGCCGATGTGGGCGAGGTCGGCCAGGAGCCCGTCGGAGACGTCGATCATCGCCGTGGCTCCCGCGAGGGCAGCGCGCGGACCCGCGTCGTACGGCGGTTCCGGGCAGCGCTGGGCGTTGACGACGCCGACCGGCGAGCGGAACCCTCGGCCGAGCACGGCCAGGCCGGCCGCCGCCCAGCCGAGCTTCCCGTTGACGGCGAGGACGTCGCCGGGCCGGGCGCCCGAGCGCGTCACGGGCTCGCGGTCGCCCAGGTCGCCGAGCGCGGTGACGCTGATCACGAGCTGGTCGGCGCGGACCATGTCGCCGCCGGAGACGCCGATGCCGGCGCGTTCGGCCTCGGCCCACATGCCGTCGGCCAGCGCGGTGACGACGTCGCGCGGGGTGTCGGGCGGGCAGGCGAGGCCGACCAGGACGGTGGTCGGGGTGGCGCCCATGGCGGCGATGTCGGCCAGGTTGACCGCGACGGCCTTGCGCCCGACGTACTCGGGCGGCGACCAGTCGAGCCGAAAGTGGACGCCCTGGACGAGCACGTCGGTGCTGGCGACCACGCGGCCGTCGGGGGCCGCGACGACGGCGGCGTCGTCGCCCGGGCCGAGCAGCGTGCCCGGGGGCTGGCGCCGTCCTTCGGTGACGGCGCGGATGAGCGCGAACTCCCCGGTCTCGGCGACCGTTCCGTCGTTCGGTGACACCGGTCACCTCTGCTTTCTCTACCGGGACAAAGATCGATCACCGATAGTCGGATGCCCTATGTTTTTCCGTGAGCTGGCGATACGTTGCTGAGAACGTTCCTACCTTGAGCCGATCGATCCCGACGAAAGGGCGCGCCGTGGTCCACGCATACATCCTCATTCAGACCGAGGTCGGCAAGGCGGCCGCGGTGGCAGCCGAGATCTCCAGCATCGCCGGCGTCACCAGTTCGGAGGATGTCACCGGGCCGTACGACGTGATCGTCCGCGCGGCCGCCGACAGCGTCGACCAGCTGGGTCAGCTCGTGGTCGCCAAGGTGCAGAACGTGGAAGGCATCACGCGGACGCTGACCTGCCCGGTCGTGCATCTCTGAGTAATGGTGTAGTGGTGGCGTGCCCGATTCCGACACCGGTGCCCCGCCCAGGGTGGTGCTCGTCACCGCGGCCGCGCTCGCCGTGGCCCTGGCGGTCGCCGTCGCCGTCTTCGCCCTGACTCTGCGTTCCTCGGAGTCCGCGGACTCCGGCCCGTTGCCGCTCGTCCCGGTGCCCGCGCCGTTCGCGGGGTCGCCGGGCTGCACGACGCTGCTGGGAGCGGTGCCGACGGAGCTGACGTCGAACGGGACTTCTCTCAAAGTGCGCGCGCTGGCGGACCCGGCCCCGCCGGCCACGGTGGCCTGGGGCTCCGACGACCCGCTCGTGCTCCGGTGCGGGCTGAGCCGGCCCCCGGAGCTGACGCCGACGGCGGCGCTGCGGCTGGTGAACAAGGTCCAATGGCTGCAGGTGCCGGGCGACGGCGCGTCGACGTGGTACGTCGTGGACCGCGAGGTCTACGCGGCGTTGACGGTGCCGGACAGCGCCGGGACCGGGCCGTTGCAGCAGATCTCGGACACCGTGGCGGCGAAGCTGCCCGCTCGGCCGCTGCGGTTCTCCTGAGCCTCGGTCAGCGCAGGCCCGTGCCCCGCGCGATGGCCGTGTCGATGAGCGTGGTCAGCAGGGTCGTGTAGTCGACGCCGGTGACCTCCCACATCTTCGGGTAGGCGGACTTCGTCGTGAAGCCGGGCATGGTGTTGACCTCGTTGATGGTCAGCTCGCCGTCGGCACCGACGAAGAAGTCGACGCGGGCGAGGCCCTGGCAGTCGAGCGCCCGGAACGCCTTGACGGCCATGGCGCGCAGCTTCTCGGTGAGCGCGTCGTCGAGCTTGGCCGGGATGTCCAGCTCGGCGTCGTCGCCGAGGTACTTGGTTTCGAAGTCGTACCAAGCGTTTTCGTCCTCGGACAGCACCCGGATCTCGGCGGGCAGCGACGCTTCGACGCGGCCGTCGGGGAACTCGAGGACACCGCACTCGACCTCACGGCCGACGACCGCGGCTTCGACGAGGACCTTCGGATCGGTGGCGCGGGCGAGTTCGATGGCGGCGTCGAGGTCGTCCCACGACGTCACGCGGCTGATGCCGACTGAGGAACCGGCGCGCGAGGGCTTGACGAAGACGGGCAGGCCGAGCTTGGCCTTGCCGTGTTCGTCCAAAGTGGACTCGCTGCGCTTGAGGGCGGCGAAGGTACCGACCGGAAGCCCTTCGGCGGCCAGGAGTTTCTTGGCGGTTTCCTTGTCCATGGCGGCGGCACTGGCGAGCACGCCGGGGCCGACGTACGGGATGCCGGCGAGTTCGAGCAGGCCCTGGATGGTGCCGTCTTCGCCGAAGGCGCCGTGCAGCACCGGGAAGACGACGTCCACCTGGGAGAGGAGTTCGCTTTCCCGCCCGGCTTCGACGGCGACGAGCCCCTGGCTGGAGGGATCGCCGGCGAGGACGAGGCCCTTGCCGTCATCGACGGACGGCAGTTCGCGGCCCCGGATGGCGAGCTGCGCGGAGTCCCCGGTGCCGAGCACCCACCGGCCCGCACGGGTGATCCCGACGGGAACGGCTTCGAACCGTCCGGGGTCGAGGTTCCCCAGGACGCTGCCGGCGGAGAGGCAGGAGATGGTGTGCTCACTGCTGCGCCCGCCGAACACGACCGCCACCCGGATCTTCTCGCTCATGGTGAGCCACCGTACCCGGTGACCTCGGCGAACAGCCGAGCCCGGTGCGCCGGGCGGCGCCCCACGGGCGGTGAGCGCAACCTGTGCGGGCCCTGTCACGTCTGGTACATCGGGGGACCGGTGGGCCCGGGGCTGGAGTCTCGGGCTGGAGTCTCGGGACTCGGGGCTCAGCCGGGCCGGAGCCGGGACAGCCCGGACTTCCCCGAGCAGGGCCCGCGCAGCGCCTGTGCAGTTCCCCCCGCAGGGCCCGCGCAGCGCCTGTGCAGTTCCCCCGCAGGGCCCGCGCAAGGCCGGGGCAGGGTCCGCACAGCTCCCCGGCAGGGCGGGGCAGTTCCCCCGCAGGGCCGGGCAGTTCCCCCGCGGAGCCCGCGCAAGGCCAGGGCAGTTCCCTGTAGGGCCCACGCAGTTCCCCGCGGGCCAGGGCAGAGCCCGCCCTCCCCTCGGGGGCCCCCGCCTGCTCCAGCGTATCGGCAACCACCGACGCGAAGCCGGGAAAGCCGCCGACCGAACCTCGTTGTCCACATCACGGCTTGGCTGTGGACAACAGCGCAACTCCTGACACGGCAAGAGAGATCAGCGCCCCGCGCAACCAACGCCACATCGGGTGCGCGGGGCGCAACCAACGCCACATTGCGTGCGCCCCGCGCAACCAACGCCACATCGGGGCGCCCAACACACCCAAGGCCACATCGCGCGCTCGAGACCAACCCGCAGCACCAACCCGCAGCGCCAGCTCACCACAAGCCTCACCGCAGCAGCGAAACCAACGTCGGCAACGCCGCCACCAAAGCCTCCCGCCCACAACCCGCGTACCCGATCGCCACCCCGTGCGCCGAAGGCTCCCCCGCGAAGTGCCGCGCCAACCCGTCCAGCCGGATCCCCCGCCGCTCCGCCGCGGAGATCACCGAAGCCTCCACCGAAGCCGACGAAAACGGCACCACCAGATGCGCCCCCGCGTCATCGCCCCGCACCGGGATCCCCGCCCCGGCCAACGCTCCCGCCAGCAACGTCCGCCGCTCGGCCATCTCCCGGCGCAGCTTCCGCAAGTGACGCCCCAGATCCCCGTTCCGCGCGAACTCGTACAGCACCCGCTGCCCCGCCGGCGACGGCCGCGTCCCCGTCGAATCCCGATACGCCAGCACCGCCGACGTGATCGCCTCCGGCGCCACCATCCACCCCGCCCCCAGCGTCGGCGTCAGGATCTTCGACGTCGTCCCCAAGTGCGCCACCACGTCCGGTGCCAACGACGCCAGCATCGGCAGCGGCGCCACGTCGAAGCGCAGCTCGCCGTCGTAGTCGTCCTCGATCACCAACATCGCGGACGATCGCGCCCGCTCCACCAGCGCGACCCGCCTCGCCGCGCTCAGCCGGCTGCCCATCGGGTACTGGTGCGCCGGCGAGCAGTACACCGCCCTCGCCCCCGCCGGGATCGCGTCCGGGCGCAGGCCCTCGTCGTCCACCGGCACGCCCACCACCCGCATGCCCGCCCGCCGGAACGCCTGCACCGCGCGCTGGTAGCCGGGCTCCTCGACGGCGACGACGTCCCCGCGTTCGAGCACCGCCGCGGCCAGCTCGACGACCGCCGCCGTCGTCCCGCCGGTCGCCAGCACCGAGCCCGCCGCCAGCCCGCGGTGCCGCAGCAGGTGCTCCGACACGGCCGCGCGGTACTCCGGCAGCCCGGCGCGGTGCGCGCGGACCAGCGGATCCGGGTCGGCCGCCGCCCGCCACGCGCGGCGCCAGGCCGCGCGGTCCAGGCCGTCCGCCCACGGCGTCCCCGGCCCGAGGTCGAGCAGCGACGGCGCTTCGGACTCAGGCGCCGGGACAGCCGGCGCCGGCACCTCCGACGCCGAAAACGAGGGCGGCGTCGTCACGTACGTGCCGGACCCGTGCCGCCCCGCGATCCACCCCTCGGCGTGCAGCTGCTCGTACGCCGCCGACGTCACCGTCCGGCTGACGCCGAGGCGTCCGGCCAGTGCCCGCGTCGACGGGAGCCGGTCGCCGCCCCGGAGGTGGCCCGAAGCGGCCGCTTCTCGCAGCGCGTCGGCGAGCTGGACGGCCAGCGGCGTCGCGTCGTCCCGGTCGAGGCTGACCGGGAGCGCGGTGTCGGCGTGGGTCACGGGGACCTCCTCAAGTGGACTTCCCAAGTGTACGAGAAGTGGACGTTCTCCGATGCCACTGTGCTGGGAGACGCTGGTCGCATGCTGTCCACCACGCCCCGCACCACGCTCGGCCGCAAGAAGCACCGGGCCGTGACCGACCGCTCCGCACTCCACGCCGTCCTGGACGAGGGCCTGATCTGCCACCTCGGCATCGTCCGGGACGGCGCGCCCCTGGTCCTGCCGACCGGCTACGGCCGCGACGGCGACACGCTCTACCTGCACGGCTCCACCGGCGCGTCGAGCCTGCGCACGGCGTCCCGGGACCTCGACGTCTGCGTCACGGTGACGCTCCTCGACGGCATCGTCTACTCGCGCTCGGTGAACAACCACTCGATGAACTACCGCAGCGCGGTCATCTTCGGGAAGGCGAAGCCGGTCGTCGACCCCGAAGCGAAGATGCACGGCCTGAAGGTGCTGACCGACCACCTCGCGCCGGGTTCCTGGGAGCACGCGCGCGAGGTCAACGCGAAGGAGTTCGCGGCGGTGAGCGTCCTGTCGCTGGACCTCGCCGAGGCGTCGGTGAAGGTGCGCGCCGAAGGCCCGGACGACGAGCCGGAAGACCTCGACGCGGACGCCGCCTGGGCGGGAGTGCTCCCGGTCCGGACCGTCTTCGGCACGCCCGAGCCGTCCACCGACCTCTCCCCCGGCTGGCAGGTCCCGGCGCACGTCACCGGTCGTGAGTGAGAAACAGGGTTAGAACACTGTTTCTCACTCACGACCGGGCGAGCGGCAACCTGACCGTGAACACCGTCCGGCCCGGCTCCGAGGCGACCGCGACCGTGCCGCCGTGCGCCGTGACCAGGGACTGGACCACCGACAGCCCGAGCCCGGTGCCGCCGTTGCCGCGGGTGCGCGAGTCGTCGACGCGGAAGAACCGGTCGAAGATGCGCTCCTGGTCGGCCGCGGCGATCCCCGGTCCGGCGTCGGCCACCGCCACGACCGCTTCGGACGCCGAGGCCGTCACCGAGACGTGCACCGCGGTCCCGGGCGGCGTGTGCACGGCCGCGTTGGCCAGCAGGTTGTCGAACACCTGCCGCAGCCGCACCGGGTCGGCGTCCACGAAAGCCGCGTCGAGGGAAGTCGTCAGCGGGTGGTCGGGACGGCCGGCGGCGAACGCGTCCGCCGCGTCGCCGGCCAGCTCGGCCAGGTCGACGCGCTCCGGCCGCAACGGCGTCTCGGCCGCGCGCGCGTCGAGCCGGGCCAGCAGCAGGAGGTCGTCGACGAGGACGCTCATCCGCGCCGTCTCGGAGCGGATCTTCCCGAGGTGCGCTTCCCGCTCCGCGGGCTCGTTCGCCGCCGCGTAGCGGAAAAGGTCTGCGTAGCCCCGGATCGACGTCAACGGCGTCCGCAGCTCGTGCGACGCGTCCGCCACGAACCGGCGCAGCCGCTCGTTCGCCTCGGTCTTCGCCGCCAGGGACGTGTCGATGTGCGCGAGCATCACGTTGAACGCCGTCCGCAGCTCGTCGACCTCGGCGCCACCGCCCGTGCCCGCCGCGCGGGCCGGCAGGGCGGGGTTCGCGGTGAGGTCGTGGGACGCGATGTCGTGCGCGGTACCGGCCATGTCGGCCAGCGGGCGCAGGCCGCGGCTCAGCACGAGCCGTCCCACGACCACCAGCACGGCCAGCGCGAACGCGAAGGCGCCGACCTCCACCCAGATCAGCTGCCGGACCGTGCCGTCGAGGTCCTTCTGCGGCGCGGCGGACAGCAGCACCGAACCGTTGTCGACCGGGCAGGCCCGCACCCGGTAGGGGCCGTCGTCGGAGAGGTACACGGTGCGCGTGACGTCGCCGCCCGCCGCCTCGGCGGCGATCTTCGCGAGCTGGCGGCCGTCCCCCGGCAGCTTGCCGCCCGTCTCGGGCATCGCGACGCCGTCGCGCACCTTGTACAGCGCCGAGTACCACGAGTAGATCGACTGCGGCGAGCCGTGCGTCTCGCGCAGCATCGGCAGCTGCGTGTTCTGGCTCTTGGACAGCTGCTCGTCGAGCCGCCGGTCGAGGTAGCCGTGCATGATCCCGACCGTCGTGACGCCGACGGCCGCGAACACGACCAGCGCGAGCGCGCCGAGGCCGAGCGTGATCCGGGTGCCCAGCCGCGTGCGCTGCCAGGCCCCGTACCACCGGCGGAAGAAGCGCTTCACCGGCTGGCCTGGCGCACGACGTACCCGACACCGCGCACGGTGTGGATCAGTGGTTCGCCGTCGCCCGCGTCGACCTTGCGCCGCAGGTGCGAGATGACGAGCTCGACCACATTGGACCGGCCGCCGAAGTCGTACTCCCAGACGTGGTCGAGGATCTGCGCCTTCGTCAGCACCGCGGGCGAGCGGCGCATGAGGTAGCGCAGCAGCTCGTACTCGGTCGGGGTCAGCTCGGCCGGCCGGTCGCCGCGGCGGACCTCGCGGGTGTCCTCGTCCAGCGTCAGGTCGCCGACGCGCAGGACGGCGCCGCGCGTCACCACCTGGTGCGTGACGCCGGAGCTGCGCCGCAGCACCGCCCGCAGCCGCGCCATCAGCTCCTCGACGGAAAACGGTTTCACGAGGTAGTCGTCACCCCCGCGGGTGAGCCCGGCGATCCGGTCGGCCGTCGCGTCCTTGGCCGTGAGGAACACCACGGGCACCGTGCTGCCGTTCTCCCGGAGGCGGTCGAGCACGGTGAAGCCGTCCAGGTCGGGCAGCATCAGGTCGAGCACGACGATGTCCGGCCCGAACTCCGCGGCCTGGCTCAGCGCGGCTTTCCCGGACCCGGCCGTGACCGCCTGCCAGCCCTCGTACCGGGCGACGGTGGCGACGAGGTCGGCGATGTGCGGCTCGTCGTCGACGACGAGCAGGCGCACGGGTTCGGAGGGCTGCACCACCCCATCTTCTCCCGGCGCGTGGGCGAGCGGCGACCGGTGACCCGGGCCGACAGGAATCCGACAGCCCTTACCCAGACTCGCCACAGGCTCCGTGGCGAAGCTGGCCTTCGTGAACCGAAACCGAAGGGGATCCGTGTGACCAGCATGACGCAGACCGCCGAGGCCACGCGCCCGGCGATCCGCCCCCGGATCGCCGCGAAATCCGGCCTCTTCCTCTTCCTGGGCGCCAACGTGGGCGCCGTCACGGTGCTCTTCGCCCAGGCCGGGCTGTCCCAGAACGTGCTGATCAGCATCGGCAGGCTCGCCGGGATGTACGGCGCGCTGGCGATGGCCACGCAGCTGCTGCTGGTGGCCCGGTTGCCCTGGCTGGACCGGCGGATCGGGATGGACCGGCTCACGACGTGGCACCGGTGGACCGGCTTCACGATCCTCTGGACCCTGCTGGCGCACCTCGTGTTCATCGCGTTCGGGTACGCGGAGGTCTCGAACAAGGGCGTCGTCGACGAGCTGGTCGAAATGGCGAACACACTCGAAGGGATCCTGCGGGCCCTGGTCGCGTTCGCCGTGATCCTCATCGTGGGCGCGGCTTCGGCGAAGTTCGCGCGCAAGCGGCTGGCCTACGAGACGTGGCACTTCATCCACCTCTACACCTACGCCGCCATCGTGCTGGCGTTCACGCACCAGATCGCGCTCGGGACGTCGTTCGCCAGTGCCCCGACGGCGAAGGCCTACTGGTGGACGATGTGGCTGGGCGCCGGCTTCGCCGTGCTCGCCGGGCGCGTCGTGCTCCCGCTGTGGCGGAACCTGCGCCACCAGCTGCGCGTCACCGCCGTGGTTTCCGAGGCGCCGGACGTGGTTTCGGTCTACATGACGGGCAAGCACCTCGACAAGATGCCGGCGCGCGCGGGCCAGTTCTTCCTGTGGCGGTTCCTCACGAAGGACCGCTGGTACCAGGCCAACCCGTTCTCGCTGTCCGCCGCGCCCGACGGCCGCACGCTGCGGCTGACCGCGAAGGCGCTCGGCGACTCCAGCGCGTCGCTGCGCAGCCTGCGCGTCGGGACGCGGGTGTTCGCCGAAGGCCCGTACGGCGCGTTCACGACGATCCACCAGCAGCGGCCCAACGCGCTGCTCGTGGCGGGCGGCGTCGGCATCACGCCGATCCGGGCGCTGCTGGAGGACATCGACGGCCACGTCGTCGTCCTCTACCGGGTGCGCACGCAGGCCGACGCGGTCCTGCTGCCCGAGCTCAACGGGCTCGCCAAGGCCCGCGGCGCGGTGGTGAGCGTCCTCACCGGATCGGACCAGGCGGTCGGCCCGCGCGGGGCGATGCTCGGCCCGGCGAACCTGCACATGATGGTGCCGGACGTGCACGAGCGGGACGTGTTCGTCTGCGGCCCGCCGGGGATGACGTCGGCGGTGCTGCGCAGCCTGCGCGAGCTGCGCGTGCCGAAGGCCCAGGTCCACGCCGAACGCTTCAGCCTCGCGGCCTAAGGGGACAGCCCAGTGAAACGGACCATCTTCGTCGTCGCGCTTTCGGTCGCGGGGTTCATCGCGGTCTGGCGGTTCGAGCCGGGGCCGGTGCACAACACCGCCGTCGCCGCGCCGCCGCCGAGCATCGCCGCACCGTCGACCGCCCCCGCTCCGCCGGCTTCGACGGCACCGTCCACGACGTCCACTCCGGACAGTGCGAACGCGACAGTCACGACCCAGGGCTCCGCGGAGTCCAGCAACTACGGGACCGTCCAGGTCGAGGTGACGTTCACCGGCTCCCGGATGGTGGCGGTCACGCTGCTGCAGGCTCCCCACGACGGCCGCGCGCTGACCGCGTTGCCGCGTTTGCAGGAGGAAGCCATGAAAGCGCAGAGCGCCGACATCGACACGATCACCGGGGCGACCGAGACGAGCGAGTCGTACAAGACGTCGCTGCGGGCGGCCATCGACGCCAGGGGCAACAGATGACCACGCGCGTCGAGCAGGTGATGGGCCTGCCGATCTCCCTCGACCTGCGGGACGACGGCGACTTCGCCGAGATCGTCGACGAGGTGTTCGCCTGGTTCCGCGACGTCGACGCCCGGTTCAGCCCGTTCAAGGCGGACAGCGAGGTCAGCCGCTACGACCGCGGCGAGCTCACCGCGGCCGGGCTGACCGACGACCTCCTGGAGGTCCTGGAGCTCTGCGCGTACTACGAGCAGCTCTCCGGCGGCGCGTTCCGCGCGCGGCTGCCCGGGCGCGGGCTCGACCCGTGCGCGGTGGTCAAGGGCTGGGCGGTGCAGCGCGCCGCCGACATGCTCAAGGCCGAGGGCGCGACGACGTTCTGCCTCAACGCCGGCGGCGACGTCGTCACGGCGGGCGAGCCGGAACCGGGACGGCCGTGGCGGGTCGGCATCCGCCACCCCGAGCAGCCCCTGGCCGTGTGCGCGGTGCTGGAGTCGCGCAACGGCGCGATCGCGACGTCGGCGGCCTACGAGCGCGGCTCGCACATCGTCGACGGCCGTTCGGGGACACCGGCGACCGGGCTGATGAGCGTCACCATCGTGGCCGGCGACCTGGTCACCGCCGACGCGCTGGCCACCGCGGCGTTCGCGATGGGCGCCGAGGGCATCACCTGGGCGGCCGACCGGCCGGACTGCGAGATCCTGATCGTCGACGACAGCCGGCGCGTGCACCGGACGGCCGGGCTCGCGCTGGCTTCCGGGGAAGCGGGACGTCCTCGGGCAAGCGCTCGGGCGTCCTGAAATCGGTTCGCCCTCCTCCGGCGGCTCGGCCAGACTCGACGGCACCCGATCCCGAGGAGTGCCATGCCGTCGTCCGTCCTGCACGTGTCCGTCGACTGTGCCGACCCGTACCGGCTCTGTCAGTTCTGGAGCGAAGTCACCGGGAAGCCGGTCCCCGACGAGGACCAGCCCGGGGACGACGAGTGCGGCATCGGTCTCGAAGGCGGCATCGACCTGCTGTTCCTGCGCGTCCCCGAACCGAAGACCGTCAAGAACCGCCTGCACGTGTGCCTGCAGCCGGACGTCCCGCGCGACGAAGAGGTCGAGCGGATCCTGGGCTTGGGCGCGACGCTGGTGAACGACCTCCGCAAGCCGGACGGCACCGGCTGGGCCGTGCTCGCCGACCCGGAGGGCAACGAGTTCTGCGTCCTGCGCAGCGCCGCCGAACGGGCAGCGACGTCGTGACGGACTCGTTCGCCGTCAACAAGGCCAACTGGGACGAACGCGCGGCGCTGCACGCGGCGTCGCCGGAATCCAGCTTCGCCACCATCGCGGCCGACCCGGCGTATCTGAGCGGCGTCGTGCGGTTCGACCGGCCGCGCCTGGGCGACCTCGCCGGGCTGCGCGCGGTCCACCTGCAGTGCCACATCGGGACGGACACCGTTTCGCTGTCCCGGCTGGGCGCTTCGATGACGGGCCTGGACTTCTCGGGCGCGGCGCTGACGGAGGCGCGGCGGCTCGCGTCCGCCGCCGGCGCTTCGATCGACTTCCACGAGGCGAACGTCTACGACGCCGTCGAAGTGCTCGGCGCCGGGCGGTTCGACCTGGTCTACACCGGGATCGGCGCCTTGTGCTGGCTGCCTTCGATCGCGCGGTGGGCGTCGGTCGTCGCCGGTCTCCTGCGGCCCGGTGGCCGGCTGTTCGTCCGCGAAGGGCACCCGATGCTGTGGGCGCTCGACGAGACCGCGGACCCGGCGTGGCCGCGGTACCCGTACTTCGAGCACGCCGAACCGCTGGTGTTCGACGAGCCCGAGACGTACATGAAGGTTTCGCGGAAGCTGGAGAACAGCATCAGCCACTCGTGGAACCACTCCCTCGGCGAGATCATCACGGCGCTGCTGGACAACGGCCTGACGCTGACCGCGTTCACCGAGCACGACAGCGTCCCGTGGAACGCGATCCCCGGGCAGATGACGCACGACGAGGCCGCGGACGAGTGGCGGATGACGGACACGCCGTCGCGGGTCGCGGCGAGCTACACGCTCCAGGCGGTCAAGGGCGGCTGAATAGGGTGGCGGCATGGCTCGTCCCTTGATCGCCGTCGCCACGCTGGGCGGCACCATCTCGATGGCCCCCGTCTCCGGCGAGGGTGGCGCCGTCCCCCGGCTCGGCGCGTCGGAACTGCTCGGTGGCCTCGGCGACCTCCCGATGGACGTGCTGGCCGAGACCCTGGCCGGAATCGGCAGCGCATCGATGGACTTCGCGACGCTGCTGCGGTGCCGCGAGTGGGGGCTGCGGCAGGACGCCGACGGGTTCGTCGTCGTGCAGGGCACCGACACCCTGGAGGAGACGGCGTACTTCCTGGAGCTGGGCTGGCCGTCGGAGGTCCCGGTGGTCGTCACCGGGGCGATGCGCAACGCGGGCCTGCTCAGCCCGGACGGCCCGGCGAACCTGCGCAACGCCCTGACGGTCGCGGCCGACCCGCGCAGCCGCGGGCGGGGCGTGCTGGTGACGCTGAACGACGACGTTCACGCGGCGCGGTGGGTACGGAAAGCGCACTCGAGCCACCTGGAGGCGTTCTCATCGGCGCCGGCGGGGCCGCTCGGCATGGTCGTCGAGCGGGCGGTGCACTGGTTCCACCCGTCGCCGCCGCGGCTGCCCGCCTTGCCGGGCACGGACTTTTCGGGGCTGGTGCCGGTGGTAGAATCCGGCCTCGACGACTCGGGCGCGGTGCTCTCTCACGCCGCTTCGCAGCCTGGAGTGCGCGGAATCGTGCTGGCGGCGACCGGCGCCGGCCACGTGTCGGCCGGCACGGCCGACGTGGTGGCCCGGCTGGTGACGTCCCTGCCGGTGGTCGTCGCTTCCCGGACGGGCGCGGGCCCGACGCTGCGGTCGACGTACGGCTTCCCCGGCTCGGAGTCGAACCTGATCGCGATGGGCGCGACGATGGCCGGCTGGCTGGACGCGCGCAAGTCCCGGATCCTGCTGCACACGCTGCTCGCGGGCGGCGCGGACCGGGAAGCGATCGAACGCGAGTTCCGGGCCCGCGGCGACCTGGACTGAGTGGTTCAGTCCAGGACCGGGCCGCCGAGCGGGTCGAGGTGGTACGAGCGCATCTCGCGCTCCGCGTCGCGGTAGACGTGGATCGAGATGGCCGGGTCCGGGCCGTCATTGCGCACCTCGTGCACGTACCCCGGGCCGAACACCCGTGACTGCCCCGCCGACAGCGCGTGCAGCTCGGTGATCGCGCGGCCGTCCGGCGCGCGGCGGGCCACCGCCTCCGTCAGATGACCGCTGACCAGCGTGAACGCGCCACTGGCGAACGCGTGGTCGTGCAGGTCGGTGCGCTGGCCGGGCAGCCAGCTCATCAGCCAGACCTCCTGCCGCTCGTCCTTCTCGACGAGCGTCGCGAACCGCTCGTCGGGGTCGTAGCGCAGCAGGTGCTTCCAGCGGTCGCGGTCGGCGGCGACCTCCAGCGCGACGCGCACGGGGTGGCGCAGCGCGGGGTTCTCGGGACGCAGCAGGGTGTTGTCGGGAACGGCGAACATGAGGTCCTCACGGAAGAGAAAAGGGGTGTCGAACTGGGCCGGGGCGGGGTTCACCGACAACAGCGACACGCGCACATGACGGCGCGGAGACCCGTAAGGCCCCGCAGCTCAGTCATCTCGCACGCGAACATGGCGCTCAGCGTTCCCTACCGTCGTGCCCCGGTCAAGACGTCCCACCTGCCGGGAGGATCAGGACCACTCGTGCTTCTGCGAGCGGCCCAGCAGCTCGGCGCCGGCCTGCCGCGGGTCGACGCCCTCGTGGCAGACGCGGTGCATCGCGTCGGTGATCGGCATGTCGACACCGACGCTCATGGCCAGCGCCCGGATCGACGAGCACGACATGACGCCCTCGGCGACCTGCCCGCCGCCCGCCGCCTGCGCCTGTTCGAGGGTCTCGCCGCGACCGAGGCGCTCGCCGAACGTCCGGTTGCGCGAAAGCGGCGACGAGCACGTCGCGACCAGGTCGCCGACGCCGGCGAGCCCGGCGAACGTCAGCGGGTCGGCGCCCAGTTTCGCGCCGAGGCGGGCCATCTCGGCCAGGCCGCGGGTGATGAGCGTCGCCATCGTGTTCGTGCCGAGGCCGAGGCCCGCGGCCATGCCGGTGCTGAGCGCGATGACGTTCTTGCACGCGCCGCCCAGCTCGCAGCCGACGACGTCGGTGTTGGTGTACGGGCGGAAGTAGGAGTTGGCGCAGGCGCGCTGGATCGCGACAGCGCGTTCGTGGTCGGCGCAGGCGAGCACCGACGCGGACGGCTGCCCGGCGGCGATTTCCTTGGCCAGGTTGGGCCCGGTGACCACGACGACCTCGCCGGGGTCGATCCCGACGATCTCCCCGATGACCTCGCTCATCCGCTTGAGCGTGCCGAGTTCGACGCCCTTGGCGAGGCTGACGAGGACCGCGTCGAGCGGCAGCAGGGGGCGCCACTCCGAAAGGTTCGCCCGCAGGCTCTGGCTGGGCACGGCCAGCACGACGGCTTGGGCGTCTTCGAGCGCCTTCGCGGGGTCGCTGGTCGCGGTGATGTTCTCCGGCAGGCCGACACCGGGCAGGTAGGCGCTGTTGACGTGCCGCTCGCGGATGTCGGCGGCGACCTCTTCGCGGCGCGCCCACATCGTGACGTCGCGACCGGCGTCGCCGAGCACCTTCGCGAAGGCGGTGCCCCACGAGCCGGCCCCGAGCACGGTGACCCGCTGGACGTCGGCGCGCATCAGGCCGGGTCCCCCGGCTTCGCCGACGGCGGTTCCTCGTGGCGGATCTCGCCGAGCAGGCGGGTCACCTCGTCCATCATGACCTTGGTGACCTCCCGCAGCTTCGACGCGCTGCGCGTGTTGCCGCCGCGGTAGGCGGAGAGATCGATCGGGTCGCCGATCGAGTGGGTGATCGTCTTGCGCGGGAACGGCGTGAACTTCTTGGTGTAGCCGTTGAAGATCTGGTTGGTCCCCCAGCGCGCGATGGGGATGATGGGGACGTCGTTCTGCAGCGCGAGCCGCGCGGCGCCGGTGAAGGACTCCTTCGGCCAGCCGGCGGGGTCCTTGGTGATGGTGCCCTCGGGGTAGATGACGACGATCTTGCCTTCTTCGAGGGCCTGGTGGGCGGCCTTGAGGCTGTCACCGGCGGCGGCGGACCCGCGCGAGACGGGGATCTGCCCGGCCCCGACGAAGATCTTCCCGAAGACCGGGGTGCGCGTCAGGCTCTCCTTGCCGAGGAAGCGGGGAACGCGCTTCTGCCGGTGCACGAAGACGGCGTCGACGACCGGGTCCAGGTGCGAGATGTGGTTCATGACGAGCAGCGCGGGGCCCTGCCGGGGGATCTTCTCGGCCCCGACGTAGACCCGCCGCCCGATGGCGGTGAGCGGGTAGAACAGTACGGCGGCGAGCCCAACCCAGAAGCCGCCCTTCTCACGCCGGGCCACGATCTCCTCCTCCACACGTCACGTCCGCCCCAGATCCTGCCGCGCCGGGGTGAGAGCAGTCCAGGGAGGGTGCCTTCGCCGAGGTCGGGGCGGTGATCCGGGGGGTGCCGGCGAGTCCGGGCGAAAGGCCTCCCAGCCGGGCCCACCGTCCGAACCCGGCGGTCGGCGGCACCCACCCGCAGGTTCGGGTAAAGATGGACGGGTGGACGTGGACCTGGTCGTGCCGATGAAACACCCCCGCGACGGCAAGTCGCGGCTGCGTGGCGCCGTCGAGGCCGATCGGCACCCCGGCCTCGTCCTCGCCCTCGCCGCCGACACCCTCGCCGCCGTCACCTCGGGTGCGCACGTGCGGCGCGTCCTGCTCGTCGCCGCCGATCCCGATTCCGTCGCCGAGCTCGCGCAGCTCGGGGTCGAGATCGTCCGCGAACCCGCCGAGAAGACCCTCAACGCCGCCTTCCGCCACGGCGCGGAGCTCCTCCGGCGAGACGATCCCGGCTCCGTCGTCGGCGCACTCCAAGCCGACCTCCCGGCCCTGCGCGCCGGCGACCTGGCCGACGCCCTCGCCGAAGCGGCGGGGCAGCGCGCCTTCGTCGCGGACCGGCAGGGCACCGGCACCACCCTCCTGCTGTCCGCGCCCGGCGCGCCCCTCGACCCGCACTTCGGCCCGGGCTCGGCGCGAAAACACACCGGCTCCGGGGCCGTTCCGTTGAAAAACCCGCTCCCGAGTCTCCGCAGCGACGTCGACACCCCCGAAGACCTCGCCCACGTGCGTGCGCTGGGTGTCGGGAAACACACCGCGGAGCTGTTCATCTGACCTTCACCGCGCCCTGCGCAATTCGGCCGGGCTTAGTGAAGAATGGGGGCCGTGAGCACAGACGACGGCGGAACACCCGCACCGCGGAGGCGACGGAACCCGGCGGACGGATCTTCGGAGGCGGCGAAGAAGACCACCACCGCCCGGGCGAACGCGGCCAAACCGGCCGCCGCCAAGAAGGTCCCGTCGAAGTCGACCGCGCGTGACACCGCCGCCCGTGCCAACGCCGGGAAGCCGAGAACCCGCAAGAGCACCGCCGCCGCGGCCACGCCCCGGCGCCGCGCCAGCGAGCGCCCCGGCGAGGAGTTCCGCGCCGGCCCGTCGGCGCCGCCCGCGGTCACCACGGCCCCGACAGCCACCGAGACGCTGCCGGACGACCGGTACTTCAACCGCGAGCTCTCGTGGCAGGACTTCAACGCCCGCGTGCTCGCGCTGGCCGAGGACGAGTCGCAGCCGCTGCTCGAACGGACGAAGTTCCTCGCCATCTTCGCGTCCAATCTGGACGAGTTCTACATGGTCCGCGTCGCCGGCCTGAAGCGCCGCGACGAGACCGGCCTCCTGGTGCGCAGCGCGGACGGGCTCACCCCGCGCGAGCAGCTCGACTACATCGCCAAGCGCAACCAGGACCTGGTCGAGCGGCAGACCGGCGCGTTCGAGAAGCACCTGCGCCCGCAGCTGGCCGAGCACGACATCCACATCGTCGGCTGGGCCGACCTCTCCGGCGCCGACCAGCTCCGGCTGTCCAGCTACTTCTCCGAGCAGATCTTCCCGGTGCTGACGCCGCTGGCCGTCGACCCGGCGCACCCGTTCCCGTACATTTCGGGCCTTTCGCTCAACCTGGCGGTCACGGTCCGCGACCCGGAGGGCGGCACCGAGCGCTTCGCGCGCGTCAAGGTGCCGAGCAACGTGCCGCGCCTGATGCGCGTCGAGACCGAGCGGACCAGCCGGACCGCGACGTTCCTGCCCCTCGAAGAGCTCATCGCCGCGCACCTGGGCGAGCTGTTCACCGGGATGGACGTCACCGAGCACCACGTCTTCCGCGTCACCCGCAACGCCGACTTCGAGGTCGACGAAGACCGCGACGAGGACCTCCTGCAGGCCCTCGAGCGCGAGCTCGCGCAGCGCCGGTTCGGCCCGCCGGTGCGCCTCGAGGTCGCGCAGGACATGAGCGAGCACATGCTCGAACTGCTGCTGCGCGAGCTGGACGTCGACCCGGCGGACGTCGTCGAGGTGCCCGGCCTGCTCGACCTGACCTGCCTGCACCAGCTGTCCAGTGTGGACCGCAAGGAGCTGAAGGACCGGCCGTTCGTCCCGGCGACGCACCCCGCGTTCGGCGAGCGCGAGACGCCGAAGAGCGTCTTCGCGACGTTGCGCGAGGGTGACGTGCTGGTCCACCACCCGTACGACTCGTTCTCCACGAGCGTGCAGCGGTTCATCGAGCAGGCGGCGGCCGACTCGAAGGTCCTCGCGATCAAGCAGACGCTCTACCGGACGTCGGGCGACTCCCCGATCGTCGACGCGCTGATCGACGCCGCCGAGGCGGGCAAGCAGGTCGTCGCGCTGGTGGAGATCAAGGCGCGCTTCGACGAGCAGGCGAACATCACCTGGGCGCGGACGCTGGAGCGCGCGGGCGTGCACGTCGTGTACGGCCTGGTCGGGCTGAAGACGCACTGCAAGGTGTCGATGATCGTGCGCCAGGAGGGCTCGACCATCCGGCGCTACTGCCACATCGGCACCGGCAACTACAACCCGAAGACCGCGCGGCTCTACGAGGACATCGGCCTGTTCACCGCCGACCCGAGCATCGGCGCCGACGTCACCGACCTGTTCAACGTCCTCACCGGCTACTCGCGGCAGGACACCTACCGGACGATCCTCACGTCGCCGCACGGCATCCGCCGCGGCATCGTGCGCGCGATCGGCGAAGAGATCGAACTGGCGCGGGCCGGCCAGCACGCCGGCATCCGGATCAAGTGCAACTCGCTGGTCGACGAGCAGATCATCGACGCGCTCTACCACGCGTCGCAGGCCGGGGTGCCGGTCGAGATCGTGGTGCGCGGGATCTGCACGCTGAAGCCGGGTGTCGAAGGGCTTTCCGAGAACATCCACGTCCGGTCGATCCTGGGCCGGTTCCTGGAGCATTCGCGGATCTTCAACTTCCGCGCCGGCGGCACGCACTGGATCGGCAGCGCGGACATGATGCACCGCAACCTGGACCGGCGGATCGAGGCGCTGGTGCGCGTCAAGGACCCGAAGCTCACCGCGCAGCTCGACAACATCTTCGACTCGGCGCTGGACCCGGCGACGCGGTGCTGGGTGCTGACCGCGAGCGGCGAGTGGTCGCCGTTCCCGGCGGACGGCTCGCGCGTGCGTGACCACCAGCTGGAGCTGGCGAAGCTGCACGGGGCCGCCGGATGACCCAGGAGGTACGGGCGGCCGGCGCGGTGCTGTGGCGCGGCGCCGGAAAGGCGACCGAAGTCGCCTTGGTCCACCGCCCGCGGTACGACGACTGGTCGTTGCCCAAGGGAAAGCTCGACCCCGGCGAGACGACCGCCGAAGCCGCCGTGCGCGAAGTGCGTGAAGAGACGGGGTTCGAGGCGGTCCTCGGCCGCTACCTGACCCGGACGGCGTACCCGGTGCCGGCGCGCACCGGCTCCGGCACGGTCCCGAAGACGGTCGACTACTTCAGCGCCGAAGCGGTGTCCGGCGCGTTCGCCGTGAACGACGAGGTCGACGAGCTGCGCTGGCTCGACCCGACAGCGGCGGAGAAGCTGCTGACGCGGCCGGAGGACGTGCGGGTGCTGCGCGCTTTCTGCGAGGTGCCGGTGGGCCTGACGACGCTGGTGCTGGTGCGGCACGCGAAGGCGGGCAAGCGCGACGACTGGACGGGTGACGACGACCTGCGGCCGTTGTCGGAGGCGGGGCTGCGGCAGGCATCGGCGTTGCGGCGCGTGCTGGCGTTGTACGGTCCGGACCGCGTGCTGGCGGCGCCGCGGCTGAGGTGCGTGCAGACGGTGCACGGCATCGCCGAGGACACCGGAATCGAGGTGCGGCACGAGCCGCTGCTGTCGGAAGAGGGCTACTGGCCGGACCCGGTACTGGGCCTGGCGCGACTGCTGGCGGTCGCGGGCGACGGCGGGACGCCGGTGGTGTGCAGCCAGGGCGGAGTGATCCCGGACCTGGTCAGCGCCCTGGCCGACCGCGACGGAGTGGAGCTCCCGGCCGCCCGCGGCGGCGTGGTCCCGAGCAAGAAGGGCTCGTTCTGGGTCCTGTCGTTCCGACCACCGACGGCGGAGGAGGGCCCGGTCTTGCTGGCGGCCGACTACCACCCGAGCGCGCTGCCGGCCCCTTCCCCGACCCGCTCCTGAGCCGGTTGTCCACACACCGGCGGTGATGTGGACAGCCATCGCTTGGCGGCGGCTTTTCCCGGCTTCGCGTCGGCCACCCCCGATACGCTGGACAAGGGCACGCCCCCCAAGGGAGGGCGGGGGCCCGCCAAAAGTCGGGGGCGGAGCCGACGGGGCCGGTTTCGGCGGCGCTGGTGTGGCCGCAGTGTCTTGGCGGGCTGCGGGTGAGCAAGCCACCGCGACTTTGCCGGAACCCTGCCGAGGGAGGGCGGGGGCCGAGCTGACTCCAGGCATCGGCTCCCGGGCAGATGCAGCACCCTCACCTCCCCCGCACCGTCGCCGCCGCCGCAAGACAGCGCCGTGACAGTCGATCTTGGTGTACTGGATCCGGGTCCCGCTGGGCTGCGCCGGGCTAGGGGTACGGCGCATCCCGGGACGGGGGCCCGTCTGTCGGCACCGTCGCCAGCAGGGCCCGGATCTCCGGGATGCGCGGGTCGCCGAGGCGCTGGCAGACGGTCAGCGCCTCGGCCCAATGCTCCCGCGCCTCCGCGTCCCGGCCGGTGCGGAGCTTCAGGCGGCCGAGCGTGATCCGGACGTCGATCGTGCCGTAGTCGGCGTTCAGCTCCTTCAGCTCGGTGAGCGCTTCCAGGCCCGCCTTCTCCGCTTCGTCCTGCCGCCCGGCGCCTTCGAGTGCTTCGGCGACGTTTCCCAGCGCCAGCGCCGCGTGGTAACGGTCGCCCAGGTCGGCGAACGCCTGGTGCGCCGCCTGCGCGGCTTCGGCGGCGTTGTCGTAGTTGCGCAGGCCGATGCGGCTCGCGCTCACGTTGAGCAGCGCGTGCGGCACGAACGTCCGCTGGCCGTGGTCGCGCGCGAGACGAACCGCCTGGAGGGCGTAGCGCTCGGCTTCGGCGTACTCGGCCCGGACGTAGTACGCGCCGGACAGGTTGGAGAGGATCGCCACCGCCAGTGCCGTGCCGTCGCCCGCTTCGGATGCCGCGCGCGCCTCCTCCAAGGCTTCCAGCGCCTTGTCGGGCTGGAGGGTGCGCAGGTAGGCCGAGCCGAGGTTGTTCGCGCTGTACTGCAGGCCGGTGTTGTCGCCCGCGTCGCGCGTGGCCGCGACGGCCGTCCGCGCGGTCGTGATCCAGTCGTCGCGGTCGTGGCGTTCGGCGAAGAACCCTCGCAGCAGCCAGGCGAGCTTCCACGCGTGGGCGGTGAAGCCGTTTTCGGCGGCGACGCCGACGAGCGCGGTGAGGGCGGTGCGCTCGGTCGTGTACCAGGCGATCGTCTGTTCGTGCTGGGTGAACCGGACGGCGGGCACCGGCGCGGCGCCGAGCGTGATGTCGTCGGTGAGCAGGTCGGGACGGACGAGCTTGGTCCCCTCGGCGACGCTCGCGAGGTACCAGTCGAGGAGCCCGCGCCGCGCGGCCGCGCGTTCGGCCGCCGTCGTCTCGGTTTCGACCAGCTCGGCGGCGTAGACGCGCAGGAGGTCGTGGAACTGGTAGCGGTCGGTGCTGGGCTGGTTGAGCAGGTGCGCGGCGGCGAGCTGGTCGGCGAGCTCGCGGGCCTCCCGCAGGTCCGCCCCGGCCAGCGCGGCGGCCGACGACAGGCTGAAGCCGTGGCCGGGGTGCAGGCCCAGCAGCCGGAAGAAGCGCGCGGCGGCCGGGCGCAACGCCTTGTACGACCACGAGAACGCGGCCCGCAGGTCGGTGCCGGCGTCCTGCGGGTCGCGCAGGGTGTCGAGCCGCAGCCGCTGGTCGCGCAGCTCCTCGACGATCCCCGCGAGCGAGACGCCGGAAAACCGCGACGCGCGTTCCCCGGCCAGCGCCAGCGCGAGCGGGAGACGGCCGCAGAGCTGGACGAGCTCGGCGACGGCGTCGGGTTCGGCGGCGAGGCGCTGCGGTCCGACGCTGCCGGCGAGCAACGCCGTCGCGTCCTGGTCGTCGAACGAGCGCAGGGCGATCCGGCGGGCACCGTCGCGCGCGACGATGCCGCGCAGCTGGTTGCGGCTGGTCACGACGACGAGGTTGCCGGGGCCGGGCAGCAGCGGCCGGACCTGGTCGGCGTCGCGGGCGTTGTCGAGCAGCATGAGCGTGCGGCTGCCGGCCAGCCTGCTGCGCAGGAGCGCCGAGCGTTCCTCCACTGTGGAAGGCAGCGTCTCGGCCGGCTCGCCGAGGGCGCGGAGGAAGCCGGCCAGGGCGGCCTCCGGGGTGACGGGCGTGTCCGCGGAGTGGCCGCGCAGGTCGAGGAACAGCTGACCGCCGGAGAAGCGGTCGCGGACGCGGTGCGACCAGTGCACGGCCAGCGACGTCTTCCCGACGCCGGCGGTGCCTTCGATGACGACGATGCCGGACGCGCCGCCGGGCGGAAGGCGGTCCAGTTCGGCGAGTTCGGGACCGCGGCCGGTGAACCCGGGGACGTCGAAGGGCAGCTGCCGCGGCACAGTGTGCACTGCCGGCTCGGTGTCGGCGGTGAGCAGTTCGGCGTGCAGGCGGCGCAGGTCCTCCCCCGGCTCGACGCCCAGCTCGTCGGCCAGCAGCGCGCGAAGCCCGGCGTAGCGGGCCAGCGCTTCGGCGCGGCGGCCGGACCGGGCCAGGACGCGCACCAGCCGTTCCCACAACGACTCCCGCAGCGGGTGCTGGGCGACGAGGTCGGTCAGCTCGGCGACGAGCCGGGCATCGGGGACGAGCCCGGCGTCGAGGTCGATGCGCTGCTCGACGGCGAAGAGGTACCGCTCGGTCAGCAGCGGGCCCCATTCCGCGGCCAGCGCGGGGGAACCGACGCCCTCGAGGGGCGCCCCGCCCCAGGCGGCGAGCGCGGCGGTGAGCAGGCCCCGGCGACGGGCGGGTTCCGTCGCGGCGGCGGCCTGGTCGAGGGTGCGGAGGAAGCGCAGGGCGTCCACCCGGGACGGGTCGACGACCAGCCGGTACCCGTCCGGTTCGGTGACGACGGTTTCTTCGCCGCACAGCCGGCGCAGCCGCATGACGTAGGTCTGCAGGCTGCCGCGGATGTGCGCGGGCGGCTCCTCGCCCCAGACGCCGCGCGCGAGCGCGTCGATCGACACCAGGCGGCCCGCGGACAAGGCCAGTGTCGCGAGCAGCGCGCGCTGCCGGGAACTGGTCAGCACGACCGGCGAACCGCCGGCGATCACCTGGAACGGGCCGAGTAGCCGGATGTCGATGGTGGTCGCCCCCAGGTTCGCACGCCGCGGGGCACCGCCGGACGCGGACCCCGAGGAGGGCAGCGTGGCATCACTCGGCCGGGCGCTCAAGCAACTTTGCGAAATTGGGCGGAACCGGTCCCGGGGTGATCGGGTGCTCCGAGCGGGTGGTGCACGGGTCCCGTTCGGACGGCCGATCTTGGCAGTGGGTAACGCCGGCGCGAGCCGAACGGTCACCAGTCGGTCCGCGTACCCGAAGGGTCGGTTGGCGTACCTGGGCAGTCGGTTGGCGAGCGCCCCTCCGAACGCTCGAGCCGACTCCCGAGAGGTGGGCCGAACTCCCGGGCACAAGAGGCAACTTTCCCGGGTGGCGCGAGCCGACTCTCCGGGTACGCAAGCCGACCGCCTGCGTACGCGCAGCCGACCTCCCGGGCACGCGAGCCGACTTTCTGGGCGGGCCAGCCGAGCCTCTGCGTACACGAGCTTTCGGGACGTGCTTGCTGACCTTCGGAAGCGCGAAGCGACTCCCGATCCCCGCGAGTAAGCGAGTGCGACCCGGCTCCCCGGGATTCCGGCCGTCCGCGCCGGATCGCTTCTCCCCACCGGGCCCGGAAACGCGGCAGGGCCCCGCGCACCGCACGGGGCCCTGCCCGGAAAAGTCGCACGCCCAGCAGGGGTAACCCCCCAGGGGACCCCCGATTTCACGTTACCGCAGGGGTCCGACAATTTCGGGCGGTCAGCTCTTCTTCGCCGTCGAGGTGCGCCGGGCCGGCGCCTTGGCGGCCGTCGTCTTGGTGGCAGCGGCAGGCGCCTTGGCAGCAGGCGTCTTCCGGGCCGTCGCCGGCTTCGCCGCCGTTGTCGTCTTCGCCGCCGTCGTGGACTTCGCGGCCGTCGTCCTCCGGGCCGTCGTGGCCTTCGCCGCCGTCGTCGGCTTCGCGGCCGCCGGCTTCGCCGCGGTCGAGCGGGCGGGAGCCGCCTTCGCCCGGGTCGTGGTCGTCTTCGGGGCTGCCTTCGACGCCGTCGCGCGCGTTGTCGTCGCCGGCTTGGCCGCCGTCGCGCGGGTCCGCGTTGCCGTCGCCCGAGCGGCAGCCGGCTTCGCCGCCGCCGCGCGGGGCGTCGTCGCCCGCGTCGTCGTCGATGCGCGCGTACCTGCCGTCGCGCGCTTGACCGGCGCGGCCTTGGCCAGCTTCTTCGCGCCGGAAATGACGTCCTTGAAGGTGGTTCCCGCGCGGAACGCGGGCACGTTGGTCTTCTTCACCCGCACGGCCTCGCCGGTCCGCGGGTTCCGGGCCGTCCGCGCCGCGCGGGCGCGCTTCTCGAACACCCCGAAGCCGGTGATGTTGACCTTTTCGCCTTTGTTGACCGTCCGGATGATGATGTCGACCAGACCGTCGACCGCCTCGGAAGCGGCCTTCTTGTCGCCCAGGCGCTCCGTCAGCGCCTCGATCAGCTGGGCCTTGTTGGCCATTCCAGTCCTCCAAGAAGGAAGTCTTCGTCCACGGCCGCGGAGGGCCGACTAGCGACACGGTATTACCAAGGCAGCACAAATTCCAGACGGGACGCGGAATCCTTCCCTTGCCGGGGGACGGGTTCCGCCTCGCGATGCGGCCTCGAAAGGGCCGCCGGAGGTCCGTCTGGTGTCGTGTCGAAAGCCGGTCGAGACGGGCGGGATCCCTTGGGAAGCAAGGAATCCCGCCCCGAAGAAGAACTAGCCCGCGGCCACCGGCGTTGTCGTCGGCTTCCAGGACGGGCGGGCCGCCTCGAAGCCGTCGATCTCACCGGCATGGCGCAACGTCAGAGCGATGTCGTCGAGACCTTCGAGCAACCGCCAGCGGACGTAGTCGTCGATCTGGAAGGGCGCGGTGAAGTCCTTGGCCCGCACGGTCTTGGTCTCGAGGTCGACCGTGACCTCGGTGCCGGGCTCGTTTTCGAGCAGCTTCCAGAGCAGCTCGACGTCGTGCTGCTCGCACTGCGCGGCCACCAGGCCGCCCTTGCCGGAGTTGCCGCGGAAGATGTCGGCGAACCGGGCGGAGATGACGGCCCGGAAGCCGTAGTCCATCAGCGCCCAGACGGCGTGCTCGCGGGACGAGCCGGTGCCGAAGTCCGGGCCGGCGACCAGCACGCTGCCGCTCTTGAACGGCTCGGTGTTGAGGATGAAGTCCTGGTCACCGCGCCACGCGGCGAACAGCCCGTCCTCGAAGCCGGTCCGGGTCACCCGCTTGAGGTAGACCGCCGGGATGATCTGGTCGGTGTCCACGTTGGACCGGCGCAGCGGGACGCCGACGCCGGTGTGCTGGGTGAACGGTTCCATGGTGGGAGCTCCTCTCAGGAGGTCGGCAGCAGGTCAGCGGGCGGCGGTCAGCAGGTCTTCCGGCGACGACAGCGTGCCTCGCACGGCCGTCGCGGCGGCGACCAGCGGCGACACCAGGTGCGTCCGGCCGCCCTTGCCCTGCCGGCCCTCGAAGTTGCGGTTCGACGTCGACGCGCTGCGCTCGCCCGGCTTCAGCTGGTCCGGGTTCATGCCCAGGCACATCGAGCAGCCGGCCTGGCGCCACTCCGCGCCCGCGGCGGTGAAGACCTCGTCGAGGCCCTCCTCCTCGGCGGCCTTGCGGACCCGCATGGAGCCGGGAACCACCAGCATGCGGACCGAGTCCGCCACCTTCCGCCCGCGCAGCACCTCGGCCGCGGCCCGCAGGTCCTCGATCCGGCCGTTGGTGCAGGAGCCGAGGAAGACGGTGTCCACCGAGATCTCCCGCAGCGGCGTCCCGGGCTTCAGGTCCATATAGGACAGGGCCTTTTCAGCGGCGATGCGGTCGTTCTCGTCCGGGATCTGCTCCGGGTCGGGCACCTCGGCGCCCAGCGGGAGGCCCTGGCCGGGGTTGGTGCCCCAGGTCACGAACGGCGTCAGCTCGCCCGCGTCGAGGTGGACCTCGGCGTCGAACTCGGCGCCGTCGTCGGTGCGCAGCTGCCGCCAGTTCTCGACCGCCGCGTCCCAGTCGGCGCCGCTCGGCGCGTGCGGACGGCCCTTCAGGTACGCGAACGTCGTCTCGTCCGGAGCGATCATCCCGGCGCGGGCGCCGGCCTCGATCGACATGTTGCAGACGGTCATCCGGGCTTCCATCGACAGGGCCTCGATGGCCTTGCCGCGGTACTCGAGGATGTAGCCCTGGCCGCCGCCGGTACCGATCTTGGCGATCACCGCGAGGATGATGTCCTTCGCCGTGACGCCGGGGCGCAGCTCGCCGTCGACCGTGATCGCCATGGTCTTGAACGGGCGCAGCGGAAGCGTCTGCGTGGCCATGACGTGCTCGACCTCGGACGTGCCGATGCCGAAGGCGATGGCGCCGAACGCGCCGTGCGTCGAGGTGTGGCTGTCGCCGCAGACCACGGTCATGCCGGGCTGGGTCAGGCCGAGCTGCGGGCCGATGACGTGCACGATGCCTTGCTCGGCGTCACCCATCGGGTGCAGCCGGACACCGAACTCCTTGCAGTTGCGGCGAAGGGTGTCGACCTGCGTGCGCGAGACCGGATCGGCGATGGGGAGCTCGATGTCGACGGTCGGGACGTTGTGGTCCTCGGTCGCGATGGTGAGGTCGGGGCGGCGCAGCGGCCGCCCGGCCAGGCGGAGGCCGTCGAAGGCCTGCGGGCTGGTCACTTCGTGCAGCAGGTGGAGGTCGATGTAGAGCAGGTCCGGTTCGGCGCCTTCCCCTCGGCGCACGAGGTGGCTTTCCCACACCTTCTCCGCCAGTGTGCGGGCCTTGCCGGTCGGGCTGGTCATCTCCGGCTCCTTCCACGGTTCGACGTCGGAACTCGGGCGCGCACCGCGGGGGCGAATGCGAGCCGCGAAGGAGGAGCGCAGCTCGAGTTCAGGGTTTTCCCAGATGCTGGACTTCCCAAAGTGCGGGACGCTAGTATCGGGTCGTGGGACAGCATAGCGGTATCGGAGTACTGGACAAAGCAGTGGCCGTCCTGCAGGCGGTCGCGGACGACCCCTGCGGCCTGGCGGAACTGTGCACGCGGACGGGCCTGCCCCGGGCCACCGCGCACCGGCTCGCGGTCGGCCTCGAGGTGCATCGGCTGCTGCGCCGGGGTCCCGACGGCCGCTGGCGTCCCGGTACGGCGCTGGCCGAGCTGGCCGGCGGCTCGACGGACCCGCTGCTCGACGCGGCCGGCGTGGTGCTGCCGAAGCTGCGGGACGTCACCGGGGAAAGCGTGCAGCTCTACCGCCGCGACGGCGTGCAGCGCGTGTGCGTCGCGACGGCCGAGCCGCCGAGCGGGCTGCGCGACACGGTCCCGGTGGGCTCGCGGCTGCCGATGACGGCGGGCTCGGGCGCGAAGGTGCTGGCGGCGTGGGCGGATCCGCACACGCAGCGCACGATCCTGGCCGACGCGGTCTTCGGCGAGCGGACGCTGCTGGAAGTGCGCCGGCGCGGCTGGGCGCAGAGCGTGGCCGAACGCGAGCCGGGCGTGGCCAGCATTTCGGCGCCGGTCCGCGATTCGGCGGGCACGGTCGTGGCGGCGGTGTCGGTGTCGGGCCCGATCGAGCGCATCGGCCGCAAGCCGGGCGCGCGCTGGGCGGCGGACCTGCTCGCGGCGGCGGACGCGTTGCAGGAACGGCTCTAGGGCCGGGAACCGCGCCGGTGGCTAAGCCTGACCCGTTTCGAAGCGCGCCACCTTACCGTCGCGAACGGTGAACGCCCACCGCGTCCGCATCGCGCCCCACGTCGAGTTCGAGTAGTTCGCGACGAACTTCCGGCCCTCGTCCTCCGCGGCTTCCACCTCGAGCCGGCCCTGGCTGGAGAAGATCTCTTTTTCCGTCCAGTCCGCCAGATCGCGGTCCGTGCCGTCGTCCGACATCGTCGCGTCCGGGGTGAGCGCGGCCCGGAACGCTGTGCGGTCGCCCGCGTTCAGCGCGTCGATGAACGCGCGCACCGCCGGGTCGCCGATCGAATCCGTCATGGGCTCATGGTGCACCGTTCGGGGGAACCTCGCGAAAGCCGCGTATTCGGTGACGGCGGTCACGTCTCCTTCAGGACAGCTCCACGGAGGGGGAAGACCATGCTGAACAGAAGGGCACTGGCGATGCTGCGGGCCGTCGGCGCGGGGCGGGCCGAGCTGACCTGCAGCTGCGAGCCGGACCTGCGGGTCGACGGGTTGCCGTGCTGCGACCAGGCGACGGCGCACGAGCTGGCGCGGGCCGGGCTGATCCGGCCGGCGCGGGGGCCGGTCGTGACCGTCGGGCAGTGGACTCGCGCGGAACTGACCGACGATGGCAGGCTCGCGCTGGGCGGGACGCTCGCCGCGGCCTGAGGCAACCGCCGGGCCGGCTCGCGCGTGTACCCGCAGAGCGTGAGGGGAAGCCATGAAGATCGTCTTGGGACTGCTCGGCGCCTGCCTGCTGCTGACCGCGTGTACGGAGCCGCCGGCCCCGACCGCGCCGACCGTGACGGTGACGGCCCCGGCGACGCTCACCACCGCGCCGGCCGTCGACCCGGCGACGCGCGCCTGGCTGGACGGCTTCTGCTCCGCCATCCACGGCTACCGGAAGCGCACCAACGAGGAGGCGGCGCCGTCGACGTCCCAGCCGCACTCGGTCCAGGAATCGCAACAGGCGTTGAGCGAGCAGCTGGGCGGCATCGCGGACCGCGCGGGCGAGGTCGTCGACCGGCTGGCGGCGCTCCCGCCGGCCCCGGTGCCGCTGGCCGAGACGGTCCGGAAGGCGTTCGCCGAAAAGTATGCGACGGCCCGCGACCGCGCCCGAGACGCGAAGACGGCGCTGGACCGCGCGAAGCCGGGCGACATCGCTTCGCAGGATCCGGCGGTGAAGGCGCTGGAGCAGGCCCAGCAGGACGTCGACGGCACGTACGACCCGGTCGCGCCGCTGGTGGAGTCCCGCGAGCTGGTGACCGCCGCGGCGGTCACCCCGGGCTGCAAGGCCTGAAGCGGCTGCCGGGCCCCACACCAGACCCCACCCGCATCAGGCCCGCCCCCACACCAGACCCCACCCACATCAGGCCCGCCCCCACACCAGACCCCGCCCTCCCTGGGGGCCTGCCCGCTTCCAGCGTATCGAGTCCCGCCGACGAAAAGCCCGGCGAAGCCGCGGTCCGGCCGCGCTGATCCACATCACGCCGGGGCTGTGGACAACTCCGCGAGGCCGTGACCGTCACCGCGTGAGCGGCACCCGCAGCGGCAGAGAGCGCGACGAGTCGCCCACCTGGACCGTGAACCCGCCCCGCACCGGCCGCCACGCGTGGCGGCCCGTGTCCCACACCGAAAAGTCGCGCACGTCCAGGTCGATCGTCACCCGGCGAGCCTGGCCGGGTGCCAGCTCCACCCGCGAGAACCCCTTCAGCTGCCGCGGCGGCTCGCCCGCAGCCGCCGGAAAGCCCAGGTACAGCTGCGCCACCTCGGCGCCGGCGCGCTTGCCCGTGTTCCGCACCGTGAACGTCGCCGTCGCGCCGTCGCCGGTGTTGCGCACCGACAGCCCGGAGAACGCGAACGTCGTGTACGACAGGCCGTGCCCGAACGGGAACAGCGGCGTCTTGCCCTGGGCGTCGAACCACCGGTAGCCGACCTGCAGGCCCTCCGAGTACGTCGCGACGCCGTTGACGCCCGGGAACTGCGCCGCCGTGTTCGCCGGGGTGTCGGCGTCCGTCGCGGGGAACGTGACCGGCAGCTTCGCCGACGGGTCGACGTCGCCGAACAGCACGCCCGCCACCGCGGCGCCGTCCTGCTGGCCCGGGTACCACGCCTGCAGGATCGCGGGCACCGACGACGCCCACGGCATGAGCACCGGCCCGCCGCTCTTCACCACGACCACGGTGTGCGGGTTCGCCGCCGCGACCGCCGCGACGAGGGCGTCCTGGTTGCCGTCGAGCGCCAGGCTGGGCCGGTCCTTGCCCTCGGCCTCGTTGTCGCCGACCATCACGACGCTGACGTCGGCGGCGCTCGCCGCGGAAGCCGCGCGCGCCGGGTCGCTGCCGTCGTCGAGGGTCACCGTCGCTCCCGGAACCCGCTGCCGCAGCCCCGGCAACGGGTCCACTGTGGACGTCGGGATGACGGCGGAGCTGCCGCCACCACCGGTCTTGGCCTTGGTCGCGAACGGCCCGATCAGCGCGATCGACCGCACCGCGCGGTCGTCGAGCGGGAGCTGGGCGTGCTCGTTGCGCAGCAGCACCATGCCGCGCTCGGCGAACTCCTTCGCGGCGGCGTCGTGCCGCGCGGTCGGCAGTGGCGTCAGCGTCGGCGGGTGGTCGAACTGGCCGAACGCGAACATCGTCCGGAACCGCGGCAGCAGCAGCTCGCCGACGCGCTGCTCGCTGACCTGCCCGGCGAGGACGGCCTGCTTCATCTTCTCGCCGTACCAGGTGCCGTCGATCATTTCGAGGTTCATGCTCGCGTTCGCCGACCCGACGGTGCTGTGCGCGGCGCCCCAGTCGGACTGGACGAATCCCTTGAACCCCCAGTCGTCGCGCAGCTTGTCCTGCAGCAGCGCGGGGTTCTCGCACGTGAACACGCCGTTGATCTTCGGGTAGGCGCACATGATGGAGCCCGCGTGGCCTTCGGTGACCGCCTGTTCGAAGTGCGGCAGGTAGATCTCGTTGAGGGTGCGCTCGTCGATGTGCTCGTCGACGCTCTGGCGCTGCGTCTCCTGGTTGTTCGCCGCGTAGTGCTTGACCTCGGCGATGGTGCCGTTCTCCTGGATGCCGCGGATGTCGGCGGCGCCGATGTCCCCGACCAGCACCGGGTCCTCCCCCATGCCCTCGAACGTCCGGCCGTTGCGCGGGACGCGGGCGATGTTGATGTCGGGGCCTTCGGACACGTTGTGGGCGAGCACGCGGGTTTCGTCGCCGATGAGGCGGCCGTAGCGGCGCGCGAGGCCGGTGTCGAAGGTCGACGCCAGCGCCATGGTGGCCGGCAGCGCGGTGGCCGGCTTCTGCGGTTTGTCGTCGGCCGGGCCCATGCCGGCCGGGCCGTTGGCGATCCGGAAGCCGGGCACGCCCAGGCGTGGGATGGGCGGCACGAACCGCTGGTGCTCGGCGTCGGGCTGCAGGTGCAGCTGCGAGATCTTCTCGTCGAGGGTCATCGCGGCGACGAGCTCCGCGGCGCGACGGTCGGGCGACTGACGGGCGTCGCGCCAGGGCTGGGCATCCGCGGTGGCGGGGGCCGCGATCGACAGTCCCAGTACGGCGGCCATGATCAGTGGGCCGTTGCGCATCGCGGTCTCCCTCGTCACTGAACGGGATCAACGGCGGACAAGCTAACGCATACGTGACCAGGAAACATAGACTCGATAGTCGTTCACGTACTTGAACATTTCCGTGGCTCAACCGTTTTCGCGGCTCAAGCGTGGAGGGGACACGCAGGAGAGGGGACGGATCATGCTGAAGAAAACACTGATCGGACTAACGGCCGCGGGGGCGGCGACGCTGACGGTGGCGCTCCCGGCCGAAGCCGCCGAGGTCAGCTGGGGCCTGACCCAGCAGGCCGAGCCGGGCGGCCGGGTCGACGCGGAAACGTACGCGGCCAGCGGGGGCTGCACCCCGGCCACGGCGGTGACGTCGAAGGGGTTCGCAGCACCGCTGGTGTGGTCCGAAGGCGGCAACTTCGGCCGCGTCGGCGGCCACACGACGGCGATCACGACGCCGGGCAAGTACAGCGCGACGTTCACGTGCACGGACGGCCGCAAGGCGACCCAGACGTTCACCATCGTGGGCACCCCGCCGCCGTCGTCGACAGCGAAGCCGAAGCCGCCGGCCACCACGAAGCCGAAGCCGCCGACGACGTCGACCAAGCCGGTGAAGCCGGCGAAGCCGCAGGTCGCGGTCAAGCCGGCGGGGGCGCCCCAGACGGGGGACGGCTCGCTGAGCTGACCATCCACAAAGGACACCTCGGGTCGGGCGGTCCCCAGGCCGCCGTCCCGGGGCCGCCCACCCCCAGAGGGCGGATTCCGGCCCGGCGGTGTGGACCGCCGGGCCGGTCTATGCGCGGCGGAGGATTCGAGTTGTCAACACCGCTCCGCGGTTGTGGACAACCGGCGCCGCCGCGGGTCTTCGGACCGGGTTTCGTCCGGGGGCGCCGATAGACTGGCCAAGGGCACGCCCCCCAGGGAAGGGCGGGGGTCCGACCGGGTCTCAGCGAACCGCGGCCACCCTCAGCGCCCGGTAAACGAACTGCTGATCCCCCAGCCGATGCCGCAGGTCCCGCTCCAGCCCCGCGATGGGATAGAGGTTTTGCGGCGCCCGCGAGTCCTTGTACTCCACCGACGCGAACCGTCCCAGCACCGACTGCGTCAGGTTCGCCAGCCCAGCCACCTCTTCGCGCCCCAGGTGGGGCGCCGCCTCGACGCGCACCACTCCCGACCACGGTGGGCCGCCCACCGAGGGCAAACGCAGGTACCACGAATGCCGGACCCACGTCGTGCCCATCAGGAACACCGGGGTGCGCTGGTGCGGGCCCAGCCTGCCGACCATCGCGTTGAGGTCGCCCGGCAGGTACGTCGTCTGGTGGCTCTTGATGAACCCCACCGCCCGGGGCAGGTGCGTGCGGCCGCTCAACGGGCCGTCCACCACCAGCAGGTCGCTGCCGACGTGGCCGGCGATCGCCCGGCGCGCCTCGGCCGCCGTGTCGAGCTCGGCCTCGGCCAGCTGCTCCTGCAACGCCGACGAGAGCACCACCGGCAGCGGCTTGTCCTCCTTGGCCGCGGCGCGGAACGCGCGGTAGACCCCCGCCGACGTCGGGATGTCACCCGCCTCCGAAGCCACCGTGAACACCCCTCGCCGGACGTCGGTCGCGACGACGTGGGCGCGCCCCGAGCAGCAGCACACCACCCCTGCCGCGTACGACGCGCAAAGGCCGATGGACGCCGAGTTCATGCCCGCCGGGTCGTCGATCCACACCCGGGCGTCGATGCGGCGGACGCCGTCGACGAACAGCACCGCCTCGGGCGGCGACACCGGGGACGGGTCGATGGGGGTCCACTCCGAGACCGGCACCTCGACTTCCAGCTCGACCTCGGCGCCGGAGCGCGCCAGCTCCTCGGCCTCCATCGAGCTGCCGTAGCCCGGGTCCCACGAGTCGACGCTGAAGTTCATGCCGGCCACGGCCGTCATGCGCCCTCCCTGCTGATGTGCGAGCCGGTGCCGTCACGGGTGACCAGGAACCGCACCGGCACGCGCTCGGCGAGCGCCGGCACGTGCGTGATCACCCCGACCATCCGGGAGCCGGTGGCCGACAGGTTCTCCAATGTGGACGCCACGACGTCGAGGGTGGCCTCGTCCAGGGTCCCGAACCCCTCGTCGAGGAAGATCGACTCGAGCTTGGTCGCGCCCTCGGCGGCCATCGCGCCGAGCTGGGACGACAGCGCGAGCGCCAGCGAGAGCGACGCCTGGAACGTCTCCCCGCCGGACAGCGTCTTGACCGGGCGGCGGGCGTCGGCCTCGTTGTGGTCCACCACCAGGAAGTCGCCCTTGTCGTGGGTCAGCTCGAACTGGCCGCCGGACAGCTCCAGCAGCGACGCCGACGCTTCGGCGACGAGCGTGTCGAGCGCGCCGGCGATCAGCCAGCGCGGGAACTTGTCCGAGCGCAGGAGATCCGCGAGCAGCCGCGCGACCTGCGCTTCGGACTCCGCGGCCGCGATGTCGCCGTGCAGGCCCGCCACGCGCGCCACGCGCCGCTTCATCTCCGTGTGGTCGCCCTCGGCCCGCGCCCGGGCCGCCGCGACGGCCACCGGGACGCGGTCGCGCACCGCGCCGGTTTCGTCCAGGGAGACGCCGAGCGCGGTGACGTCGTCGACGACCGCGCGTTCGGCCACTCGCAACGCTTCGGCGGCTTCGCCCTCGGCGGTCGCGGCCGTGGCCACTCGCTCGCGGTGCTGCTTCGCCTGCCCGGCCGCCCAGTCCGTGAGCGCGGTCCACGCGCCGAGGAGGCTCTCGCCGTCGATCGGCGGGGCGCCGAGCCCCACCAAGGGGTCGCGCGCCCGGGACAGCCGCTGCCGTTCGGCGTCGACCTGGCCGGCGATCCGAGCCTGGGCTTCCGCGGCTTGTTTCGCTGTCGCGCGGGCGGTCCGCAGGTCCGCGTCGGCCGTTTTCGCGGCTCGTTCGAGTTCGGCGACCTTCTCGAGCTGCTCGGCCACCACCTCGGCCGAGGGCGCGCCCTCCAGGGTGGCGGCCAGTTCGCCGTGCCGGCGCCGCGTGTTCGCCAGCTCGGTGCTCGCCGCCTGCTCGGCCAGTCCCGCGTCGACCGCGCGGGTGCGGCGCTGCTCCGCTTCCCGCTCGGCGGTCTTGAAGTCCTCGCCGGCGACGACGGCTTCCTTGCCCGCGGCTTCGGCGGCCGCTTCGCGCGAAGCCAGCGCCGCCCGGCGTTCTTCCAGCGTGGCGGCCGCCCACGCGGTGAGACGCTGCCAGCCCGCCGGCACGTCATCGCCGTCGATCGCGGGCGCCCCCAGCTCCACCAGCGGATCCCGCGCCGCCCGCAGTGCGTCCCTGGCCGCCGCGAACGACTTTTCGACGACGTCGGCGTCGTTCCGCGCCGCCGCGCGTTCGGCGCGGGCCGCGGCGAGTTCCGCGTCCGCGGCGCGCGCGGCTTCGGCGACGCGGGTGCGGCCGTCGATCGTCGCCGACAGCCACTCCCCGCGTTCCCGCACGGCGGTGACGAGATCCGCGAAGTCCTGCTCGGAAAAGGCGGCCTCGACCGGGCGCCGCAGCACCGGCGACTCCGGTGGCCCGTCGACCTCGGCGAGCACCGCACGCAGTTCTTCCGCCTGCGCGGCCGCGGACACGGCCGCGTCGGCGTCGCGGTCCACGGCCCGCTCCAGCTTGCGCACGACGGCTTCGGCGGCCGCGCGCTCGCGTTCGGCGTGCTCGACGCGTTTGCGGGCCTCGGCCAGGTGGGCGTGCCCGCCCGCGTCCGGCACCGTCGTGACTTCCTGCTCGCACACCGGGCACGCGTGCCCGGCGACGAGGCCGGCCCGCAGCACCAGGGCCTGCCCGGTGCGTTCGGCTTCGCCCAGCGCGGTCTTCGCCGCGACGAGTTCGACGTCGGCGGTCGCGAAGGACGCCCGCGCGGCTTCGAGCTCCTTCCGGCGCGCGGCCTGCTCGGGCGCGGCCTTCCGTTGCGCCTCGCACAACGCGTAGAGCGTGCGGGCGTCGGACCGGGCCGAGGCCAGCGGAGCGACGTCCGGCTGCGCGCCCAGCGCCTCGCGCGCTTGGGCGTCCGCGGCCTCGGCCGCGCGCAGCCGCGCGTCGGCACCGGCGAGGCGTTTCGCCACGCGCGCCGAATCCGCCGACAGGTCCCCGAGATCCGCGGGCGTGCGCAGCCCGGCCAGCCGGTCGCGGTCCTGCCGGGCCCGCGCGGCTTCGGCGGCGGCGTCCTCGGCGGCACGCGCGGTCGTGTCCCGGGTCTTGCGGGCCGCGTCGACCGCGGCCACGGCTTCGGCGGCCGCCTCGGTGGCGGCCGCTTTCGCCGCCGCTGCCGCGGTCGCCGCCTCTTCCAGGCGCGGGAGGGCCTTCTCGGCCTCGGCGACCTCGGTACGCGCGGCGCGGATCCGTTCCAGCTCCCCGCGGGCGGGCGCGGCGGCGAGGGCGGCGCGGGCCGCTTCGTCCGCCGTCTCGGCCTTGTCCAATCCCGCCCGGGCCGTCGTGGCCGCGTCCGCCGCGGCGCGGCGCCGGGTTTCGAGGTCTTCGACGCCGTCCGGGCGTTCCAGCGCGTCGAGGACACCCAGCTCCCGCGTGAGCGTCGCGACCAGCTGCCGCGCTTCGTCGTGGACGCGGGTGGCGTCGGACAAACCCGGCAGGGCCGCGCTCACCCGCGCGTCGAGGTCCGCGAGTGCCGTCATCCGCGCGGAAAGCTCTTCGACGGCTTCTTCGGTCGCGTCGGCATAGCTGCCGAGCTGTTCGGCGAGGACGGCGGCGCGCTGCTTCTGCTGCTCCGCGGTGACGCCGGCGCGGCGGCCGATCCGTTCGTAGACCTCCAGGCCCAGCAGCTTGATGAGGATCTTCTGCCGGTCGGCGGCCTTGGCGTGCAGGAACTCCGCGAAGTCGCCCTGGGGCAGCGCGACGCACGTGCAGAAGTGCTTGAACGTCAACCCGAGCAGGCGTTCGACGGCCGGGGTGACCTCGGAGTCCGCGGCGACCGGGTCGGCGTCGTCCTCCGGCCCGCCGAGCGCGGCCGGGTCGGCGAGCCGTTCCAGGCGGACGTTCTTCACGCTGACCGTGGGTTTCTTCCCGCCGCTGCGCCGGACTTCGCGCACGACGTGGTAGCGCGCGCCACCCGCGTCGAACACCAGCCGCACGGTGGCCCGGTTCGCCGTCGGGGCGAGCGCGGGCGCGACGAGCCCTTCATGGTCCCAGCGCGCGACAGAGCCGTACAGGGCGAAGGTGAGCGCGTCGATCACGGTGCTCTTGCCGGCGCCGGTCGGCCCGACGAGCGCGAAGTAGTCCGTGTCCTCGAAGCTGACTTCGGTCTTGTCGCGGAACGACGCGAAGCCGGTCATCTCCAGCAGCACAGGCCGCATGTCACACCCCGCTCGTCTCTTCGTCGTGCAGCCGCGCGAAGAGCGACTGGACGCGCTTGTCCTCGACCGTCCGCTCTTCGCAGTAGGAGGCGAACAGCTCCCCCGGCGAACGGTCCGCGATCGCGCGGTCGCCGCCCGCCGTCGTCACCGGGGCGGCGAACTCCGGGTCGATGCGGATCTCCAGTGCGTTCGGCAGGGCTTCCTGGATCTCCTCGCGCAGCCCGGCCCTGGTCGCTTCGCGGACGTAGACGCGGAGGTAGTCCTCGCCGAACTCCTCGGCGCGGCCGGTCAGCTCCGCCACCGTGCCGTGGACGGTCCGCAGCCGCCGTCCCGCGGTCATCGGGATTTCGGTGATCTTCGCCGGCGTCGTCGGCGTCACCTCCACGGCCAGGATGACGCTCTTGTTGTCCTGCTCGCCGAAGTCCACGGCGAACGGCGAGCCGCTGTAGTGCACCGGACAGGCGGCGGGCAGGGACTGGCGCCGGTGCAGGTGGCCCAGCGCCACGTAGTGCGGATCGGCGCCGAATGCCGTGGCGGGCACGTGGTACTCGAAGATGGACTGCGCCGCGCGCTCGCCGCCGCCCATTGTCCCGCCGGTCACCGTCAGGTGCGCCATGACGAGGTTCACCGCGCCGGCCGAGAACCCGGACTTGAGGTGTTCCAGGATGTCGCGCACGCGCTGGTCGTATTCGCCGACGTTGTCCGCCGGGGTGCCGGCGAGCAGCTCGGCGGCGCGGACCGCGTAGCGCTGGGAAAGGAAGGGCAGCACGGCGACGTTGACGCGCTCGCCGGTCGAGCGGGCGTCGAACGACACGACCCCGCCGTCCGCGACCGGCCGCGGGTTCCCGGTGAGGTGGATGCCCGCTTTCCGCAGGAGCGGCCGGTACGCCTCGAAGGTCGCCGCGTGGTCGTGGTTCCCGGCGATCGCGATGACCTCGGCGCCGGTGTCGCGCAACGCCATCAGGGCCTGGACCACGAGCTCCTGCGCGGCGGCCGACGGCGCCGACGTCTCGTAGAGGTCGCCCGCGACCAGGATCGCGTCGAACGCCTCGTCGCGCGCGGTCCGGACGATCTCGCCGAGCACGGCCCGCTGCTCGTCCAGGCGGTTGCGGCCCTTGAGCGTCTTGCCGACGTGCCAGTCGGAGGTGTGCAGGAACTTCACACTTCGTCCTTCCGTTCAGGTAGCGGGCGGCGGGCTCAGAACGGCGGCGGGTCGTCGCCGAACGGGTCGCTGCCGCCCGTCGGCAAACCGGCGAAGGGATCGGACTTCTTCGAGGAAGCGGTGGTCGACGGCACCTTCCCGGCCTCGGAAAGCCGCGTGGCCCAGGCCGGGAACGGGAAGCCGACGGCGATCGGCACCGGGATCTCCGGCTGGCTCACGAACATCGTGCCGGGCGTGGCGAGCGTCGCGCGGACCCGCTGGCTGGCCGGGAGGAAGCCGTATTCGGGCCGTGAAGCCTCGGCGGCGTCGAGGCGCCCGACGATCCGCACCGAGCTGTTGCTGACGATGCGGCGCTCGACCTCGCTGGCCGTCTGCTGCGCGCCGATCAGGATGACGCCGAGGGAGCGGCCGCGCTCGGCGATGTCCAGCAGCACCTCCTTGATGGGGCTGCTGCCTTCGCGCGGCGCGTACTTGTTCAGCTCGTCCAGCATGGTGAACAGGAGCCCGCCCGGGCCGGCGGCTTCCTTGCGCGCGGTCTCCGCGGCGAGCGTGACACCGACGACGAACCGCTGCGCGCGCTCGACGAGGTTGTGGATGTCCACCACGGTCACCTGCTGGTTCTCCGTGGACAACGAGCGCGCGGAGTGGTCGGTGAGATCGCCGCGGATCAGGCCGTTGAGCGCGCGCTGGCTCGAGCGCAGGCGCCGGATGAAGGCGTTGACCGTGCCCGCGCCGGTGACCGCACCCGCCCAGCTCGCGCGGGTTTCCTCGTCGGTGACGCGCTCGCAGATGACGTCGACGAGCTCGGCGTAGGTGCGGCACAGGACGCCGTCGACGTTGGCGGCACCGTCCTTGCCCGCCGGGGTGCTGTCGAGCCGCAGCCGGTTCGCGACCTGGTGGATGACCATCGTGTACTGGTTGCGCTCGTCCTCGGCGTCGGCGAAGACGTAGGGCAGCAGGTCCTTGGCGCAGAACTCCGCGATGGTCCACCAGAAGGCGCCGACGCCCGAGGTCCGCCCGGTGACGTAAGGCTTCCCCGTCGTGTCCGACGGCGTCGGCGGCGCGTAGAAGCCGACGGACGCGAAGGGCTCCGCGGGCAGGCCGAGCTTGGCGTACTCGGCCTTGAGCTTCTCGTCGAGGTGGACGTTCGGGGTGTCGAGGAACAGCAGGTCCTCGCCCTTGACCGAGAAGACGAGGGCCTTGGCGTTGTGGGCGTTCGGCAGGGCACCGCCGCGGAAGATCGAGTGCAGCAGGAACAACGCGAACGACGTCTTGGTGGCGACGCCGGAGACGCCGCTGATGCTGACGTGCGCGCCGCGGGTGCCGTCGAGGAAGTCCATGTTGAGGTAGACGGGTTCGCCGTCCCGCCCCAGCCCGACCGCCACCTGGCGGGTCATGTTGTCGAAGTACAGCGCCTGCGCGCGATCCTCCCCCACGGCGCGCTGGACGAGGGCCCCCGGCCGCGGCGGCACGTAGCACTCGGGCTCGACGCGGGTGGTGGCGATCTCGGCGATCTCCTGCACCTGCGCGGGCAGGACACCGTCGGAGATCAGGAAGACGTCGCTGCCGAAGCTGGCGCCCTCGTGCCGCGCGCTCACCTGCGTCACGACCCCGAAGGACGTGACTTCGCCCAGGCCGGGGAGTTCCCGCCGGGTCACGACGACGTCGTCGAGCTGCAGGTAGGCCTCGGGATCGATGGCCACGTGGAACTGCAGCGGCGTCGAATCCTCGGTGCCGGCCACCCGGCCGACCACGGTGGTGAGCGTGTCCTGGTCCACGGTTCTCCCTGTCTCACCCGGCGCTTCCTCCGGCCGCAGACTAGCTCGCCGGACCGACAGTCCCGCGCCCAACACGGCGTTGCGCGTGCAGGGTGCCCGAGACGTCACGCTGGGCCGAACGAGTGAGTTCACCCCACGGGGAAGATCTTTGGTCACCGCAGGCCTTTTCCGTCACTTACCGACATGGGAGTGACGAAGGAGTCCACGGTGAGCAGACCGGCCGAACAGATGTCCGACACCGCATGGTGCACCGAGTCTTCTTTCGGCACCCCACCGGCGCCCGAACATCCGGATCCGGCGTGACGGACGGCCCCTGTGAAGCGGACCTTGCCTTGGCCCAGCACGCGATGAGCCTCCGCAAGCGCTACTACGTCGAGCTGGCCAGGTTCGCTGTGAAGCTGGGCGCCTCCGTCCCCGACGCACGGGCGTTCGCGGACGACGCGGTCGCCGAACTGGTCGTGCGTCCCCTGAAAGACCCCGGTCGGGATCCGGTCCGGAACGAGCGGCCGTGGCTCTACCGGACGGTGCGGCAGATGGTGATGAGCGCGCGGCGACACCGGCAGCGGTTCGACGACAGGGACATCGGGCAGCTCGGCGACCGTTTGTGCCAGACGACCTGGGGTGCACCCGACCTGCACCTGGAGGCGGTGGAGACACTGCGCGCGATCGGTGCGCTGCCCGAAGACCAAGCCCACGCGGTGACCCTGAGCGTGGCCGGCCACTCGATGGACACCATCGCCGAGATCTTGGACATCTCGGTTTCCGCGGCCAAGCAGCGGGTCTCGCGAGGACGCAGACGGTTGCTGGCGAATCTCGAAGGGAGGGACCGATGATCAGCCGACGCCCCGAAGACGAACTCGACCGGCGCATGGCCATCGCGGACGGCTACCTCGACAGGGTTTTCGCCCCCGACCTGGACAACGAGGTGCGCACGGAAGCTTTCCGGCGGAAGGTGGTGCGGCAGGCCGTTGCCCTGCGCCCGGGCGCGATGTCGGTCGCCGTCGGCTCGATCACCATCCTCGACGGACCGGACGAGCCGGTCGCCGCGGCGGTCGACGGGGATCCCCAGGCAGTGGAACTGCTGCTCGCGGCCATCCGCCCGTTGGTGGTGCGGTACTGCCGCGCCCGCGTCGGCAGGCGGGAACATTCGTTCGCATCCGCGGACGATGTCGCGCAGGAGGTGTGTCTCGCGGTGCTAACGGCATTGCCTTCGTACCGCGATCAAGGCCGTCCGTTCCTGGCCTTCGTCTACGGGATCGCCCAGCACAAGGTGGCCGACGCGCATCGCGCCGCGGCGCGCAACCGGGCCGAGCCGGTGGCCGAGATCCCCGACGAAGTCGAGGGCGGGGTCGGTCCCGAGCAGCGGGCGCTGCAAGGTGAGCTGAACGAGCGGATGTCCCAGTTGTTGCAGGTGCTGCCGGACAAGCAGCGGGAGATCGTGGTGCTGCGGGTGGTCGTGGGCCTGTCGGCGGAGGAGACCGCGGACGCCGTGGGGTCGACCCCCGGTGCCGTCCGCGTCGCCCAGCACCGCGCCCTCGCGCGGCTGAGAAAGGTCCTGGCCGCGGAGGAGGTGATCTGAGTGGGCAAACGCGATCCCGGGCCTGGCCAGGCAGTCCACCGAACGATCGTCGCAGTCGATGTCGCCGGGTACGGAGACATCCGCCGGACGAGCACGCACCGGCTGGTCCTGCGCCACGCGCTGTATCAGGCACTGCGCCGGGCATTCGCGGACTCCGGCCTGCCGTGGAAGGACTGCCGACGCCTCGACTGCGGCGACGGCGTGCTGGTCCTCGTTCCTCCCGAGATTCCCAAAGGGCCCACCGCGGCTTCGCTGCCCCGCGCACTGGTGCACGGGCTGCAACGCCACAATGCCCTGCACTGGCCCGAGGAACGGCTCCGGCTGAGGATGGCTCTGCACGCCGGAGAGGTCGTCCACGACGAGTACGGCGTTACGGGCCCGTCCATCAACCATGCCTTCCGTCTCCTGGAAGCTGCGCAGGTGAAGGCCGCATTGGCGTCGTCGCCCGTCCCGCTCGCCGTGATCACTTCCGCCTGGTTCCACGACGAAGTGGTCCGGCAGTCACCGGCGATCGGTGCCGCCGAGTTCCGGCCGATCGAGGTTGCGGTGAAGGAGACCTACGCGATCGGCTGGCTGGCTCTGCCGGGCTCCGCGGCAAGATCCCCGTCGGCGCCAGGGCAACCCTGAACCGGGGGCGTCGGCGGGCCTTCGGCGGGTGCCCCGGCGACCCCGCCGGCGGGTCCGGGAACTCCCGCCGCTGCGCGGGATCGGGCTCCGGGTGGCCCCGGCCACACGCCGGGAGGCCCCGGCCCGGCGTGTCGCGAAAAAAGTCTTCCGAGAGGGCTCCGGTCCTATATGGACGACCACTGTGGACGGCCTTGCTATAGTGTTTTGCCTGCTCAAGGCCATGGTCGAGGTTCGGTTCCCATTCCGGTGCGCCTCTCACAGAGGTCCTTCGAGAGGCGGAACCAGCGCCCTCGCAAGGAAATATTTCGACCTCCGGTTGGATTTTGTGCGGTATTGGTAATACCGTGTGCAGTGTCGGCCGAGATGGGCCGTGACTAGTTCCACTATGGAGGACTGGAATGACGAACAAGGCCCAGCTGATCGAGGCGCTGTCGGAGCGTCTGGGCGACAAGAAGGTGGCTTCGCAGGCCGTTGACGGTCTGGTGGACATCATCATCCGGACGGTCAACAAGGGCGAAAAGGTCAACATCACCGGCTTCGGGGTGTTCGAGAAGCGCGCTCGCGCCGCTCGCACCGCCCGCAACCCGCGTACCGGTGAGGCCGTGAAGGTCAAGAAGACCAACGTCCCCGCCTTCCGCGCCGGCACGACGTTCAAGGACGTCATCTCGGGCTCCAAGAAGCTGGCCAAGGCCGCCCCGGTCAAGCGCGCCACCGCCGCGTCGACGACCACCCGCGCGACCACCGCCAAGGCTTCCGCCCCGGCCAAGGCCACCAGCACGCGGGCCACCTCGACCCGTGCGGCCGCGGCCAAGCCGGCCACCGCTCGCGCCACGGCCACGCGGACCCGCGCCGCCGCCGCGAAGCCGGCCACCAAGGCCACCGCCACCAAGGCGGCCCCGAAGACCGCGGCCAAGGCCCCGGCTCGCGCCACGGCGGCCAAGGCCACCACGGCGAAGGCGACCACCACGCGGGCGAAGGCCGCCGCCAAGCCGGCCGCGACCAAGACCGCCGCCGCGAAGAAGCCGGCCGCCGCCAAGGCCCCGGCCAAGCGCACGTCGGCTGCCAAGAAGAAGTAGTTCACGAGCTTCTCTCCGAAGGGCCCCGCACCACACCGGTGCGGGGCCCTTCGGCGTTCCCGGGCCGGCAGGGGAACGGCGTTCACCGCGCGCCGGAGTGCGGTGGCGGGCCGGAGAACGCGGAACCGGTCCCGGCCGGCCCTACGGACCACCTGGGCGGGTGGGCTGCCGCAGGAATCAAAGCCGCCGGATTCCGGAATACCCTCACCGCGGAAACGATCGCCGCCCCGACGGTTGCCCGCCCGCTCCGGCGGGTAGCCGTAAGAAAGGAATTGCCCGAAGACCCCAGGCGAGGAGTGGTGATGGCGGCCAACGAGAAGCGGGAAGACCCCGACGCGGAGCTCGCCCACTCGCGGCAGCTCATCAACGAGGCCAAGGAGGCGGCCGCGAAAGCGGACCTCGCGGACTCCGCCGACGAGGAGACGGATCCGTCCGGCCACGAAGGCGATGCGGGTTCCGAGTAAGCCGGAATCACCGGGCCGGACCTCCAGAGTGGAACCAGCGCGGAGCGTCCTATCAGGACTGCGGAATCGCGGGAAGCGGCGGGGAAATTGCCGTACCGATCCCCGGGTGGATACACTCCACGGGAGAACGTCGGTCATTGTGCAGCTTGTCACACGTCACGTTCCCCGGACGCACATCCAGCTTGAGGAGCATTCCCGTGGCCCAGAAAGTCCTCGTCGAGATCCTGGACGACATCGACGGCTCCCCCGCCGCCCAGACCGTTCAATTCGGCCTCGACGGCGTCACCTACGAGATCGACCTTTCGGACGGCAATGCCACCGCCCTGCGCGACGAGCTCGCCCGCTTCATCGCGGCTGCCCGGCGCGTCGGTGGCCGCAAGGTCCGCGTCGCGACGGGCCAGTCGACCACGACCAGCACCAGCGACCGCGAGCGCAACCAGCAGATCCGCGCCTGGGCGAACGCGAACGGCTACGAGGTCTCCGAGCGCGGCCGCCTTTCCTCCGAGGTGATCACGGCCTTCGAGCAGGCCCAGGTGGCCGAGGCCGAAGCTCCGGTGGCGGCGCCGCGCAAGCGCGCCCCGCGCAAGAAGGTCGCCGCCGCCCGCAAGTGACGGCGGGCAGATCACCGGGGAGAGATCGCACGCGGCCCGTCGGCGGCGGGGACACACCGTCCTCGCCGCCGGTGGAGGCCCTTTCCGCCCCCCGACGTGAGTCGCTGACCCGCGAACGTGAATCAGCGGGGCGTTGATTCGGTATTGAGCCTCGGCAAGCAGGCGGGTTCGCCCGCACCGGGTGATGCGCCCCGAGTGAAAGCGGCTCTTCCTCTGGTCGTTGCCGAGTGCCTCGCACCGGTTCTGCAGGAGGCGCGAGCCGGCGAAGTGCACGCGTCAGCGGTTCCGCCCTCGCAGCCGAAGGCAGAAGCCTCACCGGTGTTCTTGACGCTACGCAGCCTTCCGGTCGCCCGCCCCCAGCGATCAGTACCAGCCGGAATCCAGGGTGCGGTGCGTCGTCCCCGCGCAAACGCCGAAGGGCCCCGCACCTGCTGGTGCGGGGCCCTTCCGGTCGAGCTGGGTGCTGCTACTTCTTCTTCGCGGCCGAGGTGCGCTTGGCGGGAGCCTTGGCAGCGGCGGGCTTCTTCGCCGCAGCGGCCGGCTTGGCGGCAGCCGGCTTCGCGGCGGCCTTGGCGCGGGTGGTGGTGGCCTTGGCCGCGGTGGTGGCCTTCGCCGCGGTGGCCCGGGCCGGAGCCTTGGCCGCGGTCTTCGGGGCCGCCTTGGTGGCGGTGGCCTTCGCGGCCGGCTTCGCCGCGGTGGCGCGGGTCCGCGTGGTCGTCGCGCGCGTGGTGGTGGCCGGCTTCGCGGCAGCCGCACGCGTGGTGCGGGTCGTGGTCGCCTTGGCCGGAGCGGCGGCAGCGGCCTTCGTCGCGGTCGCACGGGTCGCCGTGGCGGTGGCGCGCTTGACCGGGGTCGCCTTCGGCAGCTTCTTCGAACCGGAGATGACGTCCTTGAACGTGGTCCCGGCGCGGAACGCGGGAACGTTGGTCTTCTTGACCTTCACGGCCTCACCGGTACGCGGGTTGCGCGCGGTCCGAGCGGCGCGAGCGCGCTTCTCGAAGACACCGAAACCGGTGATGTTGACCTTCTCGCCCTTGTTGACCGTCCGGATGATGATGTCCACCAGACCGTCAACGGCCTGCGCAGCCACCTTCTTGTCGTCGCCCAGACGCTCCGACAGCGCCTCGATCAGCTGGGCCTTGTTCGTCATTCCAGTCCTCCATAGTGGAACCAACAGTCAGGCCCATCTCGGCCGACGTCACACAGAGTATTACCAGGACGGCCGAAAATCCAAACAGGGGTGGCCGAGAACTCCGTTGTGTCGCCGGGGAAGTCTCGCCCTCCGGGCCCGCTCCTTCGGCACGGAAAAGAACGCGATGGCCGCTGACCTGCGAATTCATCGCGAAGACGCGCATCTTGTCCATATAGGACAAGCCGCCAGTCGCTCAGTTGTTCGAGCTGGACTCGCGAGAAACCCAAGCGGGTCAACGAAGGCGAAGCCCCCGGCGCGGGACGCGAACGCCGGCCGTGCGGTCGTTCGCGGCAGCCGAGTCCGCTGTTCGCCCGGGCGAAGCTGATCAGCGTGGTGGACGTGAAGCCTTTGTGCGTGGCGGAAGCCAGTGCGGCCGCGGCCGAGCGGCAGCGGCGGTGCGTCGTGACCGGCCAGGGCCACTCGTGCCCGTCCCGGCGTCGCTGCCGGTCGGTGCGGCACCGCTCGCGGCGGCACTCTGCCGAGCGAGGTCTGCCGGCATCCCGCCGAGGCGGTCCCGCACCCGCCGTCCGGCCCCACCGTCCCGCCGAGGAGAACCGATGAGCCGTGTCGATCCGGTCCGACCCGCGGCCCTGCCGCTCGCCCCGCGCGGGTGAGAGTGTCTCCACGGTCGACACCGGTCCCCTCGAGGTCCGATGTGGACTCACCGGGGCGGGACGGGAACCACGGTCACGGCATCGGAAGCGCGAACGCCGACGAGGTGGCCGGCGCGGCCGAATACCGGTTCACCACCGCGCCGGACAATTCTCCAGCGGGGCTTCAGCGGGGCTCGCCGTATTCGATACCGGTACGGAGATATCTCCGCAAACCGGCCGGTATGGATATACTCCGCGGAAGAGCACGACATTCGTGTGCTCGGTCACCGCCGCCACTCAACTGGTATATACCGTTTCAAGGAGCAGGAATGGCCCAGAAGGTCCTCGTCGAGATGCTCGACGACATCGACGGTACCCCCGCCGCCCACACCGTCCCGTTCACCCTCGACGGCGTCATGTACGAAATCGACCTTTCCGACGAAAACGCCGCCGCCCTGCGCGACGAGCTGGCCCGCTACATCGCGGCCGCCCGGCGCACCGGGGGCCGCAAGGTGCGCGTCGCGACCGGTCAGTCGACCACGACCAGCACGAGCGACCGCGAGCGCAACCAGCAGATCCGTGCCTGGGCGAACGCGAATGGCTACGAGGTGTCCGAGCGCGGCCGTCTCTCTTCCGAGGTGATCGCCGCCTACGAAGCCGCTCAGGCGGCCGAGGCCGCGGCCCCCGCACCGGCTCCGCGCAAGCGCGCGCCGCGCAAGAAGGTCGCCGCCGCCAAGAAGTAACCGTGGCGACGGCAGCTCACTGGGGAGACCACCGAGGTCATTCCATCCGGCCCGTCGGCGGCGCGGACGACTCACCTTCGTCGCCGACGGCCACTCCCCGGTTCGCCCGGCCGGACGGGCTCCTGAGCCCGCTCGCTGCCTGAACGACCACCCCGGGACACTCGACGCCGGAGAGCCGCTCGGACCGCGGAGAGGATCGCGAGCACACCAAAAAGCCCGCCTGACCTGGGTCAGACGGGCTCGGTTACTGCTGGTACCCCCGATGGGATTCGAACCCACGCTACCGGCGTGAGAGGCCGGCGTCCTAGGCCGCTAGACGACGGGGGCTTAGGATCTTTCCCTGGTCTCCCAGGGGCTTTTCTGTTTTTCTTGCTGGAGAGAACTTACCAGAGGCGATTTCTCGCTCTGCAGGGGGGTCACTCTCCGCAGCTGGGGTACCAGGACTCGAACCTAGACTAACTGGACCAGAACCAGTCGTGCTGCCAATTACACCATACCCCAGTGAGGTACTTTGCCGACCTGAAGAACCGGTCCGGCTCAGCACCGCACGAGAAGAAATACTAGAGCACGCCGTTCCGGACGGTGAACGCGGGGGTGCCACTTCCGCGCTGGGCGGGGACGCCGATCGTCGCGTACTCCGAAACCAGCAGCTCAGGCAGCTCGGCCAGGCCCGCCACCCGGTGGACGCCCTCGGGCGCGCGCTCGCCGATGTCGTCGCGGTCGAGCCACACCGCGCCCAGGCCGGCGTCGCGGGCGCCGATCGCGTCCGTGTCGAGTTTGTCCCCGACGTGAACGGCCTGGGCAGGTGCGCAGCCCAGGCCGAGGCAGACCGTGTGGAACATCACCGGATCGGGTTTCGCCACCCCGAGCTCGCCGGCGATGGCGACGTGGTCGAAGAACGGCGCGAGCCCCAGGTCGGCGATTTTCTTGCGCTGGTGGACACCCGAAGCATTGGTCACGGCGGCGAGCAGCAAGCCCGCGGCGCGCAGCCATTCCAAGCAGTCGAGGACGTCGCCGAACAGCTGCCACGAGTGGTCGAGCAGCTCTCTTCGGCGACGTTCGAACGAGCTCACCTGCTCGTCGTCGGCGAGGATGCCGATCTCCGCGAGGAAGCAGTCGGTGCGCCGCTGGTGCATCGTCGTGTAGTCGATTTCGCCGGCGACGACGAGGGCGACGTGCTCCTCGGTGATCAGGTCCCACAACGGCCACAGGTCGCCCCGGCCGGTGAGGATGTGGAGGCTCCGGCGGATCGCGGCGGTGCAGTCGATCAGGGTGTCGTCGATGTCGAGGCACACCAGCCGCAGCGCCGGCGGCGCCCAGGGCTCGGGCGCCGCCTCGGCGGGGACGGTTCGCGACGGGGTCCGGGGTGCCAAAGCGAAATCCACCCAGTGAGGCTAGGGCAACGGCAGCGTTCGCGACGCTGCCAAAGAGGTGATTGCCGCTCGCCTGTTCCGGCGCAGTCGCTCTACTCCCAGTTGGCGAACCGTCTTCTTTAGGTTATCCGACCATTGCCCGGCGAAGACGTCCCAAAGAGACATCGCGGCCGAGCAGCTCCATCGACTCGTACAGCGGCGGGGAAACGGTCCGGCCGGTCACGGCGACGCGAACCGGCGCGAAAGCCTTGCGGGGCTTGAGACCCAGACCGTCCACAAGGGCGTCCTTGAGCGCCTGCTCGATGGCCTCGGTCTCCCACGATGGCAGCGCTTCGAGCGCGGCGACCGCCGCGGCCAGCACCGGCTGCGCGGCTTCGCCGAGGTTTTTCGCCGCCGCGTCCTCTTCGGGCGCGAAGTCGTCTTCGGCAACGAAGAGGAAACGCACCATCGCGGGCGCGTCCGAAAGCACCGTGACGCGTTCCTGGACCAACGGCGCGATCGCGGTCAACCGGGCCAGCTGGTCCTCGCTCGGCGATTCCGGAAGGACACCCGCGGTGACCAGATAGGGCGTGACGCGGTTCACGAACTCGGCCGCGGGCAAGGCCCGCACGTGGGTGCCGTTGATCGCTTCGGCCTTCTTGAGGTCGAAGCGCGCCGGGTTGGCGCTGACCTTGGTGACGTCGAAGGCGGCGATCATTTCCTCGACGCTGAAGACGTCGCGGTCGTCGGCGATCGACCAGCCGAGCAGGGCCAGGTAGTTGAGCAGGCCCTCGCGGATGAAGCCGCGGTCGCGGTAGTTGAAGAGGTTCGACGAAGGGTCGCGTTTGGACAGTTTCTTGTTGCCCTCGCCCATGACGTACGGCAAATGGCCGAACTCCGGCGTGAACTCCGCCACGCCGACGCGCCCCAGCGCCTCGTAGAGCGCGATCTGGCGGGGCGTCGAGGGCAGCAGGTCCTCGCCGCGCAGGACGTGCGTGATCTTCATCAGCGCGTCGTCGACCGGGTTGGTCAGCGTGTAGAGCGGCTCGCCGTTGGCGCGCACCAGCACCGGGTCCGGGATCGTGCCCGCCGGGAAGCTGATGTCACCGCGGACCAGGTCGGTCCACGCGAGGTCCTTCGCGGGCATGCGCAGGCGCAGCACCGGCGCGCGTCCCTCGGCGCGGTACGCGGCGCGCTGCTCGTCGGTGAGGTCGCGGTCGAAGTTGTCGTAGCCCAGCTTCGGGTCCAGGCCGGCCGCCTTGCGCCGCGCCTCGACCTCCTCGTTGGTGGAGAACGCCTCGTACAGCTCCCCCGCTTCGAGGAGCTTCGCGGCGACGTCGGCGTAGATCGCCCGCCGCTCGCTCTGGCGGTACGGCCCGTACTCGCCGCCGGCCTCGGGGCCCTCGTCCCAGTCGATGCCGAGCCAGCGCAGCCCGTCGAGGAGCTGCTCGTAGGACTCCTGCGAGTCGCGGGCGGCGTCGGTGTCTTCGATCCGGAAGACCAGCTGCCCCTGGTTGTGCCGGGCGAAGGCCCAGTTGAACAGCGCCGTGCGGATCAGCCCGACGTGCGGGGTGCCGGTCGGCGAAGGACAGAAGCGCGCGCGTACCACCGATGTCTCACTCATAGCCCGATCAGCGTATCCGTCGCCACATCGCTTGACGCCGGGGACCGGCCGGGTGCATCCTCAACTTATTCAACAAGCGATGAATAGATGGGGAGATGGTGGAGATGACCGAGCGCACGGGCTGCGTCGTCATCGGTGGCGGGCCGGCCGGGATGGTCACGGGACTCCTGCTGGCACGGGCCGGCGTCGAGGTGACGGTGCTGGAGAAGCACGCGGACTTCCTGCGCGACTTCCGCGGGGACACGGTCCACCCGTCCACGCTCACGCTGCTCGACGAGCTGGGCCTCGGCGAGAAGTTCCACGCGCTGCCGCACAGCGAGCTGACCGCCGCGGGCTTCCCCGAGGAGGACGGCACGCTGATGAAGCTGGCCGACTTCACCCGGCTGAAGGTCTCCCACCCGTACATCGCGATGGTGCCGCAGTGGGACTTCCTCGACCTGCTCGCCGAGAGCGCACGCAAGGAGCCGACGTTCGTCCAGCGGATGGAGACCGAGTGCACCGGCCTGGTCCGGGAGCACGGGCGCGTCGCCGGCGTCACCTACCGCACAGTGGCGGGCGAGACCGGTGAGATCCGCGCCGACCTGGTGATCGCGGCCGACGGACGCTGGTCGCTGGCCCGGCGTGAGGCCGGTCTGGTGCCCCGCGAGTACGACTGCCCGTTCGACGTCTGGTGGTTCCGGCTTTCCCGCGGCGACGGCGAGGCCGGAAACATGCTGCTGCCGAAGATGCGGGACCGCCGGTTCGCGGTGCCGCTCCCCCGGCCGGACTTCTACCAGGTCGCCTACCTCGCGCCGAAGGGCGAAGACCTGCGCGACCACGGCATCGAGGCGTTCCGGGAGAACGTGACGCAGATCTGCCCCGAATTCCACGACCGCGTGGACGAGCTGAAGACGATGGACGACGTCAAGTTCCTCGACGTGCGGCTCAACCTGCTGCGCAGGTGGCACACCGACGGCCTGCTCTGCATCGGCGACGCCGCGCACGCGATGTCGCCGATCGGCGGGGTCGGCATCAACCTGGCGGTGCAGGACGCGGTCGCGGCGGCGACGCTGCTGGCCGAGCCGCTGCGGCGCGGCCGCCCGTCGCCGGTGGACCTGGCGAAGGTGCGTTCGCGGCGGCTGGCGCCGACGCTGATGGTGCAGGGGCTGCAGCGCCTGATGCACCGGACCGTGGTGCGCGGGGTGATGACCGGCAAGCGCAACGGCCCGCCGATGGCGATGATCAAGGCGTTCGCGCGGTTCCCGCGGCTGTCGTACTTCCCGGCCCGGCTCCTCGGCCTCGGGCTGCGGCCGGAGCACGCTCCGGCGTTCGCCCGGCGGCCGATGGACCCGGTGGCGCGGGACTAGATGTTCTCGACCGGGTTGGTCAGGGTGCCGATGCCTTCGATGGTGATCGAGACGCTCTGGCCGCCCTCGATCGGGCCGACGCCCTCGGGCGTGCCGGTGAGGATCACGTCGCCGGGCAGCAGCGTCATGACGCCGGAGACGAACTCGACCAGCTCGGGGATCTTGTGGACGAGGTCGGACGTGCGGCCGTCCTGCTTGAGTTCGCCGTCGACCTCGGCCTTGAGCGACAGGTCGGACGCGTCGAGCGACGTCTCGATCCACGGCCCGAGCGGGCAGAACGTGTCGAAGCCCTTGGCGCGGCCCCACTGGCCGTCAGCCTTCTGCAGGTCGCGCGCGCTGACGTCGTTGGCCACGGTGTAGCCGAGGATCGCACTCGCGGCGCGGGCGGCGGGCACGTTCTTCACCGGCTGGCCGATGACGATGGCCAGCTCGCCCTCGAAGTCGACGCGGCCGATGCCGGACGGACGGCGGATCGCCGCGTTCGGGCCGACGACCGTGGTCGACGGCTTGAGGAACAGCATCGGGGCGCTGGGCACCTCGTTGCCGAACTCGGCCGCGTGCTTGGCGTAGTTGCGGCCGACGGCGATCACCTTGGACGGCAGGATCGGCGCGAGCAGCCGGACGTCGGCCAGCGGCCACCGCTTGCCGGTGAAGTTGGGCTGGCCGAACGGGTGCTCGGCGATCTCCAGGACCTGGGCGTCGTCACCGTCCCCTTCGACCGAAGCGAACGCGACTCCACCGGGATGAGCAATACGGGCTAGGCGCACTCGGTCAGTCTACGTCCGCCGTTTCCGTGACCGGGGCCACGGTGGTGCTCTTGTGGACGAGCGCGTCGCAGAGGGCCAGCCAGCTGGCCTCGACGATGTTGCCGTGCACGCCGACGGTGGTCCACTCGCGTTCGCCGTCGGTGCTCTCGACCAGCACGCGCGTCACGGCGTCGGTGCCCGGGTGGCCCTGGAGGATGCGGACCTTGTAGTCGGCCAGGTCCACACTGTCCAACCAGGACAGGTGCGGGGAGAGCGCCTTCCGCAGCGCGGCGTCGAGCGCGTGCACCGGGCCGATGCCCTCGGCGGTGGCGATGACGCGCTGGCCGCCGACGTGCACCTTGACCGTGGCCTCGGCCATCACCTCGCCGTCCGGGCGGTGGTCGAGGACCACGCGGTAGGACTCGAGCTCGAACGGCGCCTCGGCGGGGACGTCGGCCTCCTGGCGGAGCAGGAGTTCGAGGGAGGCGTCGGCCGCTTCGAACGACCAGCCTTCCGCTTCGAGGCGCTTGACCTTCGTGATGGCGCTCGTCAGCGCTTCGGGCCGGCCGGCGAGGTCGACCCCGAGCTCACGTCCCTTGAGCTCGAGGCTGGCCCGGCCGGCCATCTCGGTGACCAGCACCCGCATGTCGTTGCCGACGGAAGACGGATCGATGTGGTTGTACAACAACGGATCCACCTTGATCGCGCTCGCGTGCAGCCCTGCCTTGTGGGCAAAAGCCGACGCCCCTACGTAAGCCTGGTGGGAGTAGGGGGCGAGGTTCGCGATTTCGGCAAGGGCATGGGAGACCCGGGTGAGCTCGGCGGCGCCTCCGGTCGGGAGGACCTCCATCCCGAGCTTGGTCACGAGGTTTCCCGTCACGGCGAAGAGGTCGGCGTTGCCGGCCCGCTCCCCGTAACCGTTGGCGGTGCACTGGACGTGCGTCACGCCGGCCTGCACCGCGGCGACGGAGTTCGCCACGGCGCAGGAAGTGTCGTCCTGACAGTGGATTCCGAGGCGGAACCCGGTCTTTTCCTTGATGGTCCTGACGGTCTCGGCGAGCCCGAGCGGCAGCTGACCGCCGTTGGTGTCGCAGAGGACGAGGACGTCGGCGCCCGCGTGCGCGGCGGCGTCGAGCACCTTGAGGGAGGTTTCGGGAGAGTAGGCGTAGCCGTCGAAGAAGTGCTCGGCGTCGAGGAAGACGCGCCGGCCTTCCTTGACGAGGAAGGCGACGGTGTCCTTGACCATCGCGCAGGCTTCGTCGACGTCCACGCGCAGGGCGCGTTCGATGTGGCGCAGATCGGACTTGGCGACGAGCGTGACGACCGGGGCTTCACTCTCGAGGAGGGCCCGGACCTGCGGATCGGCCTCGGCGGTGGTGCCGGCCTTGCGCGTGGCCCCGAACGCGACCAGGGCCGCGTGGTTCAGCTTCAGCTCGCCTTTCGCGGCGCGGGAGAAGAATTCCGTGTCCTTGGGGAGCGCCCCCGGCCAGCCGCCTTCGATGAACCCGACGCCCAGCTCGTCCAGCAGCCGCGCGACGGCCAGCTTGTCCTGGACGGAGTAGGAGATGCCCTCACGCTGCGCACCGTCGCGCAGGGTCGTGTCGTAGAGGTGGAAGGCATCGCCGAGGGGGGTATCGGCGGGCTCCTGGCGGGTCACGGTCTTCTCCTAGCGAGTTCGGGCGTTTCGAGGCAACAAAAAAACCTCCCGCATGGGTGCGAGAGGTTGCGCGCCGGGTGCTCTTGTGGAGCTACCGTCCGGCGCGCTCGATGATAATGATCGCGAAGCTGGTCACGGTCGCATCATGCCACAGGGTTTCCGGGGAAGTCCACAACTTGGGTCAAGCTCCCACCATCCGGGAACGCCGGGCGCACGCCCTTGGCAGGACTTCGTTCGAGGCGTGTGGGTGTGCATGACTTGTTCGAGACGCCCACCCGCGCCTCACCGCCACGACCGGCGCCAAGCCGGTCGGTCGGTCGGTCGGTGCACTTTGCCATGCTCACCGCCGCCAAACCCCGCCGCCGCCAAACCCCGCCGCTCCCTGGGGGCTGACCCAGGTCCAGTCTATCGACGCCTCCCGACGGAACCGGCAAAAAAGCCACCCACCAGCTCGGCTGTCCACATCACGCCGCCGCTGTGGACAACCCCCGCGCACGAACCTCCGCGCACGAACCCTCGCGCACAAACCCGCAAAACCCCAGCCACGAAAAAACCCCGCACCACCAGGGTGCGGGGCTCTCCCGAAGCCGAAACCTCAGCCCGTGCGCACGTTGGAAGAAACCAGCGCCGCCAACCGGTCCCCGACAGCCGTCGTCGCACCCGGCGATGCCTGGTCCCGCGTCGCCAGATCGAACGCCACCGACGCCTCGATCCGCCGGGCCGCTTCCTTCTGGCCCAGGTGGTCCAGCAGCAGCGCCACCGAAAGGACCGCCGCCGTCGGGTCGGCCAGGCCCTGGCCCGCGATGTCCGGCGCCGAGCCGTGGACCGGCTCGAACATGCTCGGGTTGCGGCGGGTCATGTCCAGGTTGCCGCTCGCCGCCAGGCCGATTCCGCCCGTCACCGCCGCCGCGAGGTCGGTGATGATGTCGCCGAACAGGTTGTCCGTCACGATCACGTCGAACCGGGACGGATCGGTCACCAGGTGGATGGTCGCCGCGTCCACGTGCGAATAAGCGACCGTCACGTCCGGGTGCTCCAGCGAGACCTCTTCGACGATCCGCGACCACAGCGAGCCGGCGAACGACAGCACGTTGGTCTTGTGCACCAGCGTCAGGTGCTTGCGCGGGCGGAGCTCGGCGCGGTTGAACGCGTCGGCGACGACACGGCGGACGCCGAACGCCGTGTTGACGCTGACCTCCGTCGCGATCTCGTGCTCGGTGTCCTTGCGGATCAGGCCGCCGGTACCCGCGTACGGGCCCTCGGTCCCCTCTCGCACGACGACCATGTCGACGTCGCCCGCGTCGGCCAGCGGTCCCCGGACACCCGGGTACAGCCGCGCCGGGCGCAGGTTGACGTGGTGGTCCATTTCGAACCGCAGGCGCAGCAGCAGGCCGCGCTCGAGGATGCCGCTCGGCACCGACGGGTCGCCGACCGCGCCCAGCAGGATCGCGTCGTGCTGGCGCAGTTCGCCCAGCACCGACTCCGGGAGCAGCTCACCCGTCGCGTGCCACCGCGCGGCGCCGAGGTCGTAGTTCGTGATCTCCGCCGTAGGTACTACCTCGCCGAGCACCTTCAACGCCTCGGAGACCACCTCGGGCCCGATCCCGTCTCCTGGGATCACCGCGAGCCGCATCCACACACCTCCGTCGACGAGGCCACCGGATGCACCGATGGCCCACCGCAACAAAACGCCAGCAGCCGGAAGGTTACCGGCCGTAGACAAACGGCCGTAGCCGCACCACCCTTATGCCGCATCCTCCCGCAGGGTGAGACACCCGATCGGGTTAACAAGAGCGGGGCGCCCCCGGCGGAAACCCGCCGGAGACGCCCCGGTTCCTGCACAGATCGATCTTGTCCCGGACTAGCGGTGACCAGCCCCGATCGGCTGACGGTCGTTGCCCGGCCGGGCACCCTGGGCGGCGTCCACCTTGACCACGTTCGCCCGGTTGCCCGCGGCGTTGTGGTGCTCGATGGCGAGCAGCCCGAGCGCCCCGTCGGCCGCGGCCGAGGCGGCGTTCCGGTTCACGACCAGCGCCGTTCCCGGCTTCGCGACGTAGCCCAGCGCGGCGTCGCCGCCGCCCTGCACCGAGTAGCCCGGCGCGAGCGCGTCGAACGACAGCGGCGTGCCGACGTAGTCGATCAGCCCGTTCGTCGTGCCCGGCGCGACGTAGAAACCGCTCACACCCACCGTGTAGGAGATGCGGTGGCTGTCGGCACCCGCGTCGATGCCCAGCGCCGCCAGGGAAACCGGCAGCGTGATCACGTTCGTGTCGAACACGTTCGTGTCGACGTCGCCGAGCTGGCCGTTGACGGCCTGCACGTCGACCTGCGGGAAGCCCGGGGTCAGCGCGACCGTGACGGCCAGCAGGACGTCCGTGGCCGTCGCCTTGGTCACGTAGGTCTCGAAGTCCGGCGTCCCGTCCCCGGTGGTGTCGATGTCGACGAACGGCGAGGTGTTGCTGCCGATGTTCGCCCAGTCGCCCCAGGTGGACAGGCCGAACGCGAGGATCGCGTTCTCCGGCTCACCCTGCTCCTTCGCCAGCGGCGCGGTGGACGCCGCGCCGATGTAGCGGAGGTCGCCGCCCTTAGCGGTCTTGTTCACCGTGCAGTCGGTGACCACGTCCGCGTCGCACTCGGGCAGCTGCGGGGACTCCGCCTGCAGCTCGAGCACGCTGATCAGCGAGCGGTAGCGCTGCGCGCCGGAGCCCTGGTCGACACCCTTGCCGCTCAGGTTCAGCACACCCTGGGTCGCGTCGGCCCCGAACTTCACCGACTGCGGCGTCGAAATCGTCGACACCGGCTTGGGCGCGGCGTAGACCGAAACCCGCAGCGGCACCTTGGCCCCGCTGGTGGGCGTGAAGGCGACGCGGCCCGAAGCGTCGGCGACGAACTGCCGCGCCAGGCCGGCCTGGGTGGCCTGCATGGTCGGGTCCATGACCTTGCGCAGCGCCTTCGGGTCGGTGATCTTGAGCGTCACCTTGACCTTGGCGGTGCCGCGCGGGGTCAGCTTCACCGACTGCTTGTCCACTGTGTACTCGACACCCGGCAGCGCGTTGACCGCCTGGTAGCCCACGGTGTACTCGGCGGGCGTGACACCCTTGTTCACCAGCTTGATCGTCTTCGACAGCGTCACCGGCCCGGAGGCCTCGACCGTGCCGAAGCTGACGCTGACCGCGCCCGGGTCGTCCTGGACGTAGGCGAGCACCTGGTTGTCCAGCGCCGCCTTGGCGTCGATCCGGCCGCTGCCGACGCGCTGCGGCGCGTAGGTGTGGCCCGCGCCGTCGCCGACGTCGTGGCCGGCGGTGTCGACGACCGAGGCCTTGACCTCCTCGACCGACCAGTCCGGGTGGGACTGGCGGACGAGCGCGGTGATGCCCGCGGTGTGCGGGGCGGCCATCGACGTGCCCGAGAGCACGGTCCGGCCGTTGCCGCTGCCGCGGAACGCCGAGGTGATCGTGTCACCCGGCGCGGCGACGTCCGGCTTGAGCGCCGGGCCGCGGGTGCCGCGCGAGGTGAACGAGCTCGGGGTGTCCACGATGGTCTTGTCGTAGGTCTGGATCGAGGCGCGCCCGGCGCCGTAGAGCCGGACCTGCAGCGTGCCCGCGGTCAGCGCCGCGCGCAGCGTCTTCGTCGCGGAACCGGTGAACTGGAACACCGGGATCGCCGCGTTGCCCGCGATGCCGGCGCTGAAGTGCTCCAAAGTGGACGACAGCAGCGCACCCTTCGCCCCGGCCGCCTGGGCGTTGTTCGCCCGGGCCGCCGAACCGCAGGCGCGGGTCGAGTCGTTGTCGTCCCACTCCAGCCAGACGAACTTGCCGGCGGCCTTCGCCTTGTCCGCCGCGGAGTACGGCGCGCAGCCCGCGTTGTTCGCCGCGGACAGCGCCACGACCGGCGCGGTCAGGTTCAGCGTGTCGTAGCCGGTGTAGTTCTGGCTGTACTGCCCGGTCTTCTGGCCCTTGGCCGCGGTCGGCGCGGTGGCCTCGGCGGCGTCGCGCAGGACGCCCGCGTCGCGGGTGCTGGCAACGGTGAGCGCCTCGGGCGTGTTGCCCGGCGAGCCGGCGATGTCGTTGATGTCGCCGCCGTTGCCCGCCGAGATCACCGGGAGCACGTTGTTCGCGGCGAGCTTGCGCACGAACAGCGAGTCCGGGTCGTCCGGCGCGCCGAAGTCGGAGCCCAGCGACAGGTTGACGATGTCGAGGTGGTCGGTGAAGTCGCCGTCGCCGTCCGGGTCGAGCGCCCAGTCCAGCGCCTGCGAGGTGACGTTCGTCGAGCCCGCGCAGCCGAAGACCTTGATGGCGTAGAGGAGCGACTTCGGCGCCGTGCCCGGGCCGATCTGCATCGCGTCGACCTTCTTGGCGTCCAGCTTCTTGTAGTCGCCCTTGAAGGTCTTGCCGTCGGCGGTGACGCCGAAGCCGCCGATGGTGCCGGCGACGTGCGTGCCGTGCTCACCGCAGGCCAGCGGGTTCGGGTCCGGCGCCGGGGTGGTCTTGCCGGGCGTCGCGGCGTCGTAGTCGTTGCCGACGAGGTCGGTGCCGCCGACGACCTTGGCGCTCGGGAAGAGCGGGGTCGGCTTGGTGCTGTCGACGCTCTTGTACGCGGCCGGCGTGCCGGGGCCGCCGAAGTCGGCGTGGGTGTAGTCGATGCCGTCGTCGATCACGCCGACGCGGACGCCGTCGCCGAACTTGCCGGTCTGCTGCCACGCGGCGAGCGTGTTGGTCAGCTGCTCGGCGCTGGCGTTGGTGCGGGTCTTCGGCACGACCGCGCGCACCGAAACGACGTCCGCGCGCTTGGCGACCTCGCGCAGCTTGGCGGCGTCGGCCGTGACGACCACGCCGGGGACGGCGTTGGCGGTCCGGGTGACGACCTGCGGCTTGGCGTCGGCGGACCGCAGCTGCCCGAGGACCGAGTCCACGGCGGCGGCGGTGTCGGCCTTGGCGGCCTTGGCGGCGCGCTTGGCCTGGTCCTTGCCCTGCGGCTGCGCGGCGGTGAACGCGTCGACGGCGGGCTTCTTGGCCAGCTCGACGAACGCGGTGACGCGGCCCTGCGCGGCACCCAGCCGCGGCGCGACCTTGCCCTGCAGGTTCGTGCCGATCTTCGCGGGCGCCACTCCGTCGGCCAGAGGTGCGTCAGCGGCGCTCGCGACCGGCGCCCCGAGCGCGGCCGCCAGCACGACGGCGAACAACGCCGTCGTGACGCGAGCGGGTAAGCGGGATCTGCTCATGAGTCGGCCCCTTACTCGAGGTCTGGACCCGAACCTGCCAGCCGCTCCTAGCACCCCCGACGGTGAAGCACGGCGACCGCGCCGTGCCCTCGACGGCGCGTGGTTCGACCTCGCGGAGAGAACCTAATGCCCCAAAACACCTACTTACGTAGGCAAAGGACTCCGTTATCCAGATGTGATTGCGCGCAAAGGCCCCCTCACCGCGAACGGCGAGGGGGCCTTTGTGGTGCTTCGCGTCAGTTGAAGTCGACGGCGCGGATCGTGTGCGCCCCGACCGAAGCGCCGATCGGCTCCAGCAGGTGGGCGTCGATGTGGCGGTCGACGCGCAGCAGCATCACCGCGTCGGAGCCGTCGGTCGTCTGGCTGATCTGCGCGGCCTCGATGTTGATGCCGGCCTCGCCGAGCAGCGTCCCGACGCGGCCCATGACACCCGGGCGGTCGCCGTACTCCACCAGCAGGACCGTGCCCTCGGCCCGCAGGTCGAAGCCGCGGCCGTTGACCTCGACCAGCTTCTCGACCTCGTCCTTGCCGGTGACCGAACCGGACACGGTCAGCACCGCGCCGTCGGCGTGCACCGCGCGCACCGTGACCAGGCTGCGGAACTTCGGGCTCTCCGTCTCGATCTCCAGCTCGACCTGCACGCCCAGCTTCTCCGCCAGCTGCGGCGCGTTGACGAACGTGACCTGGTCCTCGACCACGCCGGTGAACACCCCGCGCAGCGCCGCCAGCTGCAGCACCCCGGTGTCCTCACTGAGATCTCGCCCTTGACCTGCACGGTCACCGATGCCGGCGCCGTCGGGTTCAGGGCGGTGAGCAGCTGGCCGAGCTTCTGCGTCAGCGACAGGTACGGGCGGACGTGCTCGCCCACCGCGCCGCCGCCGGAGACGTTCACCGCGTCCGGCACGAAGTCGCCGCGCAGCGCCAGCAGCGTGGACTTCGCGACGTCGGTGCCCGCGCGGTCCTGCGCCTCGGCCGTCGACGCGCCCAGGTGCGGCGTCACGACGACGTTGTCCAGCTCGAACAGCGGGCTGGACGTGGTCGGCTCGGTGACGAAGACGTCGATGCCGGCGCCGCCGACGTGGCCCGAGCGCAGCGCGTCGGCCAGGTCCTGCTCGACGATCAGCCCGCCGCGGGCGGCGTTCACGATGATGACGCCCGGCTTGGTCTTCTTCAGCGCCTCGGCGTCGATGAGCCCCTTGGTCTCCGGGGTCTTCGGCAGGTGGATGGAGATGGCGTCGGCGCGCGACAGCAGCTCGTCGAGGGTGACGAGCTCGATGCCGAGCTGGCCCGCGCGCGCGGCCGAAACGTAGGGGTCGTAGGCGATGATGTGCGTGTCGAAGGCGGCGAGGCGCTGGGCGAACAGCTGGCCGATCTTGCCGAGGCCGACCACGCCGATGGTCTTGCCCTGCAGCTCCACACCGGAGAACGAGCTGCGCTTCCACTCGCCGGCGCGCAGGCTCTGGCTGGCGGCCGGGACCCGGCGCGCGACGGCCAGCAGCAGCGCCACGGCGTGTTCGGCGGCGGACACGATGTTCGACGTCGGCGCGTTGACGACCAGGACGCCGCGCTCGGTGGCGGCGGGGACCTCGACGTTGTCGAGGCCGACGCCGGCGCGGGCGACGACCTTGAGCTGCGTCGTGGCGCCGAAGACCTCGGCGTCGACCTTCGTCGCGGAGCGCACGAGCAGCGCGTCGGCGCTCTTCACCGCCTCGAGCAGCGCGGACCGGTCCGTGCCGTCGACGTGCCGGACCTCCACCTCGTCACCGAAGACACTCAGCACGGAGGGGGCGAGCTTCTCCGCGATGAGAACGACGGGCTTGTTGGGCTTGCTCACGATGCGGCTCCCACTATCTGGTCTTCCAGGACGCTTTGGGTCGACATAAGGGTCTCAGCACGCCGTTGTGCCCCGGTCGAGGCGGAGTTTAACCCGCTGGGCCACCTGCTGGCTTCTCACGGTGTTAACTCGCTCGTAATCCCTCGAAAACAAGAGCCAGGAGGCGCTGCATGCCTCCCGGGCCCGGCAGGTGCCCACCCGCCCAGGATGCCGCGTGCAGCAAGAGAAGGAGCTCGTTCGTCGTGACGTCGGCGCGAAGCTCGCCTTCGCGTTTCGCGCGTTCCACCAGATGGGAACCGGCCTCACGCATGGCGTGGCACGACGCGTACAAACGGGATGATTCGTCGCTGAGCGCGTCGGCGGTCAGTTCCACCAGGCCGCGGAACGTGCCGGTGGCGTCGCCGAGCCCGGCCAGCCAGGTCTGCAGCGCGGCCAGGGGCCCGGGATCGGTGAGCAGTTCACGCGCGCGCTCGGCCTGGGCGTCGAACCGGGCCCGCAGCAGCGTCTCGAGCAGGGCCTCCCGCGTCGGGAAGTGCCGGTAGAGCGTGCCGATGCCGACCCCGGCGCGGCGCGCGATGTCTTCCAGCGACGCCTCGACGCCGTGCTCGGCGAAGGCGTGCTGCGCCTCTTCCAGGAGGCGCTCGTAGTTGCGGCGGGCGTCCGCGCGCATCGGCTTCACTTCGGTCATCGCCCTTCCGACCCTACCGGGTAGCCAATCGGAGGCTGCCTCCGTATATTAACCGGAGGCAGCCTCATATTACTGGAGGGAACGAGGATGACCCTGGTCGAAGACACGCGGGCCCGGCTCGGCGCGATCGGCGCCTGGCTGCCGAGCGCGCCCCTGCAACCACCCCCGGACGTCGAGCGCGCGGCCACCCGCCGTCTCGCCGGCGCCGGCTACCGCTCGGTGTGGAGCGGCGAAGGACCCGGCTCCCGCGAGGTGTTCGCCCACTTCGGCGACCTGCTCGCTTCGGTGCCGGACGTCGTGCTCGGCACCGGCATCGCGAACACCTGGCTGCGGCGCGGGACGACCGCGCACAAGGGCGGGGCGACGCTCGCCCGGGCCCACCCGGGCCGGTTCGTGCTCGGCATCGGCGTCGGGCACGCGTTCCAGGCCGCGAAGCTCGGCGAGGACTACCGGCCGATCGACCGGATGCGGGACTATCTGTCCGAAATGGACACCGCAGCGGCCGAAAGCCCCTCGCCGGTGGCGTTTCCGCGCGTGCTGGCCGCCGTCGGGCCGCGGATGCTGGAGCTGTCGCGCGACCACGCCGACGGCGCGCACCCGTTCGCCCAGCCGGTCTCGCACACGCCGTACGCGCGGGAAATCCTCGGGCCGGACAAGCTGCTGATCCCGCAGCAGACCGTGCTGCTCGGCAGCCGCGAGGACGCCCGCGAGAGCGTGCGGCGCCGCGTCGCGCAGTCGCGCGAGTACTCCGTCACGGTCTACCTCGCGGGCTGGAAACGGCTCGGCTACACCGATTCCGACATCGCCGGGCCGAGCGACCGCTTCGTCGACGACCTCGTCCTGTGGGGTGACGCCGGCACCATCGCGAAGCGCCTGGACGAGCTGCTCGACGCGGGCGCGGACCACGTGCTGCTGACCCCGTCGGCGGTCACCTCCGAGTCCACTGTGGACGTCCTGCTCGACCTGGCCCCGGAGGTGCTCCGATGAGCGTGGGGATCTGGCGGTTCTTCGACGGCGCCCCGATCACCGAGCTGCGCGAAACAGCCGCCGAAGTGGAGGAACTCGGCTTCGACGCGATTTGGTTCGGCGAGTACGCCGGCCGGGAGGCGTTCACGCAGGCGGGGTTGCTGCTCGCGGCGACGTCGAAGCTGACCGTCGCCACCGGGGTCGCGCGGTTCGACCAGCGCTCTCCACTCGCGGCGGAAGGCGCCATCCGCGCGTTGGGCGAGGCCTACCCGGGCCGGTTCATCGCGGGCCTCGGCGGGCACCGGCCGGGCGCGCGACCGCTGACGGCCCTGCGCGAGTACCTCGACGGGATGGACGCGGCCGAGCTGCCGGGGTTGCCGCAGCCGTCCCCGCGACCCCGCCGGGTCCTCGCGGCGCTGGGCCCGAAGCTGCTGGACCTGGCGGCCGAGCGCACCGACGGTGCCCACCCGTACTTCGTCCCGCCGGAGCACACGGCGTCGGCCCGGGAACGGCTCGGGCCGGACAAGTACCTGGCGGTCGAACAGGCCGTGGTCCTGGACGATTCCCCTTCGGTGGCCCGGGAGCACGTGGATCTCTACGTCCGGCAGGCGCCGCACCACCAGGTGAACCTGCGCCGGCTCGGCTTCACGGAGGAGGACCTGGCCGACGGCGGCAGCGACCGCCTGGTCGACGCCGTCGTCGCGACCGGCGAACCGGCGGTGGCCGACCGGATCCGGGCCCACCTCGACGCGGGCGCCGACCACGTCTGCGTCCAGGTACTGGCCCGCACCCCGGATTCCTACCGCAGGCTGGCCGATCTCCTGCCGTGATCGAGGTACGCTGGCGGGACGCGGTGAGGGCCGCGTCCCGTCCGCGGAAAGGGCCGAGCCCACCCCCGCAGCACCGCACCACCAGCTCCGCACCTTCTTTCCTGCCCGGTGCCGGCGGACCACGGGCGCTCGAGGAAAGGAGGCACCATGGGCACGCTGCCCGCCGAACCCAGCCTGGACCAGCTCCGCAAACGCGCGAAGGACCTCGCCCGCGCCGAAGGCGTCAAGCTCTCCGAAGCGCAGTTCCGGATCGCCCGCGACCACGGTTTCCCGAGCTGGCCGAAGCTCCAGGCGTACGTCCGGCGCGTCACGGAACACGGCGAAACGCTGCAGCACCCGTACCACCAGGACGTCCACTACTACGCCGAACGCGCGCTCGGCCTGCTCGCGTCCGCCGAGGACGACACCCCCGGTGCGCAAGAGCCGTTCGAGCGCTGGGGACAGCCACTGAACCGGGACGGCGCACTCGTGGTCGTCGCCCGCGAGCACGGTTTCGTTTCCTGGCGCACACTCCGCGACCACGTCAAGTCCCTTGTGGACAGTGGAGAGCCGTTCGCGCGGGCGTACCGCGCGGTCGAAGCACGAGACCCCGAAGCCCTGAAAAGGCTCCTCGGCGAGTTCCCCGGGCTCGTCACCGCCCGCGGCACCAACGGCAACGACCTGCTCGGCATGGCCGGCGCCACCTGCGACGAGCGGCTCAGCAAGATCCTCCTCGACCACGGCGCCGATCCGGCCCGCGGCAACGTCCACGGCTGGACGCCGCTGCACCAGGCCGCGTACAGCAACCTCCCGCTCCTGCTCGACCTGCTGCTCGACGCGGGCGCACCGGTCGACGTCTCCGCCCGCGGCGACGGCGGCACCCCCCTGGTCGTCGCGCTGTTCTGGGGTCACCGCGAGGCCGCGGAGAAGCTCGCGCTCCACAGCCGGGCACCCGGCAACCTGCGCGTCGCGGCCGGGCTCGGCGACGCGGACCTGCTCGACGAGCTCCTGCGCCCGGGTCACCCCGCGGCCGGCGCACACCGGGGCTTCTACCGCCCGCACAGCGGTTTCCCGGCCTGGCACCCGGCCGACGACCCCGTCGAGGCCAAGAACGAAGCCCTGTCGTGGGCGGCGCGCAACGACCGCACGCGGGCGCTGCGCACGCTCGTCGAGCGGGGCGCCGCCGTGGACGCCGACGTCTACCGCGGCACGGCCCTGACCTGGGCGGCGGCGACCGGGCGCGGCGCCGCGATCCGCACGCTCCTCGACCTCGGCGCCGACGTGAACCACCTCGGTACCTTCGGCGGCCCGAACCACGGCGAAGGCGTCACGGCCCTGCACCTCGCCGCGCAGTCCGGGCACCTGGAGGCGGTCCGCGTCCTCGTCGAGAACGGCGCCGACCTCGAGGCCCGCGACGCGCTCTTCGGCAGCACCCCGGAGAAGTGGGCCGAGGTGTGCGAGCAGCCGGCCGCCCGCGACCTCCTGCGTTCCCTGTAGACAACCGGAGTCTGGAGTCCGTATCGTCAAAGACGGACTACAGACTCCGTTTTGCCTACTGGGAGAATCCATGACCAACCCCCGCGACGTCTTCGCCGCCCTGTCCGACGGCATCAGCGAAGGACGGTTCGGCGAGCTGTCCGCGCTCTACGCCGAAGACACCGTCGTCGAGCATCCCCAGGCCGTGCCACGCCCGACGCGCCTGGACGGCCGCGCCGCCGTCCACGAGCGGTTCACCGGTGTCCTCGCCGGGGCGGTCCGGCTCAAGCGCAAGAACGTGGTCGTCCACGAGACCACGGACCCCGAGGTGATCGTCGCCGAATACGACTACGACGCCGAGTCCGTCGAAACCGGCCGGACGACTACGACGGCCAACATCCAGGTGCTGCGCATCCGGGACGGCCTGATCGTCCATTCCCGCGACTACCACGACTACCTGCGGCTCGCCGCAATCCGCGACGGCGTCGGCCAGCTGGCCGGGGCTTACGAGCAGGCGCCGCCGCGCGAGCTGTCCGCCGTCACGCCGGAAAGCGCGGACACAGTGCTCGAACGGCTCGTCTTCGGAGTCGCGGGCGGGCGCTGGGACGAGCTGCCCGAGCTGTACGCGGAAGAAACCCACGTCACGCACCCGTTCCTGCCGGGCTCCGCGGTGATCCGGACGCGCGACGAGATCCGCGAGCACTTCCAGGCGGGCAAGGCGATGAACCCGGGCTTCGCGGTCGCCGACCTCGTCACCTACCGGGGCACCGATCCGGAGGTGCTGATCGGCGAGTTCGCCTACCAGGGCGAATACGCCGGGAAGCCGGTGCGGATCGCCAACATCTTCTCGATGCGCGTGCGCGACGGCCTGGTCGTCGAGTCCCGCGACTACGGTGACCACCTCGGCATCGCCGGCGACCTCGGCACGATCCCCGCGCTGGCGGCGAAGCTCTAGGCCTCGGCGAGATCCTCGGGCAGGTCGAACTCGCCGTCGCGGACGCCCTTGACGAACGCGTCCCACTCCCCCGGCGTGAAGACGAGGATCACGCCGTCGGGCTTCGACGACTGCCGCATCGCGGTGTAGGTGACGCCGTCGGTGTGCTCGATGAAGGCGTACTCGACGCAGTCGTCGAGGGTGACGCCCTCCGGCTCGGCCCGGATCCACTCGGCCTTCGTGAAGTCGAGGTGGTGCCGGATGTGCGCCTTGTCGTCGACCGGCTGCTCACTCATGTCGCAAGCGTAGCGAAACGACCACCGAACGCACTGAAGGGGACGCCCCGAGCGGGCGTCCCCTTCAGCGTCTTGCGAGATGAGACTGTGTTGCGAAAAGCGTCAGGCGGTCTCGGTGATCGGCCGGTCCACCCACGACATGAGGTCGCGCAGCTTCTTGCCGGTCGCCTCGATCGGGTGCTGGTTGCCCTGCTCCTCGAGCTTGGTGAAGTTCGGCCGGCCGGCCTCGTCCTCGGCGACCCATTCACGGGCGAACGTGCCGTCCTGGATCTCGCCGAGGATCTTCTTCATCTCTTCCTTGACCGCCGGCGAGATGACGCGCGGGCCGCGGGTCAGGTCGCCGTACTCGGCGGTGTCGGAGATCGAGTAGCGCTGGCGCGCGATGCCGCCCTCGTACATGAGGTCGACGATCAGCTTCAGCTCGTGCAGCACCTCGAAGTAGGCGATCTCCGGGGCGTAGCCGGCCTCGGTGAGCACCTCGAAACCGGTCTGCACCAGCGCGGACGCGCCACCGCAGAGCACGGCCTGCTCGCCGAAGAGGTCAGTCTCGGTCTCCTCGGTGAACGTCGTCTTGATGACGCCGGCGCGGGCACCACCGATGGCGGCCGCGTAGGAGAGGGCGAGCGCCTGGGCGTTGCCGGAGGCGTCTTGCTCGACCGCGATGAGCGCGGGGACGCCCTTGCCGTCGACGAACTGACGGCGGACCAGGTGGCCCGGGCCCTTGGGGGCGACCATCGCGACGTCGACGTTGGCCGGCGGCTTGATCAGGTCGTAGCGGATGTTGAAGCCGTGCCCGAAGAAGATCGCGTCGCCGTCCTTGAGGTTCGGCGCGATGTCCTGCTCGTAGATGAAGCGCTGCTTCGTGTCCGGAGCGAGGATCATGATCAGGTCGGCCTCGGCCGACGCCTCGGCCGGGGTGAGCACGCGCAGGCCCTGCTCCTCGGCCTTCGCCCGCGACTTGGACCCCTCGGGCAGGCCGATGCGGACGTCGACGCCGGAGTCGCGCAGGCTCAGCGAGTGGGCGTGGCCCTGGCTGCCGTAGCCGATGACAGCGACCTTGCGCCCCTGGATGATCGAGAGGTCGGCGTCGTCGTCGTAGAAGATTTCCACTGCCATGGGGGTACTGCTTCCTTTCCTGACTTACTTCGTTAACGCGGTGATGTGGCGGTGATGGAACGGGCGCCCCGCCCCACCGCGACCATGCCTGACTGCACCAGCTCGCGGATGCCATACGGCTCCAGCATCCGCAGCAGCGCACCGATCTTGTCGGACGTCCCGGTGGCCTCGACGGTGAGTGCCTCCGGGGAGACGTCCACCACCTTGGCGCGGAAGAGCTGGACGGTTTCGAGGACCTGGCTGCGCACGGTGTTGTCGGCGCGAACCTTCACGAGCAGCAGTTCGCGCTGCACGGCGGTCGACTGCTCCAGCTCGACGATCTTGATCACGTTGACCAGCTTGTTGAGCTGTTTGGTCACCTGCTCGAGCGGTAGCTCTTCGACAGCGACCACGATCGTCATGCGGGACACCTCGGGGTTCTCCGTGGGCCCGACGGCGAGGGACTCGATGTTGAAACCGCGGCGGGAGAACAGGCCGGAAACGCGCGCGAGCACACCGGGCTTGTTCTCGACCAGGACACTCAGCGTGTGGACGGTCATCTCAGTGCTCGCCACCTTCCGCGGCGGCTTCCGTGGTCTCCACCGAAACCTCGTCGTCGTCGAACAGCGGCCGGATGCCCCGGACCGCCATGATCTCGTCGTTGCCGGTGCCCGCGGCGACCATCGGCCACACCTGGGCATCCTTCCCCACCACGAAGTCGATCACGACGGGACGGTCGTTGATCTCCATGGCCCGGCGGATGGTGGCGTCGACGTCTTCCTTCGTCTCGCAGCGCAGGCCAGCACAACCCAGGGCCTCGGCCAGCAGCACGAAGTCCGGGATCCGGTGCTTGTGCGTGCCGAGGTCGGTGTTGGAGTACCGCTCCGAGTAGAAGAGGTTCTGCCACTGCCGGACCATGCCCAGGTTGCCGTTGTTGATGACGGCGACCTTGATCGGCGCACCCTCGATGGCGCAGGTGGCCAGCTCCTGGTTGGTCATCTGGAAGCAGCCGTCGCCGTCGATCGCCCACACCGGCGTGCCGGGGACGCCGAACTGCGCGCCCATCGCGGCGGGCACCGCGTAGCCCATGGTGCCGAGACCGCCGGAGTTGATCCAGGTGCGCGGGTTCTCGTACTTGACGAACTGCGCGGCCCACATCTGGTGCTGGCCGACACCGGCGGCATACACCGCGTCCGGGCCGACGAGCTCGCCGATCCGCTCGATGACGTACTGCGGCGACAGCGAACCGTCGTCGGGCCACTCGTAGCCGGCCGGGTAGGTCTTGCGCCAGTCGTCGAGCAGCGTCCACCAGTCGGTCAGGTCGGGCTTGCCGCCGTGCTCGAACTCCGTGGTCACCGCGGTGATCAGCTCGCCGATGATCTCCTTGCAGTCTCCCACGATCGGCACGTCGGCCTTGCGGTTCTTGGAGATCTCGGCCGGGTCGATGTCGGCGTGCACGATCGCGGCGTCCGGCGCGAACGACTCCAGCTGGCCGGTGACCCGGTCGTCGAACCGGGCGCCGAGCGCGATCAGGAGGTCGGAGCGCTGCATCGAGGCGACCGCGGCGACCGAGCCGTGCATGCCCGGCATGCCGAGGTGCTGCGGGTGCGAGTCCGGGAACGCGCCACGCGCCATCAGCGTCGTGACGACCGGGATGCCGGTCTGCTCGGCGAGCTGCTTCAGCTGCTCGTGCGCGTCCGCCTTGATGACGCCGCCGCCGACGTAGAGCACCGGGCGGCGCGACTTCGCGATGAGCTTCGCGGCTTCGCGGACCTGCTTGCCGTGCGGGCGCAGCGTCGGGCGGTAACCCGGGAGCCGCAGCTCGGTCGGCCAGGAGAACGAGGTCATCTCCTGCAGCACGTCCTTGGGGATGTCCACCAGGACCGGGCCGGGCCGTCCCGTCGAAGCCAGGTGGAACGCCTCGGCGATGGTCCGCGGGATCTCCGCGGGGTCCGTGACGAGGAAGTTGTGCTTGGTGATCGGCATGGTGATGCCGCAGATGTCGGCTTCCTGGAACGCGTCGGTGCCGATCAGCGCCCGGGACTGCTGCCCGGTGATGGCGACGACCGGGACGGAGTCCATGTTCGCGTCGGCCAGCGGGGTGACGAGGTTGGTCGCGCCCGGGCCCGAGGTCGCCATGCAGACGCCGACCTTGCCGGTGGCCTGCGCGTAGCCGGTGGCGGCGTGGCCCGCGCCCTGCTCGTGGCGGACCAGGATGTGGCGGACCTTCGTCGAGTCCAGCAGCGGGTCGTAGGCGGGCAGGATGGTGCCGCCCGGAATGCCGAAGACCACCTCGGCGCCGACCGCCTCGAGCGAGCGCACGAGGGACTGCGCGCCGGTGACGCGCACCGGGGTTCCCGCCGGGGGCGCCGGCTTCGGACGTGCTCCGGGCGTTCCGGGCGTCGGCCCGGGTTTCGCGTCGCTGCGCGACGTGGCACTGGTCATCGGTTCTGCCTCGTGGGTCTCGGTGTCACTCGTTCGGGTCGGTTTTGTGCGGTGGGGCGGGGAATCTCTTCCCGTGGGCAACAAAAAACCCTCGCCGACCGTAAGGTCGCACGAGGGTTCGCGCGTCGACGCAGCGGAAAGTCTTCCCTAAGCGTCGACGCGCTTGGGAAGTACGAGGCCGGTCAGCGGTGTCACGACGCTGACGCTAGTCCGAAGGTCTCTCAGGTGTCAACTCTGCGGGATGGCGTGTCCGCATCGTGGACACGTGGGCGGCGCACATCACTGGCGTCCGACCCGGGTCCGGGCCGGTCCGCGGGGCGGTGCACCATTTCGAGGTGGCCGAAAAAGAGCAGGACGAAGGCCGGAAGGCCGTCTTCCGGATCCCCCGCACGTCGTTCATGGCGATCGCCCTCCTGACGATCTGCGTGACGCCGATCGCGCTCGGCGAGATCCCGTACCTGCAATGGCTCTACATCTTCCCGATCGCGCTCGCGGTGTTCGTGATCCGGACCCGCACGGTCGCGACGCGCTCGGGGCTGGCGGTCCGCACGATGTTCGGCCACCGCGACGTGCCGTGGTCGGCGCTGAAGGGCTTGGCGATCACCAAGAAGTCGCGCGTCCAGGCCGTGCTCGAGGACGACACGAAGGTGCCACTGCCGACCGTGCGGACCCGGCACCTGCCGGTGCTTTCGCTGGTCAGCGAGGGTCTCGTCGCCGACCCGAGCGGCCTGCTGAGCGCCGACGACGTCAAGCCGGCCAAGCCCGAGACGTCGCCCAGCGAGTAACCCCCGGGCACCCGTGGGCTAAATTGGTAGGACCAGTTTCGCCGGAGCGTCCCGGACCTCCGCCTGGCCCTCATCCGACCTGGGAGTTCGCCGTGCCGCCTCTCCGTTCCCGGACCACCACCCACGGCCGCAACGCCGCCGGCGCCCGCTCGCTCTGGCGCGCCACCGGCATGACCGACAGCGACTTCGGCAAGCCGATCGTGGCGATCGCCAACTCCTACACCCAGTTCGTGCCCGGCCACGTGCACCTCAAGGACCTCGGCGAGATCGTCGCCGGCGCGGTCAAGGAAGCCGGCGGCGTCGCGCGCGAGTTCCACACGATCGCCGTCGACGACGGCATCGCGATGGGCCACTCCGGCATGCTCTACTCGCTGCCCTCGCGCGAGATCATCGCCGACTCGGTCGAGTACATGGTCAACGCGCACCAGGCCGACGCCCTCGTCTGCATCTCCAACTGCGACAAGATCACCCCGGGCATGCTGAACGCCGCGATGCGGCTGAACATCCCGGTGGTGTTCGTCTCCGGCGGGCCGATGGAGGCCGGCAAGGCCGTCGTCGTGGGCGGTGTCGCGCAGGCGCCGACCGACCTGATCACGGCGATCGCCGCGTCGGCCAGCCCCGAGGTCGACGAGGACGGGCTCGACATCGTCGAGCGCTCGGCCTGCCCGACCTGCGGCTCGTGCTCCGGCATGTTCACCGCGAACTCGATGAACTGCCTCACCGAGGCGCTGGGCCTCTCCCTGCCGGGCAACGGTTCCACGCTGGCGACGCACGCCGCGCGCCGCGCGCTGTTCGAGGAGGCCGGGCGCACGGTCGTCGAGCTGTGCAAGCGCTGGTACGAAAACGACGACGAGTCGGCCCTGCCGCGCTCGATCGCCACTCGCGAGGCGTTCGAGAACGCGATGGCCCTCGACATGGCGATGGGCGGCTCGACCAACACGGTGCTGCACATCCTTGCCGCCGCCCAGGAGGGCGAGGTCGACTTCACGATCGCCGACATCGACGCGATCGGCCGCCGCGTGCCGTGCCTGTCGAAGGTGGCGCCGAACTCCGACTACCACATGGAAGACGTCCACCGGGCCGGTGGAATCCCGGCGATCCTCGGCGAGCTGTACCGCGGCGGACTGCTGAACACCGACGTCCGATCGGTGCACTCGAAGGACTTGGACTCCTGGCTCGGCGAGTGGGACATCCGCGCCGCTTCGCCCTCTGATGTGGCCGTCGAGCTGTTCCACGCGGCACCGGGCGGAGTCCGCACGACGCAGGCGTTCTCGACCTCGAACCGGTGGTCTTCGCTGGACACGGACGCGGCGGGAGGGTGCATCCGCGACGTCGAGCACGCGTACACGAAGGACGGCGGCCTGGCGATCCTGCGCGGCAACCTCGCCGAGAACGGCGCGGTGATCAAGGCGGCGGGCATCGACGAGGACCTGTGGCACTTCGAGGGCCCGGCGCGGGTGCTGGAGAGCCAGGAGGAGGCCGTGTCGGCGATCCTCAAGAAGGAGATCCAGCCGGGCGAGGTGCTGGTGATCCGCTACGAAGGTCCGGCGGGCGGCCCGGGCATGCAGGAGATGCTGCACCCGACGGCGTTCCTCAAGGGATCCGGCCTCGGCAAGAAGTGCGCCCTGATCACGGACGGCCGGTTTTCGGGCGGATCATCGGGCATTTCGGTGGGCCACATCTCCCCGGAGGCGGCGGCAGGCGGCCTGATCGCCCTGGTGGAGAACGGCGACCGGATCCTGCTGGACATCCACGAGCGCCGGCTGGAGCTGCTGGTGGACCCGGAGATCCTGGCCGAGCGGCGGTCGAAGATGGAGGCATCGGAGCGGCCGTGGCAGCCGAAGGACCGCCAGCGCCCGGTGACGGCGGCATTGCGCGCGTATGCGCGAATGGCGACGTCGGCGGACACCGGCGCGGTCCGCGACGTGAACAAGTAAGCCTGGCTCAAGCCGCGAAGGCCGTCCCGTTTGTCGGGCGGCCTTTTCGGCGTCCAGGGGCCCCGCCGTGAGGGGGACCCCCGGTTTCAACGCTACCGGCAGCCACCGACAATTCCCGGTCGGCAAGGGCGGGTTGTCCACAGGCCCGCCCCGCGCCGCGAAGCTGTCCACAGGCCGCGCCTGGATCCCCCGGCGGCTCCCCCGGAAACCGGGACGACTTCGTCGGAGCCGCGGCCAACTGCTCCAGCACTCGGAGCGGCCTGGCCGATTTCCGCAACTACCGCGTCAAAACGATGACCACCACAGCCGCCGCGGCGGCCAGCAGCAGCGTCACCAGCCCCAGTGGCAACGGCCGCTTCCGCCAAGGCGTGTTCCGCTCCAGCGAAATCGGCCCCGAGCCGGTGAACAGCAGGCTCAACGCCGAAGCCCCCAGAAGCAGCTCGAACTCGAAACCCTGCCCCTGCCCCTCGAAGAACCCACCGTGGAACTTCGCGTACACGGCGTTCGCCGCCACCCCGAGCAGGGCCGCCGCCGCGAGCGGCGTGAACAGCCCGACGATCACCAGCACCCCGCCGCCGACCTCGGCGATCCCCGTGATCCAGGACAGCAACGTCGTCTGCTTGTGGTAGCCGAACGTCTCCAGCATCCGCGCGAACCCGCCGATGCCGGGCCCGCCGAACAGCCCGAACAGGTGCTGCAGGCCGTGCGCACCCATGGTCACGCCGAGCGCCAGCCGCAGGATCAGCAGGCCGAGGCCCAGCCCTCCCTGGCGCGGGGTGTCGTCGGGTCCGTCGTCCTCGACGTCCGAGAGGAGGCTGGTGGGCTGCTGCGAAAAGTCGTCTCCACTGCTCACGCGCGAAGGGTAGGGGATCGGCGCGGGCCTGGCGAGCTCAGTACTCCCCGTGCACGAGGTTGTCCGGCAGCTCCCCGCCGGCGTACCGCGCGATCTCGGCCGCGGCGACGGCGTAGGACCGGCCCCGCACGCCGCGCACGGCCCCGCCGACGTGCGGGGTCAGCAGCAGCCCCGGCACCGTCCACAGCGGGTGCCCGGGCGGCGGCGGCTCGGGATCGGTGACGTCGAGCGCGGCGCGCAGCCGGCCCGTGGTCAGTTCGGCGACCAGGGCGTCGGTGTCCACGACGGCGCCGCGGGCGACGTTGACCAGCACCGCGCCGTCCCGCATCTCGGCGAGGAACTCCGCGTCGACCATCCCGCGGGTGCGCGAGGTCAGCGGCACCATCAGCACGACGACGTCGTGCAGGCCGAGCAGCGCGGGCAGCTCCCGCACGCCGTGCACGCCGTCGCGCGCGGTCATCCCGACCATCGTGCAGCGCGCGTCGAACGGCTCGAGCCGCCGCCGCAGGTGCTGCCCCAGGTCACCGGCGCCGATGACGAGCACGCGCTTGCCCTGCAGCGTGTCGGTGCTTTGCCGCTCCCACCGGCCTTCGCGCTGGGCCGTGCCGAAGACGTCCAGCTTCCGGTACATCGACAGCAGCGCCGCGACGACCCACTCGGCGGTGCTCCCGCCGTGCGCGCCCCGGCAGGTCGAGAGCAGGACGCCGTCGGGCACCTTGCCGACCCAGTCCTCGGCGCCCGCGGAGAGCAGCTGGATCAGCTTCAGGTTCGGCAGCGTGCGCCACAGCTCGTCACCCGGCGGGTGCTTGCCGGGGATGAGCACCTCGGCTTTCGCGGCCTCGGGCGGCACCTGCTCGCCCCACTGATGGCGCACGGGCAGCACCCGCGGCACCTCGGCGAGCACGGTCAGGCCCTCGTCGTCGGGCACCAGCACGGTCAGCGTCATGATCCCCAACGTAATCCAGGAGTACTCACCCATGGTTCACGCACCGGGCCCTAGGCTGGGCGATCATGCGCACCCGGTACCGCTCGGCCCTGCTGGCGATCCTCGCCTGCGGCGTCCTGCTGCCCGCCGGGTGCGCGCGGTTCGACGACACCGCGGCGGGCCAGACCTTCAGCCCCGCGCCCGTGCCCAGCCCCGAATCGCCGCCCGAGGTCCAGGGGCCCGGCTCGGATTCCGGCGGCGACGGCAAGCAGGCGCGGCCCGGCCAGTCGCCCACTCCCGTGCCGCCGCCGCAGGGCTGCAAGGACTTCGACCCGGCGGTGATCGCGACCTGCCTGGACACCGTCGCCGCGGTGGCCGGCCTGCCGGGTGACGGCTCGACGCCGAGCGCGCTGGCCGGCGAGCGCAAGAGCGGCCGCGTCATGCTGGCGACGGCGGGCAAGGACGCCACGGACTTCGCGAAGCTCGACGTCCAGGCGGCCGGCGACGGCGGCCTGACGGGCCTCGCGCTGTCGCCGTCGTACGTCGAGGACCAGCTCGTGTTCGCGTATGTGACCACGGCGACGGACAACCGCGTCGTGCGCTTCGCCAAGGGCCAGGCCGCCAAGCCGGTGCTCACCGGGATCCCGAAGGGCGCGACCGGCAACCGCGGCGCGATCAGCGCCGACAACCGCGGCGCGCTGCTGGTCGCCACCGGCGACGCGGGCGACCCCAACGCCGCGGCCGACCCGAACTCCCTCGCCGGGAAGGTGCTGCGGATCGACACGTCCGGCAAGGCCGCGGCGGGCAACCCGAACGGCTCCTTGACCGTGGCGGCCGGGCTGCACGCCCCGGGCGGGCTGTGCGCGTCCGCCGACGGTGGCCGCGTCTGGGTCACCGACCGGCTCGCCGACAAGGACACCCTCTACCGGGTGCAGGCCGGGCAGCCGCTGGCGACGCCGGCGTGGACGTGGCCGGACAAGCCGGGCGTCGCGGGCTGCGCGGACTTCGTCGACGCGAGCGGCTACGTCGCGGTCGGCGCGTCGCTGGCGGGCAACCTGCAGGACGTTCCCGTGTCGAAAGACGGCGCGGTCACCGGGAAACCCTTGGTCGTCCTGGACGGGAAGACCGGCAAGCCGCCGGAGACATTCGGGCGGCTCGCCGGGATGAGCATGATCAACCCGCAGCTCGCGTTGGCGGGCACGGTCAACAAGGACGGCGGCACGCCGGTCTCGAGCGACGACCGCGTCGTGCTGATCACGCCGACGATGGCCGGCGGCGGCAACAGCAAGGACTGACCCGGCGGCGGCGCTTCCGGGTCGCCGCGCCGGGACCGGTTCACGTCAGCGGCTTCAGCTCGATCCGTCGTCCCTCCGCCGACGACGTCAACCCGGCCTCCGCGAGCTGCAGCCCGCGCGCGGCGGAGAAGAAGTCGTAGCGGTGCTGCCGCCCGGCGACGACGTCCCGGACGAACTCCTCCCACTGCGCCTTGAAGCCGTTGTCGAACTCGGCGTTGTCCGGCACCTCCTGCCACTGCTCGCGGAAGGGCTCGGTGGCCGGCAGGTCGGGGTTCCACACGGGCTTCGGCGTCGCCGAGCGGTGCTGGACGCGACAGCGCCGCAGGCCGGCGACGGCGCTGCCCTCGGTGCCGTCGACCTGGAACTCGACCAGCTCGTCCCGGAAGACCCGCGTGGACCACGACGAGTTGATCTGCGCGATGGCCCCCGACTCGAGTTCGAAGATGCCGTACGCGGCGTCGTCGGCCGTCGCCGCGTACGGCTCGCCCTGCTCGTCCCAGCGGCGCGGGATGTGCGTGGTCGCTTTCGCGGTCACGGCACGGACCGCGCCGAAGAGGTTCTCCAGCACGTAGTTCCAGTGGCAGAACATGTCGAGCACGATCCCGCCGCCGTCCTCGGCGCGGTAGTTCCAGCTCGGCCGCTGCGCCTCCTGCCAGTCGCCCTCGAAGACCCAGTAGCCGAACTCGCCGCGCACGGACAGGACCCGCCCGAAGAACCCGCCGTCGACCAGCCGCCGCAGCTTCCGCAGCCCGGGGAGGAACAGCTTGTCGTGGACGACGCCGTGGCAGATCCCGGCGTCCCGCGCGAGCCCGGCCAGCTCCAGGGCCGCGGGCAACGTGTCGGCCAGGGGCTTCTCGGCGTAGACGTGCTTGCCGGCGGCGATCGCTTTGCGCACGGACGGCTCGCGCGCCGACGTCAGCTGCGCGTCGAAGTAGATCCGGACGTCGTCCAGCGCGGAATCGACGTCGGTCGTCCACGCGGTCAAGCCGTGCCGGTCGGCGAGTTCCTTCAGTTTCGCCGCGTTGCGCCCGGCGAGGATCGGTTCGAGCTGCACGCGGGTGCCGTCGGGCAGCTCGACGCCGCCCTGCTCGCGGATGGCCAGCACCGACCGGAGCAGGTGCTGTCGGTAGCCCATCCGGCCGGTGACCCCGTTGAGCAGCACTCCGATGGCGGTCTGGTTCATCGCCGGCCTTCCTGGTCGAGGGCTTCCTCGCCGTACGGCGAGGTGACACCCGGGATGTCGTATTCCGCGCGACGCCCGCACATGCCGTAGCCGTCGGGGTTCGACGGGGTCGTGACCCGGACGCCCGACTGGTCGAGGTGGCTCCCGTCGCCGTCGGCGAGGGCTTTGAGGTGCGCGCCGGTCTGTTCGGCGGCCTTCAGCGCCCCCGCCTGCCAGCGCGGTACCCAGTCTCCGATTTTCGGCGACACCAGCGCGACGGCCGCCCGGTGGAAAGTCCGCAGCGGCTCGGCATCGCCGTCCAGCAGCGCTTCGCGCAGCGGCAGGTAGCCACGAACCGCCAGGTCACGACGCCTTTTGGCGGCCTCGTCGGTTTTCGGCAACGCGGCGGCCACGGCGTAGGCCTCCGCGTCCGCGAGCACGTCGGGCGGAAAAGTGAACACGGCGTCACCCTCCTCGGGCAGGCCGCTGTTCTGCATGAGGACGGTGACTCGCAAGCCGCCGCCCTGCACCATCCGGTGGACGGTCCCCGGCGCGAACCAGGCGATCACGCCGGGCTCGAGCGGCGTCTCGGCGTACCCGCCGGTGCTCAACGTCTGGACGGCGCCACGCCCGGCCGTGACGACGTAGGCCTCGGTGCAGGCGAGGTGCAGGTGCGGGCTGCCCCCGCAGACACCGTCCTCGGCTTCCCAGTCGTAGGCGCGCAGGTGCGAAACGCCGATGTCACCCGGTAGGGGGAATTCGTTCATGACCATCCGTGCCTGTCGAGGTACCCGGCCACCTGATCGCGGTCCCACGCTCCATCGGCGACGACGACCCGGTAGCGGTACGTGAAGCTCTCCCCCGGCGGGAGGGCGAACTCTTCGAAGAACGCCCACGAGAAGGCCACCATGGGCGTGTCCTTGCTCCGGACGAACCAGTGCGACTCGTGGATCGCGTCGTCGTTTTCCGGCGAATGCGCGAAGACGAGCGTCGAGTGCGCGTCGACGTCGTCGTGTTCGCCGACGAAGGCCAGCCACGGCGCTTGCGTGCCCATCATGTCGTCGCCGTCGAGACCACCGGGCCCGAAGACGCGGCCACCGCCGAAGTCACGCGGGCCCCGCCAGTGCAGCCCGGTGTACCCGGCCTGCTCGCGGCCGGCGGTGGTCGGACTGCCGAACACGAGCGGCGCGTCGCGGACGTTGGTCAGTTCGATGCCCCAGTCGATCGCCCAGGCACCCTCGCCGGGTTCGACGGAGTGGACGACGATGTCCCGCCGCTCGCGCGCCCACTCGTCACCGCGGTGGGCGACCCAGGTGAGCCGTTCGGTGAAGGTCAGCCGATCGCCGTCGACGGTGAAGCCGGCGAACCCGTCGTGGCGCATCGAGCCGATGCGGTCGGGCAGGTCCTGGTACCAGTGGCCGGGGACGTAGGTGTGGCCACCCCAGAAGTTCTGGCCGGACAGGTGGCTCGACGTCATCTGCAGGCCCTTGTGCCACCGGTGGTCGGCGGGCCGGTAGCCGCTGACGCGCCTTCCCCGCAGGGTGCGCAGCGGGTGGGTGTAGGGCTTGCGCGACTCGTAGGCGACGGGGTCCGGCTTGTACACATAGGACATGAGCGGGACCCCGGCGGCCTCGACGGTCACGCGGTCGCCGTGCCGGTGAGTGACGGTGATCGCCGCGCTCATCCCACGCTCACCCCGGCCATGTCCCGGTAGAAGGGATCCCCAGGCCCGATCTCCCCGCGGCGCACGATTCGCCCGGTGAAGGCGGCCTTGTAGAGAGCGGCGACGAACTCCAGCACCCGCCGCCCGTCAGCCCCGCTGCAGGGAGGCCGCCGCCTGGTCCGATAGGCGTCCAAGACGGGCCCGAGCGCGGCGGCGTGCGAGCTGCCGACGTCCTCGGCCGGTTCGGTCGGAATTCCGGCAACGTGCGGAGCGGGGGTGTACCGCCAGTTTTCGGCCCGGTGGCCGTAGAGGTGCGCGAGCTCGACGGTGGCCCGCTCGCAGTCGATCCGGATCCGGCTGACTTCGTCGGGCGAAAGGACGCTGTTGACGACGGTGGCCAGCGCCCCGGACCCGAACCGCACGAGCGAGGTGGAGACATCCTCGGTCTCGACATCGTGGACGAGCCGTGCGGTCATCGCCTGGACTTCGGCCCATTCCCCGTCCCCGCTGACCTCGCCGTCGCCGTCGGCGTCGTCGGTGAGCAGGTGGAGCAGCAGGTCCATCTGGTGAATGCCGTGCCCCATGGCCGGCCCACCGCCTTCGGTCGCCCAACGACCACGCCACGGAACCGCGTAGTACCCGGCATCGCGGTACCAGGTGGTCTGACAATGCGCGACGAGCGGACGCCCGAGTTCGCCCTTCGCGCGCAGTTCCCGGAAATGGGCAACGCCGGACCCGGACCTCTGCTGGTAGACGAAAGAGACATACGGACCCCCCTCGAGTTCGGCGGAGGTCATCTCGTCGTACTCGGCGAGCGAGCGACAAGGCGGCTTCTCGCACCAGACCCAGGCACCGCACTCGAGGACTCGTTTGGTCTGTTCGACGTGCAGCCCCGGCGGTGTGCAGATCGAGACGAGGTCGGGTTCCTGCTCGGCGAGCAGGGAATCGAGATCGCGATAGGGCTTGGCGTGCTCGGTGGCCGCACAGAAGGCAAGGGCCCGACCCTCATCGACATCGGCGACGGCCACGAGATCGACATCATCCCGGCGAGCTTGGTAGGCGACGCGGTGGCTGTCAGCAATAGCCCCGGCCCCGACGACGGCAACCCGCAAGCGCTTTCCTTGAGCCAACCCGCACTCCTTCTCGCCGCCCGTCGCACGCCTTCCACCGCCGGACCCTTGCGGATCGCGGGCCCTCGCGGCTCGCTATCCGCCGCTCGACTCTTCCGCCGGCGCACCGCTAGCGCCGGACAGACTTTTCGGCGGCCACGCCTTCCGCCTGGCAGCCCCGCCGCCGAAGCACTCCCTCCGGCCGGCCCACCGCAGAAGTACGCCTCCCGCCTGCCGGCCCGCCGCCGAAGCACTCCCTCCGCATGGCGGCTCGCCGCCGAAGCACTCCCTCCGCCGCAGACCCGTCATTGGCAGATTCCGTTCGCCGTGCAGATCCTTCGGCAATGTCGCCGGTTTCTCCCGCCGGCCGCCCACAGCCCTCTGCGGCCCGCCTCTTCGACCGTCTCAGAAAGCGCTTTCTCACGCAACGGCCGCCAAGAATGTCAACGTTGTCACCCCTTGTCCTCAACCGGAACGGACGACTCGACCCCGAGCGAAAGCGAAGGCCGCTACAGCCCACAACCCTCAGCGGTTGCGTGGCCGTCACCTCGCAAACCGGCCCGCCATCACTTCAACCGTTGCGTGGTCGCCGGGAAGGAGTCAGCGGCTCTTGCTACGAGGCTCACGTTTCCGCGGCTGCCGACTCTCGGCCCGCGCCGCTCGCATGTCCAAGAAAGCGGCTACGCACGACACGAGCGCGGCCAGCAACCCGAGGAACCGGCCGAAGCCGGGACCGATGGCGATGCCGGCGGCGTCGAAGATGCCACGCTGGTCGGCGTCGAACTCCCAGTCCAGCGTGAACCAGCCGACGACCATCAGCAGCAGCGCCGCCACGGCGACCGCCAGCCACAAGTGCGGCAGGCCGCTGACCCGCGCCTTCCGGATTCGCCCGAAGAAAACCACGACCAGCCCGGCCAGCAGCAACGGCAGCGGCGGGCACCACGCGAAGAAGCTCGAGTGCCACGCGTCGCGGACGACGTCACTGTGGTCCAGCTGCGCGAGGATGTCCTCGATGTCCGGCTTGTTGGTGCTCAGCGTGGTCCACGGCAGGAACATCGAGCCCAGCGCGAGCAGCCCGGCCGCCAGGCCGAGCCACTCGCGCCAGGTGACGCTTTTGACAGAGAACGACAACGGTCAGGAACCGACGCGTTCGATGATCAGCTCGCGGACCCGCTTGGCGTCGGCCTGCCCCTTGGTCGCCTTCATGACCGCGCCGACGATCGCGCCCGCCGCGGCGACCTTGCCGCCGCGGATCTTGTCCGCGACGTCCGGCTGCCCCGCCAAGGCCTCGTCGATCGCCGCGAGCAACGCCGAGTCGTCCGAGACGACCTTCAGCCCGCGCTTCTCGACGACCTCGCGCGGCTCGCCCTCGCCGGCGAGCACGCCCTGGACGACCTCCTTGGCAAGCTTGTTCGTCAGCTCGCCGGAGGACACCAGCCCGATGACCTCGGCCACCTGCTTCGGCGTGATCGTCAGGTCGGCCAGCTCGACCTCGCGGGCGTTCGCCTCCTGCGCCAGGGTGTTGACCCACCAGCCGCGCGCCTCGTCCGGCGACGCGCCGGCCTCGACCGTGGCCGCGACGAGGTCGACGGCACCGACGTTCAGCAGGTCACGCAGGGCTTCGTCGGAAAGCGACCACTCCGTCTGGATCCGCTTCCGCCGCTCGGACGGCATCTCCGGCAGCGTGCCGCGCAGCTGTTCGACCCACTCGCGCGCGGGCGCGATCGGGACCAGGTCGGGCTCCGGGAAGTACCGGTAGTCCTCCGCGGTCTCCTTCGTCCGGCCGGGCGACGTGGTGCCGTCGGCCTCCTGGAAGTGCCGCGTCTCCTGCTTGATCTTGCCGCCTTCGGCGAGGATCGCCGCCTGCCGCGTCATCTCGTAGCGAACGGCCCGTTCGACGCTGCGCAGCGAGTTGACGTTCTTCGTCTCGGTGCGCGTACCGAACTCGGTGGCGCCCTTCGGCATGAGCGAAACGTTCGCGTCGCACCGCAGCGAGCCCTGGTCCATGCGGACGTCGGACACGTCGAGCGCGCGCAGCAGGTCCCGCAGCGCGCTGACGTACGCCCGCGCGACCTCGGGGGCCCGCTCGCCGGTGCCCTCGATCGTCTTGGTGACGATCTCGATCAGCGGCACGCCGGCCCGGTTGTAGTCGAGCAGCGAGTGCTCGGCGCCGTGGATCCGCCCGGTGGCGCCGCCGACGTGCAGCGACTTCCCGGTGTCCTCTTCCATGTGCGCGCGCTCGATCTCGACGCGCACGACCTCGCCGTCGTCGAGCGTGACGTCGAGGTAGCCGTTGAAGGCGATCGGCTCGTCGTACTGCGACGTCTGGAAGTTCTTCGGCATGTCCGGGTAGAAGTAGTTCTTCCGGGCGAACCGGCACCACTCGGCGATCTCGCAGTTCAGCGCGAGCCCGATCCGGATCGCGCCTTCGACCGCCTTGCCGTTGAGCGCAGGCAGCGCCCCGGGCAGGCCGAGGCAGGTCGGGCAGACCTTCGTGTTCGGCTCGCCGCCGAACTCGTTGGCGCAGCCGCAGAACATCTTGGTGTTGGTGTTCAGCTCGACGTGCACCTCGAGCCCCAGCACGGGGTCGAACCGCTCGATGACGTCGGCGTAGTCCATCAACTCGGCCACGGCAGTCACTTCGTTCCTCCCAGCTCCGGGACCTTGTGGATGAGCGCCCCACCGGCGGCGGCGTCACGGGCGGCCTCGTAGGCGGCGCCGACCCGGTAGAGCCGGTCGTCGGCGAGCGCCGGGGCCATGATCTGCAGGCCGACCGGCAGCCCGTCTTCGTCGGACAGCCCGCTCGGCACGCTCATGGCGGCGTTGCCGGCGAGGTTCGACGGGATCGTGCACAGGTCGGCGAGGTACATCGCCATCGGGTCGTCCACGCGCTCGCCGATCTTGAACGCCGTGGTCGGCGTCGTGGGCGAAACGAGGACATCGACCTTTTCGAACGCGGCCGCGAAGTCACGCGTGATCAGCGTGCGCACCTTCTGCGCCGAGCCGTAGTAGGCGTCGTAGTAGCCGGACGACAACGCGTAGGTGCCCAGCATGATGCGCCGCTTCACCTCGGCGCCGAAGCCCTTCTCGCGGGTGAGCGACATGACCTCTTCGGCGCTGTGGTTGCCGTCGTCGGCGACGCGCAGGCCGTAGCGCATGGCGTCGAACCGCGCGAGGTTCGACGAGGCCTCGCTCGGCGCGATCAGGTAGTACGCGGGCAGCGCGTAGACGAAGTGCGGACAAGAGACCTCGACGACCTCGGCCCCGAGCGCCCGCAGCTGCTCGACCGCGGCCTGGAACGACCGCTCCACGCCCAGCTGGTAGCCATCGCCGCCGAACTCCTTCACGACGCCGACCTTGACGCCCTTGAGGTCACCCGTCATGCCCTGGCGGGCCGCGGCGACCACCGGCGGCACCGGCGCGTCGATGGAGGTCGAGTCCAGCGGGTCGTGCCCGGCGATGACCTCGTGCAGCAGGGCGGCGTCGAGCACTGTCCGCGCGCACGGCCCGGCCTGGTCGAGCGACGACGAAAAAGCGACGAGGCCGTACCGCGACACCCCGCCGTAGGTCGGCTTGACCCCGACGGTGCCGGTGACGGACCCTGGCTGCCGGATCGAGCCACCGGTGTCGGTGCCGATCGCGATGGCCGCCTCGAACGCCGCGATCGACGCCGACGAGCCACCGCCCGACCCGCCCGGGATGCGGGCGTGGTCCCACGGGTTGTGCGTCGGGCCGTACGCCGAGTTCTCGGTCGACGAGCCCATGGCGAACTCGTCCATGTTCGTCTTGCCGAGAATCACGACACCGGCCTCGCGCAGCTTGCGCGTCACGGTCGCGTCGTACGGCGGGATCCAGCCTTCGAGCGTTTTCGAACCACAGGTCGTCGGCACGCCCTCGGTGGTCAGGACGTCCTTGAGCGCGAGCGGCACGCCGGCCAGCGCCGACACGGGCGCGTTCCCCCCGGCGATGCCCTCGTCGACGGCCTTGGCCGCGGCCAGCGCGCCCGCGGTGTCGACGTGCAGGAACGCGTGGATGTGGTCGTCGACCTCGGTGATCCGGTCCAGGTGAGCCTGGGTGACCTCGACCGCGGACACCTCACGCGTGTGGATTTTTTCCGCCAGTTCCGCGGCGGTCAGCTTGATGAGCTCGGTCACTGCTCTTCCCCCAGAATCCGCGGCACCCGGAAGCGGCCGTCCTCGGCGGCCGGCGCGCCGGCCAGCGCCTGCTGCTGCGTGAGCCCGGGACGGACGACGTCCTCCCGGAAGACGTTCGTCAGCGGCACGGCGTGCGACGTCGGCGGCACATCGGCGGCGGCGACCTCGCTCACCTTGGCCACCGAGTCCAGGATCTGGTCGAGCTGGCCGGCGAAGACGTCGATCTCGTCGTAGGTCACGGCCAGCCTGGCCAGCTTCGCGAGGTGCGCGACCTCGTCTCGGGAAATGTTGGGCACGCGGGTGACTCCCGGGTTGTGCTGTGCGGGTTGTCTCGGAAGCTGCAAGTCTATGGTGACGACGTCGGCGGACTCGACTGGGTTACGCCCGGCGCAGGCCGGGTGCCGTCCGGCGACACCGACGTCCCGCCCGGCGGACAGAGGGTCCGCTGGCCGGGTGGGTCTGTCACAATCGGCGACCGGCATCGAGCGTCCCACGGCAAGGCTGGGACGCCAGAGGCGAGAGGGGCGCGTCGTGTCGTTCCTGATCCGGGTCCTCCTTCCGGACAGCCCGGGAACCCTCGGCGCGGTCGCCACGGCGCTCGGCACGGTGGGCGCCGACATCCTCAGCGTGGACGTCGTCGAGCGCGGCACCGGAGTGGCGGTCGACGACCTGGTGGTTGAACTCCCGTCCGGTCGGCTGCCCGACGCGCTCATCACGGCGGCGGAGAGTGTCGAAGGCGTCGAAGTGGACGCTGTCCGCCCCTACGCGGGCGTGCTCGACACGCACCGCGAGCTCGAACTCGTCGAAGAGATCGCCGCGCAGCCGAAGTCCGGCCTCGACATCCTGGCCGAAGGCGTGCCCCGGATCGTGCGCGCCGGCTGGGCGATGATCGTCGAACACTCCGAGACCGGCGCCCTCCGGCTGGCGTCGTCGAGCGCCGCGCCGGAGACCCCGATCACCGACCTGCCCTGGCTGCCGCTCGAGCGCGCGACGGTGCTCGACGGCGAAGAAGCCTGGATCCCGGAGACGTGGAAGGAACTGGGCACCGAGCTGGCGGCCACGCCGCTGGGCAAGCCGGGCAAGGCGCTGCTCGTCGCCCGCCCCGGCGGCCCGGCCTTCCGAGCGGCCGAGGTCGCCCGGCTGGCTCACCTCGCCGGGATCGTCGCAGTCGTCCTCGACGGCTAGCCCCGCACGTTGCCGAAAAGGGGACTAGGCCGTGTCGGCTCGTCCCCTTTTCGACGAACGCCAAGTCAGACGTCGATCTGGTAGGCGATCAGGCTGATGTGCGGAAACGGCCGCCAGTCCCGCTCTGCCAGGCGCGCGAACCCGAGTCGCTCGTAGAGCCGGTGCGCGGCTTGCATCCGGTCGAGACTGCTCAACACCACCTTGGGGATGCCCAGCGCCCGCGCACGGCCGAGCACGGCCCGCGTCAGCGCCTCGCCGACACCGCGACCACGCGCCGACGGCGCCACCGCGAGCATCCGGAACTCCAGCTCTCCCGGACGCGAGATCTCGGCGTACGGCGACCCCGGCCGCACGACGGTCACGGTGCCAAGCACCTCCCCCGACGCATCGACGGCGACGAGCACTTCGGCCAGCTCGGCCCGGCTCGCGACGTCACGCAGCTTCGCGTCATAACCGACATCACCGGCCAAGTGACCATCGGCGTCGTAAGCCTGGACCGTGACCTCGCCCGCGGCGGCGTACTCCTCGGGCCGCGGTGGCCGGATCTCGACATCAACCATCCGTCTCCCCAGTCTCGTCTTCGACGCTCTCATCGCCGGCCGGCAGCGCCACCTCCTGCGCCGCCTCGGGCCCCCGCTCCAGCAGGACACGGAAGCCGGCTTCGTCGAGCACCGGCACCTTGAGTTGCACAGCCTTGTCGTATTTCGAACCAGGCGAATCCCCGACGACGACGAACGAGGTCTTCTTCGAGACCGACCCGGCGGCCTTGCCGCCCCGGGCCATGATGACCTCCTTGGCCTCGTCGCGGGAGAAGCCGTCGAGCGAACCCGTCACCACGATCGACAGGCCCTCGAGGTTGCGCGGGATCGACTCGTCGCGCTCCTCCTCCATCCGCACGCCGGCGCGTCGCCACTTTTCGACGATCTCCCGGTGCCAGCCGACCTCGAACCACTCCTGCGTCGCGTGCGCGATGGTCGGGCCGACGCCGTCGACGTCCGCGAGCTCCTCTTCGGTGGCCTGCTCGATCCGCTCGATCGAACCGAACTCGCGGGCCAGCGCCTGCGCCGCAGTCGGCCCGACGTGCCGGATCGACAAAGCGACCAGCACCTTCCACAGTGGCCGATCTTTGGCCACGTCGAGGTTCGCGAGCAGCTTTCGCGCGTTCGCGGACAACTCGCCGGCCTTCGTGCGGAACAGCTCGACCTCGGCGAGGCTGTCCTCGTTCAGGTCGAAGACGTCACCCTCGTCGGCGACCACCCGCGCATCGAGCAGCGCGACCGCGGCCTCGTACCCGAGGACCTCGATGTCGAAGGCGCCGCGCCCGGCCAGGTGGAAGAGCCGTTCCCGCAACTGCGCGGGACAGAACCGCGTGTTCGGGCAGCGGATGTCCTTGTCGCCTTCCTTCTCGTAGGCGAGCTCGGTGCCGCATTCCGGGCAGTGGGTGGGCATGACGAACTCGCGCTCTTCGCCCGTGCGCGCGTCCACCACCGGCCCGAGGACCTCGGGGATGACATCACCCGCCTTGCGAATGACGATCCGGTCACCGATCAGCACGCCCTTGCGCTTGACTTCCTCCTGGTTGTGGAGGGTGGCCCGCGCGACGGTCGACCCCGCGACCGTGACCGGCTCGGTGACCGCGAACGGGGTCACTCGTCCGGTGCGCCCGACACCGACCTGGATGTCCAGCAGCGTGGTGATCGCTTCTTCCGGCGGGTACTTGTAAGCGATCGCCCACCGCGGCGCCCGCGACGTCGTGCCCAGCCGGCGCTGCAGCGCTACCTGGTCGACCTTGATGACGACGCCGTCGATCTCGTGCTCGGCGTCGTGCCGGTGCTCTCCCCAGTAGACGATGTGCTCGGTGAGTTCCTCGGCCGTGGTCAGGACCTTGCTGTGCGGCGACACCGGCAGCCCCCACGCGGCCAGCGCGTCGTACGCCTCCGACTGGCGCTGCGGCTCGAAGCCCTCGCGCTTGCCGAGACCGTGGCAGATCAGTCGCAGCCGGCGCTCACGGGTGATCTTCGGGTCCTTCTGGCGCAGCGAACCGGCCGCGGTGTTGCGCGGGTTCGCGTAGGGCGGCTTGCCCGCTTCGACCATCTTCGCGTTCAGCTCGAGGAAGTCCTCGACGCGGAAATAGACCTCGCCGCGGACCTCGACCAGAGCGGGCACAGGGAACTGCTCGGTGCCTGTGAGAGTCTCGGGCACCTGGTCCAGAGTGCGCATGTTCAGCGTGACGTCTTCGCCGGTCCGTCCGTCACCGCGAGTGAGCGCCCGGGTGAGTTGACCGTTTTCGTACAAGAGGTTGATCGCCAGGCCGTCGATCTTCAGCTCGGCGAGGAACTCGGTGCGGCCGACCTCCTTCTCGACGCGTTCCACCCAGGCCAGGAACTCGTCCCGGTCGAACACGTTGTCCAGGCTGAGCATGCGCTCGAGGTGGTCGTGCGCGGTGAACTCGGTCGAGAAGGTGCCGCCGACGCGCTGGGTCGGCGACTCGGGCGTGACCAGCGACGGGTGTGCGTCCTCGATCCGCTGCAGTTCGCCGAGCAACTCGTCGAACTGCCCGTCGGAGATGATCGGCGAGTCCAGGACGTAGTAGCGGAACTGGTGGTTGCGCAGGTCCTCCGCGAGGGCCACGTGCCGCTCGCGAACCTCGGCCGGGACGTCGGCGACGTCCTCGGCGGCCACCGGGGCGTCGACCGCCGCAACCTGGTCCTGGGGAAGTTCGGTGCTGCTCACGGGTGGTAACCCTAGTCGGGGGGACCGACAATTTCGTCGGTACCGCTGGCCAGTCCGCGGACCAGTTCACGGAACTCCGGAAGGGTGATCGCACCGGCCGGCTCGGCCGCCGCAGTCTCCACACGCCGTAGTCGTTCGGCGGCCAGACGTTCACCCAATGTCGCGTCGAGCGGGAGGAACGTCATGGTCCGCCGGGCGGCTTCGTCGAGGTCGGCGAAGCCCGGGTGGAAGACGGCGACGTCGACGACGTGCTCGTCCTCGTCGACCTGCGCGACGACCCGGACGTCGGCCAGCGCGATCCGGTGCTCACCGAGGTTGACGGTGACCTCCGTCGGATCGGGCACCGGCGGGACCGAGTCGTGGTACTCCCAGATCGCGTCTTCCGGCGGCGCCGCGGCCCGCCACGCGTCGGTGAACGGGCGCAGCTCCGGGTCCTCCTGACCGGTCACGACCAGGGCGTAGATCGCCCGGCGACCACGTTCGAGCGAAAAGTGCAGCCGCGGGTGCAGCGCCTCGACCAGCTGGCAGAGCTCGTGCTCCACGCGGTGCGGTTCACCCTCGCCGAGCGCCGCGCTGATCATCGGGAGCAGGTCGTACCAACCGCGCCAGAACGCCTCTGCGGCCGCCGCCGGGTCATCGGGTACGTGCTGCTCGGGCCACGCGGTGCGCGGGTCGGGCGGATCGGCGGCGGTGTTCTTGCGGCGGAACAGGCGCATGGTTAAGGGTGGTCCTCGTTCGGTCGGCTACCCCGCCACGCTACTGGCCGGGCCGCGCGGACGTCGGCGAGTCGCAAGATTCCGTCACCAGCCTTCCGGGGGCTCCACGAAGGCCTTGCCGAGATCGCGCGTCAGCGAGAGGGCCCGGCGCATCCATTCCGGCGTGGCTCCGGCGAGGCCGCAGGCGGGGGTCGGCACCGCGCGTTCGGCGAGGACGCTGCGGTTGAAGCCGAGCCGGTCGGCCAGTCGGAACGCCGGCTCGCCGACGTCCTTCAGGGTCAGCGGAGACGCGGGGGCATTCGTCGGGACCGCGCCCAGGAACAGCGTCGCCCCGCCGTCCCAGACCTCGCCGATCTCGTCGAGGAACACGGCGGAGGCGCCGTCGAGCGCCGCGAGGTCGAAAGCCAGAGCGTCGGCTCCGGCGTCGCGCAGCAGACCGAGCGGTGGCTTCGCGGCACAGCAGTGCAGGATCACCGGCCGGCCGGTGATCGCCCTCGCGCCGTCGATCACCGTCGCGAGCAGGTCACGGGCCTCGGGCTCCGGCACCGCGGCGACGTTTCCGTAGCCGGACGGCGTCGACAGGCCACCGGCCAGCACCGCGGGCAAGGACGGCTCGTCGAACTGGACGACGACCGGTGCCCCGGTCCTGGCCTGGACCTCCGCGACGTGCCCGGCGAGGCCGTCCAGCAGGGAGGACGTGAAGTCCCGCAAGGCGCCCCGGTCGGTGAGCACCCGATGGCCACGGGGCAGTTCGATCCCGGCACCGAGCGTCCACGGGCCGGCCAGCTGGACCTTGAAGACCGGCGGGGTGGCACCGGCCTTCTCCCGCGCTTCCTGCACGGCGTCGAGATCCCAGCGAAGCAGGTCGACGGCCCGGCGGTGCTCGTGGCCCGGCCGCGCCGCCACGCGGTAGCCGCTCGGCACGACCTCGACGGCCAAGTCGACCAGCAGTGCGGCGGTGCGGCCGAGCATGTCGGCACCGACGCCGCGGGCGGGCAACTCCGGCAGGTGCGGGAAGTCCGGCAGCTCGCCGAACAGGATCTCCGCCGCTTCCGCGGGGTCCGTGCCCGGCATCGAGCCGATCGCCGTCGCGGCACCGCTGGGCCAAGCTCGCTCATTCACGACCACCGATTCTGGTCGACCGCCCGCGGGCGGCGCCGACCGGGCTGCCGCACCGAGCCGTCCGGAGACAGACATACGCCGCATTTGCCTTTACCGGCACCGTGGCGGGGTCAGCGCGGATAGGCTCACCCGCCATGACGAGTTCGCCACCGCAACCGGGCTGGTATCCCGACGCGCGGGACCCCCGTCTGCACCGTTGGTGGGACGGCCGGGCCTGGACCACCAACACCCGGCCGGCCAATCAGGCGTCGCCACCGAGCGACTCCGAGCTGATCGAGCTGGACATCGAGCGGGCCCACGATCCGGCACGCGTCCAAGACCAGGTCAGTCGCGCGACGCGCGGCCGGGGAGCCGCGCGCGCCGGCGGCGGGACGCTGTTCACCGAGCCGGTCCTGGTGGTCAACCAGCGCGCGAAGCTGATCGAGATGGCCAACGAGTTCGGCGTCTTCGACCAGCACGGCACCCGGCTCGGCGGAGTCGTCGAGGTCGGGCAGAGCACCTTGAAGAAGGCAATCCGGCTGCTCACCAACTACGACCAGTTCCTGACCCACAAGTTCGAGGTCCGGGACGCCAACCACAGCACCGTGCTCAAGGTGACGCGGCCCGCCAAGGTCTTCAAGTCGCGCTTCCTCGTCACCAGGGCCGACGAGACTCCGATCGGCGAGATCGTCCAGGAGAACGTCTTCGGGAAGATCCGCTTCGGCTTCGTCGTCGACGGCCGCTCGGTGGGCGGGATCTTCGCCGAGAACTGGCGGGCCTGGAACTTCTCGATCCGCGACCACGCCGACACCGAGGTCGCCCGAGTGACCAAGACGTGGGGCGGGTTCCTCAAGGCCGCCTTCACCACCGCCGACAACTACGTCGTGGAAATCCCCCACCCGCTGCCCGATCCGCTCGCCAGCATGGTGGTCGCCGCGGCCCTCACGATCGACACCGCCCTGAAGCAGGACACCAACTGAGCGAGTGACCGGCGTCTCAGCTCCCCCAGGTGGACAGCGCGCCCGGCACGGCTCAGGGTGAATGGAGGCCGGGACATCGCAGTCTCGCCGGGACGGAGGTCACCGTGGAACCGTTGCCGGAAAGCAGCGACAGGAACTGGACCGAGCCCGGAGTCTACGAGGTCTCGGCCGGCGTTTACCGGATCCCGCTGCCTCTACCCAACGATGCTCTGCGCGCGGTCAACGTCTACGCGGTCACCGACGGCGACAGGCTGGTCCTGGTCGACTCGGGCTGGGCGCTGGGCGTAGCTCGGGAACAGCTCGCGAATGCACTCGGCGGGATCGGTGCGGAACTGGCCGACGTCAGCGAGTTCCTCGTGACCCACGTGCACCGCGACCACTATTCACAGGCTGTCGTCCTTCGGCGCGAGTTCGGCTCGAAGATCGCTCTGGGCCAGGACGAAGAGCCGTCGTTGAAGGCTTCCGGCAACCCCGACCGGCTGCCGATGGAGGCCCAGATCGACTTGCTGTTCCAGGCCGGCGCCGGCGAAGTCGTCGAGGCCTTGGCCCGCGACTTCGGCACGGATCGCCGGCACACGGAGGCGGACCTCTGGGAAGCTCCCGACGAGTGGCTGACTCCGGGACGACGCTCGATCCTGCCCGGTCGCGAGTTCGATGTCGTCGCCACTCCCGGTCACACGGCCGGCCATGTCGTGTTCGTCGACGACAGCGCCGATCTGCTGTTCTCCGGCGATCACGTGCTGCCGCACATCACGCCTTCGATCGGATTTCAGCCCGTGCCGGCCGAGTTGCCGCTCAACGACTTCATCGACTCGCTGCGCCTGGTGCGCGCGATGCCGGACCGCCGCATGCTTCCCGCGCACGGTCCGGTGTCCGAAAGCGTGCACACACGGGTCGACGAACTGCTGGAACACCATCGGCAACGCCTCGAGACGATCGGCTCCCAGATCACCGCCGGCGCGGGCACCGCTTTCGAGGCCGCGCACCGGATCGGCTGGACCCGCCGCAACCGCAAACTGTCCGAAATGGACTCGTTCAACCAGACACTCGCAGTCCTGGAGACTGCGGCGCATCTCGACCTGCTGGTGTCCCAGGGCAAACTGACCGCCCAGATCGTCGAAGGTGTCCGCCACTACACGATCCCCTGACCGGCACCGCGGGTAGCCACGTCGTCGCAGTTACGACGCTCGGCCGAGCGTCCTGCATACTGGGTGAAATGGATGTCATCAGGCGTGCCAGGGCGACGGACATCGAGGCGATCGTGCGCCTGTTCGGTGCGCCGGGCGAGCCGCTGGCAGCCGCACTTCGAGAGCTCATGAACACCCCGCACGTCACACTGGTCGTCGCCGAGGACGACAACGGCGTCGCCGGCACCGCCCAGCTGACGGTGCTGCGAGGGCTCGCGTGGGAAGGCGCGACCCGCGGCTTGCTCGAAGGCATCCGCGCCGCGCGGCGTGGAGTGACCAGCGCGCTTCTGACCTGGGGCATCGACGAAGCCCGTCGACGAGGTTGTAGCCGCCTTCACCTCGATTCCGGCCTCAAGCGCGCCGACCTGCGGGAGTTCTACGCGCGCTTCGGGTTCGAGCAAAGCTATCAAGGGTTCACCCGCGTCCTGTGATACTGGCGCGGTGAGCGACTACACGATCCGCAGGGCACGGCGTGAGGACATCGGCGCGATAGTGCGCATGTTGGCGGACGACCAGCTCGGCGCGGCGCGCGACGACCCCCACAACCTCGCGCCGTACCTGAGCGCTTTCGAGCAAATCGACGCAGATCCTAACCAGTTACTGGTCGTCGTGACCGCCGACGACGAGCCGGTCGGGACGTTGCAGTTGACGCTCATCCCCGGCCTTGCCCGGCGCGGTGCCCTTCGCGGCCAGGTCGAGGCCGTCCGGATCCACGCCGACCATCGCGGCTCCGGGCTCGGCTCCGACCTCATGCACTGGGCGATCGACGAGGCTCGACAACGCGGATGCGCACTCGTACAGCTCACATCGGACGTCTCGAGGACCGGCGCTCACCGGTTCTACGAGCGGCTCGGCTTCGTTCCCAGCCACACCGGTTTCAAGCTCACGCTCTGAGCATCGAAGTCGTTGCAATACAACGGACTCTCCTTTGTCCGAATAGGACGTTGACTCGATCAGCTTCCTCCCGGAATCGGCGACGCACACGTACACGCACGCGAACCATTCCGAATCAATTCGCGTACGTCAAGTCGCGAAGGGCGCGAAAGGACCGTTCGCTCCCTTTTACCACCCATTCTTCTGAATCTCGGTGACATTTCCCGCGAGGCCTCGTACCGTCGGGCTCATGACAGCTTCGCAACCGCTCCGCAAACTTGTCCCTCCCGCCGGCTCCTCGAGCACTCACGACGAGCTACCGTTCGTGCTAAGAACCGTCCGGGCCGACCCGGATGTGCTGCAACGCATGAAAGATGACCAGCTCGTCGATCTGATGCGCATCACTGATGCCGAGATCTCCAAGCTGCAAGCCCTGCAACTACGGGCGATCGCAGACCTCAGCGTGCGCCGGAGACGGGCGCCCGGTACAGCTTCCGAAGTGGCGTTGGCCCTGTCCATCACAGAACATCGGGCCGGCACCATGGTCTCGGCGGCGAACGCGCTGATCGCCCGGCTTCCCCGAATGCTCAATCTCATGGACGACGGACGGCTCGACCTGTATCGCGCCATGAAGGTCACGGATGCGACGGCATGGTTGTCCAGAGACCACGTACGCCTCGTCGACGCCACGCTCGAGGACCGCGTTCCAGGACGCAATGCCACCCAGGTCCGCCGGGCAGCGGCCTATGCGGCGGCGAAAGCCGATCCGGAAGGCGCGGCGCAGCGCACCGAACGGGCCTTCGTCGAAAGGCGGCTGGCTCTGCACCATCAGGACACCGGCGTGACCAGTCTTTCGATCAACAACGCCACCACCGAGAAGGCGACCGCGGCCTACACACGTATCGACCAAGCTGCCCGAGCCTTGAAGACCTCGGACGAGTCTCGAACGCTGGACCAGCTCCGGGCGGACGTCGCCATGGATCTGCTGCTCAGCGGAATGGGCGGCCCGAGCGAGCGCACCGAGGTGTTCCTGCACGTCGACTTGGCGACCTATCTCGGTGTGAGCGACTCGCCGGCAGTTCTGGCCGGACGCGGACCCATCGCGGCCGCGGTGGCACGTCGCATCATCAGCGGCTCCGACACGACGCTCCGACGAGTCCTCACCGATCCGCGCACTGGCCGAGCGATCGAGCTGTCACCGACGCGGTACCCGCTGGATCCGGCGCACGACGAGTTCATCCGGGTCCGGGACCGCGAGTGCCGGCAGCCCGGATGCACGCGCCCTGCGCAGAACTGCGGGATCGAAGCGACCCGGGCTCAGGGCGAGAGCGAGGGGGCAGCCGATCAGCCGGTCACGTACTGCTCGCGGCACCGCAGGCTGAAGAGTCGGCCCGGTTGGGACTACGAAATCACCTCTGATGGCACGGTGAACGTCGCAACGCCAGCCGGCCGGACGCACTCGACAACACCGCCGTCGATGAGTTCAGGCCGGCGGCGAACGAATCGGAGCCGCAAGAAGCCGCGGCTATGACCGAGGGTCAGCGCGTGCCCGAGATCTTCGCGCTGCCCAGGACGATGTCCCCGCCATCGGCATCCGGTCGGTAGAGCACGACGACCTGGCCCGGGGCGACCCCGCGCAGCGGTTCGCGCAGATGCAACGTCATGGTGTCGGAGTCCACGTCGGCGACCGCGTCGACGATGCCTCCGTGCGCCCTGACCTGCACTATGCACTCAGTCGGTTCGGTCAGCGGCTCGCCACTGGGCCAGATCGCGCGGTCGGCCTCGATCGTCTTGATCCCGAGCCCTGCCGCGGAGCCGACTTTGACGGAGCCGGAAACCGGTTCGAGCGACAGGACATAGCGAGGACGGCCGTCAGGCGCCGGGGCCTCGATCCCGAGTCCCTTACGCTGTCCGACGGTGAATCCGTGCACTCCGGTGTGACGGCCGAGCACCGCGCCGGTCTCCGCGTCGACGAGTTCACCAGGGCGCTGCCCCAGCCGGTTCTCCAAGAACTTCTTGGTGTCGCCGTCCGGGATGAAGCAGATGTCGTGGCTGTCCGGCTTGTTGGCGACGGACAGACCACGCCGCTCTGCCTCGGCACGCACATCGGTCTTCCACGAGTCACCCAAAGGGAACATGGCGTGGCTCAGCTGCTCCGCGGTCAGGGAGGCGAGTACGTAGGACTGATCCTTGCCGCTGTCGGCACTGCGGCGCAGCTCGGGTACGCCGTCCATCACGGAGAGGCGCGCATAGTGGCCAGTCGCGACCGCGTCGAAGCCGAGAGCCATCGCCTTCTCGAGGAGAGCTTCGAACTTGATCTTCTCGTTGCAGGTGACACACGGGTTCGGCGTGCGGCCTGCGGCGTATTCGCCGACAAAGGTCTCGACGACCTCTTCGGTGAAGCGCTCCGCGAAATCCCAGATGTAGAAAGGGATTCCGAGGATGTCAGCGGCCCGCCGGGCGTCGTGTGAGTCTTCGATGGTGCAGCAACCGCGTGACCCGGTGCGCAAGGTGCCGGGTTTGGCCGACAGCGCCAGGTGCACGCCGACGACGTCGTGCCCGGCATCGACCGCACGTGCCGCAGCCACTGCCGAGTCCACTCCTCCGCTCATCGCGGCCAAAACCCGCATTGCCTTACACCTCTTGCTTCTGGTTCTGCTTGCGCATTCCTGCCAAGCCGGCCTGCCGGGCACGCGTGACGACTCCGCCGATCTCGGCGGCTACCGCCTCTACGTCCGCGGAGGTGGATGTGTGACCGAGAGAGAAACGGAGAGACCCCCGAGCAGCTGCAGGGTCGGCGCCCATGGCGAGCAGCACGTGGCTCGGCTGGGCGACGCCTGCTGTACACGCGGACCCCGTCGAGCATTCGATGCCCTTGGCGTCGAGCAGCATCAGCAGGCTGTCGCCGGCGCAACCAGGAAATGTGAAGTGAGCGTGGCTGGGGAGCCGCTCACCGTCGTCACCGTTGAGGATGGCGTCGGGTACTTCACGCTGGATGACTTCGATGAGTCCGTCGCGGAGCTCCTCGACACGCTTTGCGTAGTCAGCCCTGGTCGAGACACTGGCTTGGACCGCAGCCGCGAAGCTGACGATCGCGGGGACGTCGAGGGTGCCGGAACGAACGCTGCGTTCCTGGCCTCCGCCGTGAAGGAGGGGGACGCACGTCACATCGCGGCCGAGCAGGAGGGCACCCACGCCAAAGGGGCCACCGAGCTTGTGTCCGGTCAGGGTGAGTGCGGCGGCGCCGCTGGCCGCGAAGTCGACCGGGACGGCGCCGACGGCCTGGACCGCGTCGGTGTGGAGCGGGATGTCGAACTCGGCGCAGACCGCGGCCAGCTCGGCGATCGGATTGATCGTCCCGACCTCGTTGTTGGCCCACATCACCGTGACCAGCGCCACGGCTTCGGGATCCGCCGCGATCGCCGCTCGGAGGGTGTCGGGTGAGACGCGCCCCTGGCTGTCGACCTCCAGCAGCGTGATCTCGGCGCCGCAATGGGATTCGAGCCATTCGACCGTGTCCAGTACGGCGTGGTGCTCCGCGGCGCCCACCAAGATGCGACGACGCTGCTCCTGCTCGTCGTGGCGGGCCCAGAAGATGCCTTTGAGTGCGAGGTTGTCGCTCTCGGTGCCGCCGCCGGTGAAGATCACTTCGGAAGGACGGGCGCCCAGAGCATCGGCGATGGTTTCACGAGCTTCCTCGACCATCCGCCGGGCGCGACGACCCGAAGAGTGCAACGCGGAGGCGTTGCCCACGTTGGACAGCGCCTCGGTCATCGCCGCTATGGCTTCGGGCAACATCGGAGTGGTCGCCGCGTGGTCGAGATAGGTCATCGCTCCATCAGGGTAGTCCGCTCCACCGCGTGACGAAGCCCACCCTGGCCCTCGAAGTGGGCTGTCACACCTTCGACGGCCAGCGTCCGGTCAGCCGGACCCCCAGCAGCGCCAGTGCCACCAAGGCCACTGTGAGCAGGGCCATCGCCGGTGACGGATCGAGAACCGAGCCCACCAGACCGAGCAGGACGCCGCCCAGGCCGATGAGCAGCGCGGAGCCCACCCAGTCGGCCAGCTGCATCGCCGAGGTGTTGAAGCCGCGTTCACCCTCGGGTGAATAGCGCAGCAGGAGGACGGAGATCGCCGGCATCGCGATCCCCATGCCCGCGCCGCCGACCGCGCACGCCACGAACGCCGTCCAGGCGGGGAACCAGGGCTGGGAGACGAGGCCGAAGCACACCAAACCGGCCGCGACCAGCCAGAACCCTGTGCGGAGGGATGCTTCCCTCGACCAGTTGAGGAACCGGCCTTGCGCCGCAGAAGCCGCTGACCAGCCCAAGGCTGTGATCGTCAGTGGCAGGCCGGCGAGCGCCGGGCTGTAGCCGTGGACCGCGCTCATCGTCAGGGGCAAGTACGCCTCCATTCCGGCGTAAGCGCCCGCGATAAGAGCACGGGAGGCGATGACCGTCGGGAGGCCGGGGCGAGATGACAGCGTTCCGGTCGGAAGCAGCGTCCGGAGGGCCCAGCCCAGGGCGACGAGCCCGGCCGCGCCGTAGACGAGGGCCAGCAACGACTGGTGCTGGGCCGCCCACGTCAACGCCGCGACGCCGAGGGCCGCGACGATCGCCTTGACCACGCCTGCGCGATGGCCGCCGGCGAACGGCATGTGCGCCGGTAGGCGACGGATGACCACCACCAGCATCGCCGCCCCGATGACCACCAGCGGAACCAGGCCGAGGAAGACCCAGCGCCAGCCGATGCTGGCCGTCACCACTCCGGCCAGGGACGGCCCGATCACCGCCGGCAGGACCCAGGCGGCCGCGTTCGCCGCGTAGATCACCGGGCGTTCCTGGTCGGTGAACGTCAACGCGATCAGGAGCGAAACCGAAACCAGGAGGAGCCCCGAGCCGAAGCCCTGCAAGGCGCGGCCGAAGAGGAACGTCGGCATTCCACTCGCTGTCCCCGCGAAGACCAGGCCCACCGCGAACAACACCGGCCCGGCCAGCAGCGCGGGCGCCGGGCCACGGCGGTCGCCGATCCGGCCCGACAGCACCGTCGCGACCACGCTCGAAATGAGGAAGATCGTGAACGGCCACGAGTACAGGGACAACCCGTGAAGGTCGGCGACCAGGGTCGGCATCGCTGTCGCGACGCCCATGTTCTCGAACGCGACCAGGGTGACCACGAGCAGCAGCGCGATCGTCGTCAGGCGGTGCTCCGCCGTCCAGAGCACGCTGCGGCGACGGGGTGTGGAGTCGAGCGTCGAGGCCATGATCAGCAGCGTGCAACCTCCAGCCCGCTGGAGGTCAAGCCGGTTCAGGCCGTCCGGCGCGCCACCGGCTCCAGGCGCAGGTCGCGAGCCAGCGCGGCGGCCTCGCCGCGGGAGCTCACGTCCAGCTTGTCGAGGATGTTGCGGACGTGGAACTTCACGGTGTGCTCGCTGAGCTGCAACTGCTCGGCGATCTGCCGGTTGCGCCGGCCCTGCGAGATCCCGGTCAGGACCTCGACCTCGCGCGGGTTGAGCCGGTCGAGCGGACGCAGTTCCGGCGGTTCGGCGATGCCGAGCGGGAGGACCGCGGTGACCGTCGTGCCCCAGCCCGGCACCGCGTCGACCTCCCAGTGACCGCCGAGGGTGGCGAGCCGGTCGGTCAAGCCGCGGGCGGGGATCGCGTCGGCGACCTCGGGGCTGTCGTCGCGGACCGTGATCCGCAGCACCGGGCCGTCGAGCCGCCACGACGCCCGCAGGCGCGTGGTCGTCGGACGGTCCAAGGCGGCGAGCACCAGCCCGCGCGTCATCGTCCGCGCTGTGTGGGCGATGTCCTGTGGAAGCGACGCGTCACCGGCCGGGTCGACCAAGTCGACTTCGACCTCGGTGTGGCGGACCAAGTCGGCGAGCTGGGTCCGGAGCAGGGCGAAGGCCGTGCCAGCCCGTTCCTCGGACATGGCTTGGTCGCGATCGATGACGCCTTTCAGCTCCAGCAGCGAGTCGGTGGCCAGGTCGACCGCGGTGCGGCGGGCGACGACGTCGGAGAGACGTCCGGAGCGCAGCACCGCCAGGAGCGTGGTCAGAGCCGCCGCGTGGGTTTGGCCGAGGTCGGTGATCGCCTGGGCCCGAGCCGTGGCCGCCGCGAGGTTGCCGGCCAGGACCTCCGGGCCTGGGTCGGCCGCGCGCTGGCCCGCGTCGGTGCTGAGGACGTGCCACAGCTGCGCGGCCAGCTCCAGTTCAGCCGCCGGCAGTTCGGTGTCCTCCGGAACGACAGCCAGCACCGCGCCCTGGCCGACCGCCGGCATCGACGAAAGAAGGACGAGACGGCGCTCGACGCCGCCCAGTACGCCGTCGACCACCAGGGCCTTGCCCGGCTCGCTGCGGTCGACCAGCCGTTGCAGCTCGACGCTCGTCACGGCGTCGGCGATCACTTGGTCGCCGACGACCTTGAGCGGGCTGCGCGGACAGTCGCCGGTCTGCATGGCCGCCGCGCGGTGCGGGATCAGCTTCCCCAGCTCGGCGGAGAACCCGAGCAGGAGGTGCGGCCGCGGCGCCGACAACAGCCGCTGGACGACGTCCAGCACGTGTCGCGGATCCGACCAGGAAGCGTCCATGCGTCCAAGGTAGGCGCGTCCGCGAAGGCGCAGCCTGCTCGTCCGGCTAGTGAACACTGCTCGTCCGGGTGGTTCGGCGGAATAGCGGCGCGAGTTGACTCCTTGGAGAGGACATTCGAAGTCACAGACCCGAGGAGCGCAGCGAACACCATGCGAGCGATCACCTTCTCCGCCTACGGCGGGCCGGACGTCCTGCAGCTGTCCGAGGTTCCGGTGCCGGAGCCCGGCCCGGGACAGGTGCGGCTGGCCATCCGGGCCGCCGGGATCAACCCGGTCGACTGGAAGATCCGCAACGGCTTCATGCAGCAGAGCTTCCAAGTCGCCTTCCCGCACATCCCTGGTCTGGAGGTGGCGGGCGTCGTCGACGCCGTCGGCGAGGGCGCGGACTTCGCCGTCGGTGACGAGGTGTTCGGCTGGTCGGAGACCGGCGCGTACGCCGAGTACGCGCTGGCGAAGACGCTCGCGCCGAAGCCCACCGGCATTTCGTGGGCGGACGCCGCGGCATTGCCGGTCGCCGGCGAGACGGCGCTTCGCGTCCTCAGGCTGCTCGAGGTCCGCGAAGGCGAGACGCTGCTGATCCACGGCGCCAGCGGCACGGTCGGGCGGTTCGCCGCGCAGGTCGCCGTCGCCCAGGGGCTGACCGTCATCGGCACCGCCGGCAGCCGGAACCTCGACGACCTGAAGTCGCTGGGCGTCGTCCCGGTGCTCTACGGCGACGGCTGGCTGGACCGGGTCCGCGAAGCCGCGCCCGGGCCGGTGGACGCCGTGTTCGACGCCACCGGACACGGAGTGCTGCCCGGGTCGGTCGAGCTGCGGGGCACGAAAGACCGGATCATCACCATCGCCGACGGCGCCGCGTTCGAGCTGGACATCCCGTTCTCGAGCGGAGGCGACCAGTCGCGTGAGGTCCTGACCGGGATCGCCGGCTGGGTGACCGACCACGGCCTCCGCATCGCCCAGGGCAAGAGCTACCCACTCGCCGAGGCCGCCACTGCCCAGGTCGAGAGCGAGAACGGGCATCCCGGAGGGAAGCTCACGCTCGCTGTCGGCTGAACGGACCGGGCTGGAGATCTCCCGGGCAGTACGGAGCCGAGATCACCGCGAGCCGAGTGAGTCCAGACGAACCGGCGCGAACTCGGAGTCGATCGAACGGGCCTGTCATCGGATCACGATGACAGGCCCGCGCTTACAAAACCGCGAACGCCTCCCGATCCGGGTCTGTCGCCGGATCGCGGCGACAGAGCCCGGATCAGTTCGCGGGAGGCGAAACCAGGGGGACCGGCTGGGGACGCGGAGTCCGCCGCCGCTGCTGGGCCGGGATCTGCACCGTCCCCAGCGCCGAATGCACCGCCGCCTCGGCGAGCGCCGCCAGCTCACGACGGTTCTCCGCGCGCCCCGGCGCGATCTCCGGGCAGATGTGGATCTCGAGCGCCAGCCCGCGCAGCGCCGCGACCCGGCGCAGGGACGCGATCAGCGACTCCGGGCCGATGAACGCCGGACGGCTCGTCTCGCGGCCGTCCGCGAGGCGGTACCTGAGCGCGATCGGGCGGACCGGGACGCCACCGTCGATGGCCGCCTGGAACGTCGCCGTCGTGAACCGACCGGACGCCAGTCCGCACCAGGTCGTGCCCTCCGGCGTCACGCTCACCAGCGAGCCCGTCCTGAGTGCGTCGGCCAGGGACGCCATCGTGGCCGGCAGTGTCGTCAGCCGCTCGCGGTCGAGGAAGATGCTGCCGCCGCGGCGGACCAGGCCGCCCAGCACCGGCCAGCTCGCGATCTCCTTCTTGGCCAGCGCGCGCATCGGACGCAGCGCGTTGATCGCGACGATGTCCAGCCACGAGATGTGGTTGTTGACCACCAGCGCACCACGGCCGGCGGGCGCGGTCAGGAAGTCCTCGCCGCCGTGGATGTCCAGCCGGACGCCGAACGCCCGCAGCACGCCGCGGAAGATCAGCCGGACCCGGCGCTCGCGACCCCACGACACCAGCAGCAGGGGCGCCGTCAGCAACGCCGAAAAAACGACGAAGACCGCCGCGGTGACGCGCAAGACGCGCCGGGGAAAAGCGACCACGGGGTCGGCGTCGGTCAGGCAGCCGTCGCCGCACGGCGAGGACGGCATCCAGGCGTGGCTCATACCTGGACCCCGAGGAAGAACTTCAGGTAGCGCTCGTCGACGTTGTGCAGGTCCAGCACGACGAAGAAGTCCGCGACGCCGAAGTCGGCGTCGAGCGCGGGCGGGCCGTAGGCCTTGGCGCCGAGCCGGACGTAGCCCTTGATCAGCGGCGGCAGGATCGAGCGGGCGGGGCGTTCGATCCCCGACGCGTCCCACGGGATCAGCGGCGAGACGCGCGTGGCCTCGTCCGAGTAGTGCTTGGTGCGCAGGACGTCCCAGACGCCGGCGGCGAACGACCCGCCGTCGACCAGCGGGACCGACGCGCAGCCGGCGAGGTAGCGGTGGCCGGAAAGCAGCATGTAGCGGGCGATCCCGGCCCAGACCAGGCTGACGACGGCGCCGCTGCGGTGGTCCGGGTGCACGCACGACCGCCCGGTTTCGACCAGGGACGGCCGCAGCGCGTCGAGCGCGCTCAGGTCGAACTCGCTGTCGGCGTAGAGCTTCCCGGCCTGCGCGGCGCGGTCCGGTGGCAGCATCCGGTAGGTGCCGACGATCTCGCCCGTGTTGTCGTCGCGGACCACGAGGTGGTCGCAGAACTCGTCGAACTCGTCGGCGTCGAGACCGGCGACCGGCGAGTGCAGCCGCGCGCCCATCTCCTCGGCGAAAACGCGGTGACGCAGCTTCTGCGCGGCGACCACTTCTTCGTTCGCATGGGCGACGAGAAGGGAGTACCGGGGAGCGTCCGCGGGAAGGTCGGCACCCGCCTGATCAGTGCTGACGAGGAGCTGTGACGTCGTCATGGTCAAGGTTTACCCGCGCGGAGGAAACCGCGGAGAGTGCCATCCGATGACCGATTAGTGCACGTTCAGTTAATGGCGGGTTCTCAGGCTTCTCTCAGGTCCCGGAAACGCGCGAAGGGCCTTCCGGGTGGTCCCGGAAGGCCCTTCGGAGCGTCGGATCAGCCCTTGCGCTTCTCGACCGCTTCGGTCAGCTGCGGCGCGACGTTGAACAGGTCGCCGACGATGCCGAAGTCGGCGATCTCGAAGATCGGCGCCTCCGCGTCCTTGTTGACGGCGATGATCGTCTTCGACGTCTGCATGCCGGCGCGGTGCTGGATCGCGCCGGAGATGCCGAGCGCGATGTACAGCTGCGGCGACACGGTCTTGCCGGTCTGGCCCACCTGGAACTGCGCCGGGTAGTAGCCGGAGTCGACGGCGGCGCGCGACGCGCCGACAGCCGCGCCGAGCGAGTCGGCCAGCTTCTCGACGACGTCGAACTTTTCCGCCGAGCCGACACCACGTCCACCGGAGACCACGATCGAGGCCTCGGTCAGCTCCGGACGGTCACCGCCGGTCACCGGCTCGACGCCGGTGATCTTGGTCGACTTCGCCGCGTCGGTGGCCGGGAGCTCGACGGTCTCCTCGGCCGCCGCACCCTCGGCCGGCTCGGCCTCGACCGCACCCGGGCGGATCGAGACGATCGGCGCGCCCTTCGCGGACTTCGACTTCACCGAGAACGCGCCACCGAAGATGGACTGGTCGATGACGCCGTCGCCGTTGACGCCCACGGCGTCGTAGATCAGGCCGGAGCCCAGGCGCACGGCCAGGCGGGCGGCGACCTCCTTGCCCTCACCGCTGGCGGTGACGAGCACGGCGGCCGGGGACGCCTGCTGCGCCAGCGCGGCGAGGACGTCCACCTTGGGCGTGACCAGGTAGTTCGCGGCGTCGTCACCTTCGGCGACATACACCTTGGCGGCACCGTGGGAAGCCAGCGACTGCTTCGCCTTGGCGGCGGTCCCGGTCGGGCCGACGACGACCGCCGACGGCTCACCGAGCGCGCGGGCCGCGGTCAGCAGCTCGAGCGTGACCTTCTTGACCTCACCGTCGACGTGGTCGACGAGGACGAGTACTTCAGCCATGTTCTTTGATCCTCCTCGAAGAGCCGTTGTCAGATGAGCTTCTGGCCGACCAGGTACTCGGCGACCTTGGTGCCGCCGTCGCCCTCGTCCTCGACCTTCTCACCGGCGGTGCGCGGCGGTTTCGGCGAGGATTCGGTCACGGTGGACCACGCGTTGCCGAGGCCGACCTCGCCCGCGTCGATGCCCAGGTCGGCGATGGTGAACGTCTCGACCGGCTTCTTCTTCGCGGCCATGATGCCCTTGAAGGACGGGTAGCGCGGCTCGTTGATCTTCTCGCCGACGCTGACCACCGCGGGCAGGCTCGCCTCGAGGCGGGTCAGGCCGTCCTCGGTCTCGCGGACGGCCTTGATGGTCGTGCCCTCGACCGTGACCTCACGCGCGTAGGTGACCTGCGGCAGGCCGAGCAGCTCGGCGAGGATCGCCGGGATGGCGCCGCCGCGGCCGTCGGACGACTCGTTGCCGGCGATGATCAGGTCGTAGCCTTCGACCTTCGCGATCGCGGCGGCGAGCACCTTGGCGGTGGCGATGGCGTCGGAGCCGTGCAGCGCCTCGTCGGAGACGTGGATGGCCTTGTCGGCGCCCATGGACAGCGCCTTGCGGATGGCGTCGGTCGCGCGGGCCGGGCCCACCGAGATCACAGTGACCTCGCCCTCGCCGGCTTCCTTGATCTTCAGCGCTTCTTCGACGGCCTTCTCGTTGATCTCATCGAGCACGGCGTCGGCGGATTCGCGGTCAAGGGTGTGGTCGGACCCGTTGAGCTTTCGCTCCGAGTAGGTGTCCGGTACCTGCTTGACCAGGACAACGATGTTGGTCATGGGTCTTCTTCGACCTCCCGGTTGTGGCCCGCGGACGCACCACGGGTCAGTGCTCTACTGGCCGGTAGATTAGGGCCATTCCGCCGCCAGGACCCGCCGAGGTGACGCCATTCACCTGGATGCGCAATCTAATGGGACCATCGTCCCGGTAGTCGACCGGTTGCCCCACCCGAACTGCCGTTCGTCCGATCGGACCAACCACGGCATACTCGCAGTGGGTGTCAGGCATTAACCTCCCCCACCATGCCCTCGCGCATCGCCGTCATCACCGACTCGAGCTCCTGCCTGCCCGACCTCGTCGCCTCCCGCTGGGCCATCGGAGTCGTCCAGATCCAGCTGAACCTGGGTGGTCACTTCGACGACGAAAACCGCTTCGACCGCGGCGAGGTGATCAACGCCATGAGAGAGGGGCACACGATCACCACCTCGCCCCCGGATCCGGGGGCGTTCTTCTGGACCTACCAGGAAGCGGCCGCCTCCGGCGCGACCGCCATCGTCAGCATCCACATCTCCGGCCGCATGTCCGACACCGTCCGCGCGGCCCGGGAGGCCGCCCAGCAGGTGCGCATCCCGGTGCACGTCCTGGACAGCCGCACCACCGGGATGAGCCTGGGCTTCGCCGCGGTGTCGGCGGCCCGCGCGGCCGCGGCGGGCGGGGACGCCGGCCGGGTCATCGAAGCCGCCGAACGCCGGTGCTTCACCAGCACCGAGTTCATCTACGTCGACACGCTGGAGTTCCTGCGCCGAGGCGGGCGGATCGGCGCCGCGCAGGCGATGCTCGGCACCGCGTTCTCGATCAAGCCGCTGCTCACGGTCAAGGACGGCGAGGTCGCGCCGCTTGCCCGCGTCCCCGGCACGCGGCGGGCGCTGGCCAAGATGGTCGATCTCGCGGTCAAGAAGTCCGGCGGCTTCCGCGCCGACATCGCCGTTACGCGGTTCGGCGCGAGCGACCACGAACTCGAGATCGGCCGGCAGATCGAACGCCGGGTCCCGGCGATGGCCGAGAGCATGGTCGTCGAAGCGAGCACGGTCATCGGCGCGCACCTCGGCCCGGGCGCGCTCGGCATCACGGTGTCACCGGTGTACTGACCCGGCGGCCGGGAATCGCCAGGAGCACCAGCGGCACCAGCGCGCTGAGCCCCGTCAACCCGATGATGAGCACCTGGTCGATCGTCTCGAAATGCGACACGTGCCCGAGGTGGTAGAAGAAGTGCGGCACGCCGAAGAGCAAGGCGGCGATCGCCGCCAGCCGCGCGACTGCTGTGGTGCCGATCACGGCGGCGCCGATCAGCGTGGCCGCGAGCGCCAGGTTGAGGCCGCCGAAGTCGCGCAGCAGGTGTTCGTTGAAGGGGCCGTCCATCGAAACCCAGCCCGTGCGGACGCCGGGAAAGTCCTGGTAGAAGCCGATTGGTGTGATCAGTGGCCACAGTCCGATCGGGACCTCGATCAGGCCGAAGAGGACGAGCAGAACGCGGGTGATGGTCCGTTGCATGACCACGGAACGAGACGGCCGGGCCGGACGTGACACCCGCTAGGGTCGCGGAGGTGACCACCCCAGCCACCCGGGCCGAGGCGCTGCACCTGACCGGCGAACGGACCGTCCCCGGCATCGCCGAGGAGAACTACTGGTTCCGCCGCCACGAGGCCGCCTACCTCGCCCTGCTCCCCCACTGCGCGGACGCGAAGGTGCTCGAAGCCGGCTGCGGCGAGGGCTACGGCGCGAGCCTCCTCGCGACGACGGCCCGCCGGGTGCTCGCCCTGGACTACGACGTGCCGACGACCGAGCACGTCGCCCGCCGCTACCCCGAAGTCGCCGTCGCCCGGGCGAACCTCGCTTTCCTGCCGGTGGGCGACGGCGCTGTCGACGTCGTGGCCAATTTCCAGGTCATCGAGCACCTGTGGGATCAGGCCGGGTTCCTCGCCGAGTGCCGGCGGGTGTTGTCGCCGGGCGGCAAACTGCTGGTCACGACGCCGAACCGGCTGACCTTCACCCCGGACAGCGACACGCCGCTGAACCCGTTCCACACCCGCGAGCTGGCGCCGGCCGAGCTGGCCGGACTCCTCGCCGAGGCCGGTTTCGACGTCGAAGCGCTCCACGGCCTGCACCACGGCGAGGCTGTCCGCGCGCTCGACGAGCGGTACGGCGGTTCGATCATCGACGCCCAGCTCGACGTGGTCATGGGCTCGCTGCCCGGCCAAGCCGCCTGGCCGGAGGCGCTGCTCGCCGACGTGGCCGCTATCGACGCGACCGGGTTCGACATCCACGGTGACGACCTCGACGCGAGCCTCGACCTGGTCGCCGTGGCGGTGCGCCGGTGAACGAAGGCACCTTCTGCCTCGTCGTGCACAGCCACCTGCCGTGGTTGCCGCACCACGGGAGCTGGCCGGTCGGCGAGGAATGGCTCTACCAGGCGTGGGCGCACTCGTACCTGCCGATGGTCGAGTTGCTGGAGCGGCTCGCCGCCGAAGGCCGCCGGGACGTGCTGACGCTGGGCGTCACGCCGGTGCTCGCCGCGCAGCTCGACGACCCGTACAGCATCCGCGCGTTCCACGACTGGCTCGGCCACTGGCAGCTGCGCGCCCAGCACGCGTCGACGCTGTGGCGGGGCGACCCGACGCTGCGCGAACTCGCCGCGGCCGAACACCGCACCGCGGTCCGCGCGGCTGAAGAACTGGGCACCCGCTGGCGTCACGGCTTTTCCCCGATCCTTCGTTCCTTGGTCGACAACTCGACGATCGAGCTGCTCGGCGGCCCGCTGGCCCACCCGTTCCAGCCGCTGCTCGACCCGCGGGTGCGCGAGTTCGCGTTGAACGCCGGCCTGGCCGACACGGCATTGCGGGTCGGGTCGCGGCCCGAGGGGATTTGGGCGCCGGAGTGCGGCTACGCGCCTGGCATGGAAAAGGACTACGCGGCCGCCGGCGTGCGGCGGTTCATGGTCGACGGGCCGTCGCTGCGCGGCGACACCTGGGCGGCGCGACCGGTCGGCGACAGCGACGTGGTCGCGTTCGGACGCGACCTCGAGGTCACCTACCGTGTGTGGTCGCCGAAGGCCGGCTACCCCGGCCACGCCGCCTACCGCGACTTCCACACCTGGGCGCACGAGGTCGGGCTCAAGGCGTCGCGCGTCACCGGGAAGACGGTCGAACCGCCGGACAAGGCGCCGTACGACCCGTCGCTGGCCGCGGATGTGCTGGGACTGCACGTCAAGGACTTCGTCGACACCGTGGTCACGCGGCTGCGTTCGCTGAAGAAGCAACACGGGCGCGAGGCGCTCGTGGTCGCCGCTTACGACACGGAGCTGTTCGGGCACTGGTGGCACGAAGGGCCGGCTTGGCTGGAGGGCGTGTTGCGCGCGCTGCCCGAGGCGGGCGTCCGCGTGACAACGCTGAAAGGCGCGCTCGACGCCGGGCTCGTCGGCGAGCCGATCGAGCTGCCCGCGTCGTCGTGGGGGTCGGGCAAGGACTGGCGTGTCTGGGACGGCGAGCAGGTCAAGGACATGGTCGACGCCAACACGGCGTTGCAGGAACGGCTCCTTTCGCTCGTTGCCGGTTTGCCGACCACGGCCCGGGACACCGTCGCCGACCAGGCCGTGGCCGAAGCGATGCTGGCTCTGGAGAGCGACTGGGCGTTCATGGTCACCAAGGACTCCGCAGCGGACTACGCGCGCCGCCGCGCGGCGGTGCACACCGAGCGCTTCGACGCCTTGGCCGGACTGCTGCGACGCGGCGACCGCACACGAGCCGAAGAACTGGCGGCGACCTATCGCGCCGCCGACGGACCGTTCGGGCACCTCGACGCCCGGGCACTGAAGCACGACTGAAAGGGACTCATGGGCATCCAGGAAATTCCGGTCAAGACCCTCGACGGGCAGGACAGCTCACTGGGCTCGCTCGCGGGCAAAGCGCTGCTCGTGGTCAACGTCGCGTCGAAGTGCGGCCTGACCCCGCAGTACTCCGGCCTCGAACGGCTGCAGGAGCGCTTCGGCGGCCAGGGTTTCTCCGTCGTCGGTTTTCCGTGCAACCAGTTCGCGGGGCAGGAGCCGGGCAGCGCCGACGAGATCCAGACGTTCTGCTCGACGACCTACGGCGTGACCTTCCCGCTGTTCGAGAAGATCGACGTCAACGGCGAGGGCCGGCACCCGTTGTACGCGGAGCTGACCAAGACCGCCGACGCCGAAGGCGCCTCCGGCGACGTCCAGTGGAACTTCGAGAAGTTCCTCGTCAGCGCCGACGGCGAGGTCCTCGCGCGGTTCCGGCCGCGGACCGAGCCGGAGGACGACGCGGTCGTCAAGGCCATCGAGGCCGCGCTGCCGGCGTGACACGGGGCGGGGGACGTCGTGTCCCCCGCCTTCCCCGGAATTCACCGGATCGACGGGTTTCTGCGGCCAGCCGGGTACCACCGAAACAGTACCGAAAATGATTCCCATGATCCGGTCGGGCGGATCCCGGGTGATCAGCCTGCCATTTCCCCCGCTTCGCACTGAATACTTTTCACGACGCCACTCCGGCGCCGATGTGCGGAGAAGGGATCATGGGATGACTACCTCCAGGCGACGGGCCGCGCTGGCCGCGTTCCCCGTGGCACTCGGGCTGCTGCTGGCCGGCCCCGCGGTGGGCACCGCGTCGGCCGCGCCGTCGTCCGACGCGGCGGACCAGGCTCGCCACTGCGTGCTGTGCGTCGGCCACCACCATCACCACGGGCACATCCATCTCCTGGGTCTGCACCTCGGGCTCTGGCTGCACCTGTAGCTCCCGGTCGCGCCGGGGCGGAGTGCGGCCGCCCCGGCGTGGCGCGGTCAGAGGCCGAGCTGTTCGCGCCCGACCGCGTCGAGGTCGCCGATTGTGGCGCGGCCGGCCCAGTTCACTTCGTAGTCTTCGGGTGCGAAATCGCCCGGGCTCGCGCCGGCCAGGAATGCGCGGCCGCATTTTTCGGCGTAGGCGGCATTCTTCGCGCAATGCGGGCTCGCCGGGATGTACATGACGTTTCCCCAGCGATCCGGATTGGAGCCGTCGGCGACGGAATGGATGACGTCGCCGTGCCACCAGACCGTGTCACCCGGTTCGACGTCCGGGATGGAGGTCAGCGCGGGCAGCAGGTCGTCGTGGTACTTGTCGCTCACCGGCAGGGCCTGGCCGTTGGCCGCGCCGCAGAGATCGCCCTCGGGGATGTCGTCCTGCAGCGCGCGGAGCAGCACGTACGTGATCGCCGACGGGATCGGCACCACGTGCAGGACGCCGTCGCCCTGGTGCATTTCCGACAACGCCGTCCAGCCCTGGAAGGTGCGGAAGGCCGAGCACATGACGGTCGACGGGTATTCGTCGACTTCGGTGCGGTAGGCGCCGTCCCACGGGTCGTACTCCTGCCAGTTTCCGGCGAAGACGTGGCGGAACACCTGCTGGTAGGCGGGCAGCAGCCAGCGTTCGACCGAGCCGGAGTCGGTGTGGGCGGACAGGCCGAGTGACGCCGAGCCGGGCGGGCGGCGGCGGATACGGTCGGGGTAGGCCGTGTCGCGATCGGGGTCGAACCAGACGCGGCCCTCGGACTCGTGCCGCCAGAAGGAGTTGAGGAACCGCCGGACGGCGACCATGTGCTCGTGCTGCCGAGCCTGGATCTGCAGCTTCGACCAATAGACCGGGTAGATCTGCGGCTGGCTCGACGCGAGGCCGGCGAAAACGTCGTCGGCAGGACCCTGGTACGTCCCGGCGAAGTCGTTGTCGGCCAGGTAAGCGGCCAGTTCGGCGTCCCAGGCTTCGGCCGCTTCGCGCGCGAAGGTGCCCTTGACGACGGCGCAGCCACGGCGCCGGACCGCGTCGAGCGTCCGCTGCGACACGATCCCGTCGGCGATGTCGCGGAATCGGACGACCGGGAAGGCGTCCGGGTCGGCGGCGACGGCGTCGACCTCCCGCCGCAGCCCGTCACGGACCTCGGCGAACACGCCGGCGACGTCGCCGATCCGGGCGCGCAGCTCGTGCTTGGTCCGCGAGATGGCCTCGGACATGTTCGCGGGCAGCTCTGTGGTCGTCATCGGTGTCCTCACGATCTTTGGTTAGGACTCCTTACTAGAATGTCCCGGCTACGGTAACCCCTGTCCGTCTCCCGCCACAAGAGGTGCGATGTCCGACCCCGACCGGCCGCTTCCGCGCCTGGCGATGCTGCGGGCCATGACCGACCGCGCAGTCCTCGACCACGTATTCGTCCACGGCCGGACCACCCGTGCGGAGCTCGCCGCGACCACCGGGATCTCGAAGCCGACGATCTCCGAGTCGGTCCGGCGGCTGGAGACGGCGGGCGCGCTGCGGGCCACCGGCACCGACCAGACCGGCCGCCGCGGCCGGATCGCCACCTTCTACGAACTGGCCGCCGACGCCGGCCGCGTGGTCGCCGCGGAGGTCAACCAGCAGGGCGTCCGCACGATCACCACCGACCTGATCGGGACGGTCCTGGCGACCGAGCGGCGCCCGCCCGCCGACCGGCCGGTGACGACCGCCGTCCGGGACGCCGTCGCCGCGGCGGCCGAAGCGGGCTCAGGTCCGGTGCGAGCGATCGCGATCTCGGTGGCCAACCCGGTCGACCCAGTCACGCACGAGGTCGTCGCGCTGCCGGGGTCGCCTTTTCCCGAGGGGACGCTCCGGGCCGACGAGATCGGGCGGGACGTTCTGCTCGACAACGACGTCAACTTCTCCGCGCTCGCCGAACGACGAGAGGGCGCCGCCCAGGAGGCGAAGAGCTTCGCTTACGTCTACATCGGCGCCGGGCTCGGCGTCAGTCTTTACGTCGGCGATCAACTCGTGCGCGGGGCTCACGGGCTGGCGGGCGAGATCGGCTACCTGGACAGTTCGGGGACCACGCTCGCGTCGGCTCTCGCCGACCAGGGTTTCGGCAGGTCCGACGCGCCTTCGCTGGACGTCGACGCGATCTTGACCACGCTCGACCAGGCCGCCGCCGACACCGTGGCCGCCGAACGACTACGGCTGCTCGGCGCGACGCTCGGGAGGGCCGTCGCCGCGATCTGCACGATCGTCGATCCGGACCTGGTGCTACTGGGCGGCCCGGCGGGGAGCCGGCCGGATCTCGTGGCCGAAATCCGGCGAACGGTTCGCGCGGCGGCGCCGGGACCGGTTCGGGTGGAGGCCGGCGCGGTGACGGACTCCGCGGCCCTGCGCGGCGCGTTGTTGTCGGCGCTCGACCACGGGCGGGATCGCCTGGTCAAGGCCGTCGCCGAAAGCTGACCACGAGCCTGTCAGGGCGAGACTCCGGTGCGAACAGGTGGCAGCGAGGCCGCTTAGGCCGAGCCGGCGTCGATTACCGCTCGCACGCACTTCGCGACCACCGACGGGTCGACCTTGACCACGCGACGGTCGTACGTCAGCAGGCCGTTGACCTCGTTCTCGACATCGGTCGTCTGGGTGTAGATCGCGCCGGACAAGCCTCGCTCGACGACCACACGCTCCAGAACGGCACTCACCTCCGCGTAGCGCTCGGTCAGCCGCTCCCGGGTCGTCGTCATCTCGTACGCGTTCGGCAGGCCCGGCCAGCGGTGGTCGTCCAAGACGAGACCGAGGCCGCCGTACTCGCCGTCGACGATCGCCCGGCCGTCGGTGACCGTCGGCTCGCCTGGGCCCACGTACGTGTGGTCATCGTAGACGTCACCCGCGCCCGTGTCCGGGCGGGAGAAGCAGCAGTTGACCCCGCTGTTCGCGATCACCAGCCGGGTCGGGTCGAGGGTCTTGACCAGTTCCGCGACACGGGCGGTGTCGAACTCGCCCCAGCCCTCGTTGAACGGCACCCAGCCGACGATCGACGGGACCGCTCGGAGTTGAATGATCATTTCGATCAATTCGGCTTCGAACCGCTCGCGGGCCCGTGGGACCGGGTCCGGCGCGATGCCGGGCGGACCGTCGAACGACACCGTCAGCGACGGCATGTCCTGCCAGACGACCAGGCCCAGCGTGTCGGCCCAGAAGTACCAGCGCGCCGGCTCGACCTTGACGTGTTTGCGGACGAAGTTGAAGCCCAGCTCCTTCGTCTTTTCGAGGTCGAAGCGCAGGGCGTCGTCGGTGGGCGCGGTCGAGATGCCATCCGGCCAGTAGCCCTGGTCGAGCGGACCGTGCAGGAACGTGGGCCGTCCGTTGAGCGCGATCCGCGGGCGGCCTTCGGCGTCCGGGAGCAGGCCCACCGTCCGGAGACCGGCGTAGCTGCCGACTTCGTCCAAAACCGCGCCATGCCGGTCGAGCAGCCGGACACGCAGTGTGTACAGGTGCGGATCGTCGGGCGTCCAGAGGCGTGGTTCGGGAACGTCCACGCGCACCGACGTCCCGGCCGCGCCCGAGCCGCGAGCGACTTCGCCGTCCGTGTCCGAAACGACGACCACGACCTCGGCACCGCCGGTGACCTGCGGGGACACCGTCACGCCGGTGAGGTCCGGGGTCAGGTCGAGGCGTTCGACGCGGGTCTCGGGCACCGGCTCGAGCCAGACCGTCTGCCAGATTCCGGACGACGCCGTATAGCAGATCCCGCCGGGTGCGTTGCGCTGCTTGCCGACCGGAAAGGGCTCGATGTCGGTGCGGTCCTCGGCCCGCACGGTCAGTTCCTGTGGGCCCGACGCCCGCAGGACGTCGGTGATGTCCGCGCTGAACGCCGTGTAGCCGCCCTCGTGCGTCGCGACGAGCTGATTGTTGACCCACACCTTCGCTGTCTGATCGACCGCGCCGAAGTGGAGCAGGACCCGCCGGCCAGACCACTCAGCCGGGATCTCGACCAGGCGCCGGTACCAGAGGACCTCGTCGCGTCGGCCGATTCCGGACAACGCCGACTCCGGCGGGAACGGGACCAGGATCCGCTCGGCGTAGCCGGACTGCCGTGGTTCCTCCGGCGACGACGGCCAGCCCGCGTACTCCCAGACGCCGTTGAGGTTCAGCCAGCGCGGCCGGGTCAGCTGCGGCCGCGGGTACTCGGGCAGGGCGTTGTCCGGGCCGGCTTCGCCGGTCCACGGGGTGGACAGGGGCGGGTCGAGCCGGCGCCAGCCGGTGTCCTCTGGTGAAGTCATCCCGGCCGATGGTGGCAGAGATCGCCGGGCTCGCCAGTGAGTCGGACCACATTCCGCGAACGATCTGGCCGGTCGGCTGGCACGGGCGCCGCCGGGCCGTCCCGACTCGCGAGTAACCTCTGCGCATGCGTGTGCTGATGCTGTCCTGGGAGTACCCGCCAGTGGCCATCGGTGGCCTGGCCCGGCACGTGCACGCGCTCGCCTGCCACCTGGCCCGGCAGGGTCACGAGGTCGTCGTCCTGTGCCGGCACGCGGCGGGCACCGACGCCGGGACGCATCCGCGCACCGACCGGGTCGTCGAGGGCGTGCGGATCATCCGGGTCGCCGAAGACCCGATGCACGTGACGTTCGAACGCGACCTCGTCGCCTGGACGCTGGCCATGGGGCACGCCATGATCCGCGCGGCGCAGGACCTGCTGCGCGGCTGGCAGCCGGACGTCGTGCACGCGCATGACTGGCTGGTCGCCCATCCGGCCATCGCGATCGCCGAGGCCGCGCGGGTGCCGCTGGTCGGCACGATCCACGCGACCGAGGCCGGCCGGCACTCCGGCTGGCTGTCGCACCCGCTGAACCAGCAAGTTCACTCGGTCGAGTGGTGGCTGGCGAACCGCGCCGACGCGCTCATCACGTGCTCGCAGGCCATGCGCCGCGAGGTCGCGCACCTCTTCGAGGTCGAGGCCGACGATGTCACGGTGATCCACAACGGCATCGAGGAACGCGGCTGGCAGGTGCCGGCGAAGGAGATCGCCCACGCCCGCGAGGTCTACAGCCCGGCCGGGGCGCCGCTGTTGCTCTACTTCGGACGACTCGAGTGGGAGAAGGGCGTGCAGGACCTGCTGGCCGCGCTCCCCCGCATCCGGCGCCGCCACCCCGGCACGCGGGTGGTCGTCGCCGGAAAAGGACGACACTTCGACGAGCTGGTCGAGCAGTCGCGCAAGCTGCGGGTGCGGCGCGCCGTCGACTTCGTCGGGCACCTTTCCGACCGCGACCTGCGGGCGGCGCTGGCCGCGGCCGACGCCGTGGTGCTGCCCAGCCGGTACGAGCCGTTCGGGATCGTCGCGCTGGAGGCAGCTGCCGCGAAGGCGCCGCTGGTGGCGTCGACGGCCGGCGGGCTCGGCGAGGTCGTGGTGCACGGCGAGACCGGGCTGGCGTTCAGCCCCGGCGATGTCGCGGAACTGGCCAACGCGGTGACGGCCGTGCTCGACGACGCGCCGGCCGCCGCGAAACGGGCGAAGGCCGCGCAGTCGCGGTTGGCCGCGGACTTCGACTGGGGCCGGATCGCCGAGGCGACCGCCGCGGTTTACAAGCGGACCAAGCCGGGCGAACCCGTCGAGCTGCCGCGGCCGAAGATCGCCACCGGCAACGCGTTCGAGCCGGTCGCGGCCGGGCTGCCGGAACTGTAGGTAACCGGCGCGATGGCGACCAAACCCGGGCGACGCGACGCCGTGGCCTACCGAGCATCGACCGAAAGCCGCAGTTCGGAAGCCGAACTGTAGGTAGCGGCCCGCTCAGAAGCGGCAGGGCCGGAAGCAGTCGGAGTGCGCCGAGGCGGGCGCGGTCACGACCACCACGGCACCGAACGAGAACGAAAACACGACGAAGACGGCGGCGACGACAGCTCTCAACCTGCTGGTCATGGGGACTCCTCGGGACGACCGGCGCAAGGACGCGCCTCGCAGCGAGCATCCGCGCCGGTTCCCGCGGAAACAATAAGCGGAACACCAGGGGCCGCTACCCATTCGCCTTGCGTGACCGGTCGGGGGCCGGCCAAGGTCCGGTCAACGGGTCCCGGTCAGCACGCGCACCCGGACCTGCTCACGCAGTGGTCCGAACGGCGACAACGCCTCCCGGACGCGCTGGGTGAACGCCGTCCGCGCCTCGATCGCCGGCAGCTGGGCCGGGCTCATGGCCGAAAACACGCCACCGACGATCTCCTCGACATTCAGCGGCGCGTCGTACGAGACGACCAGGGAATCGACGGAGTACCCCGCCGACGAGAGGGCGTCCGCGTAGCGCGACTGGCTCGTCTCGTCAGTGCCGCACGTCCGGTGCAGCGGTGTCCCCAAATACGACGAGACCACCTCGCGCAGCGCCGCCGACCAGGCCGCGTCCTGCAGCCACAGCGGCTCGCCGTTGGTCACCACCGCGACACCGCCGCGCGGACGCAGCAGCGGGCGCGCCGCCGCGAACAGCGTCGCGTGGTCCATCCAATGCAACGCCTGCGCCACCGTCACCGCGCCCAGCCGGCGCGGGCCGAGGGCCGGTGTCAGCGCGCCGACGTCGGAGTCCGCACCCAGGAGCCAGCTCACGTTGGGCGGCGAACCCGCCTTGCGGGCTTGGTCGAGCATCGCCGGTTCCGGATCCATGCCCAGCACCGCGCCCACCCGGGGAGCCAGGACGCGGGTGAGCTGGCCGGTGCCGCAGCCGAGGTCGAGCACGACGTCGTCGCGCGTCAGCGTGAACGCCGCCGTCAGCGCATCCCCCACCGCGGCTGGGTAGCCGCGGCGGAACCGCTGGTAGAACTCGCTCACTTCGCCGCCGAACGCCGATCCCGTCATGGCCCTCAGCCTGTCCGAGGCGGCCCCCGGCCGGTCCTCCTTCCGCTCAGGGCGCATTCGAGCGTCACAGTCGGATCTCGACCGGCAATCCCCTGGCCTGCGCAAACGCCTTGTGTACACGAATCGAACTCCGTGAGGTCACCATGAAGATCCTCTCCCTCACCGCCGCGTTCCTGCTCGTGCTCACACCGGCCGCCGCCGCGCAGACCACGTCACCACCGCCACTGCCCACCTGGCTGAAGTTGTCCGTCTACAGCGGACATCCCGGAGAGAAGGTCTCCCTCACCGTCGCCTGCGATGGTGAAGCGGGCCCTGTCACGACCAAGGCGCTACGCATCACGACACCCCCGGCCCCCAACGCCGAAGGACACCAGCCGTGGGCGTTGTTCGGCGAAAGCGTCGTCGCCGCCGTCGCGCCCGCCACCTACCCGGTTTCCTTCCGCTGCGCGGGAGAGCCCGTCACCGTGCGCTTCACGGTCTTGGCGGCGAAGTCCCGGCCCGGGCAGGTGAAGGTCGTCCCGCACGGTGCACCCCGGACCGGCGACGGCTCGGCCGCTTAGAAGATCGGCAGCAGGACGCCGTGCTCGGACTCCGGGCGCGGGCCGAAGATCCGGCGCTCCGACGCCTCGATCGGCACGTCGTTGATGCTCGCCTCCCGCCGGCGCATCAGGCCTTCGTCGCTGAACTCCCACAGCTCGTTGCCGTAGCTGCGGAACCACTGGCCGCCGGCATTGCGGGACTCGTACTGGAACCGGACGCCGATGCGGTTGCCTCGGAAGCCCCACAGCTCCTTGCGCAACGCGTAGTCCAGCTCCCGCTCCCACTTCGCCGTCAGGAACCTGACGATCTCCGCGCGTCCGACGACGTGCTGGTCGCGATTGCGCCACACCGAATCCTCCGTGTACGCCAGCGAGACCCGTTCCGGGTCGCGGGTGTTCCACGCGTCCTCGGCGGCCTGGACCTTCTGGCGGGCGGTGTCCTCGTCGAACGGCGGGAACGGCGGACGCGGGGTCATGAGCACTCCTTCGAGACGTGGAGAACGTGCGTTCTCCGGTAGTCTAGAGAACGCCCATTCTCCGCACCAGAGGCAGCTGACATGACTCCCACGGAGGCGACCGACCGGCTCCTGGAAGCCGCCGAGGAGCTCTTCTACGCCCACGGCGTCCAGGCGGTCGGGATGGACGCCGTCCGCGCGCGCTCGGGCGTCTCGCTCAAGCGGCTCTACCAGACCTTCCCAGCGAAGAACGACCTGGTCGAGGCCTACCTCCGACGCCGCGACGAGCGTTGGCGGAGGTCGTTGCGCGAATTCGTCCACGCCCGCGGTGACGACCCGCTGGCCGTGTTCGACTGGCTGCGGAACTGGTTCTCCGAGCCCGGCTTCCGCGGCTGCGCGTTCATCAACTCCTTCGGCGAGTTCGGCGAGCCGGCGCCGGGCGTCGCGGCCGCGATCCGTGAGCACAAGGACCGGGTGCGGGCCTACGTGCGTGGTCTCGTAGGCGACGAAAGCATCGCCGACCAGCTGTTTTCGCTCGTCGAGGGCGCGACCGTGCTCGCCGCGATCACCGGCAACGCGGGCGAAGCGAGCACGGCGCGCGAAGCCGCGAAGGTCCTCCTAGGCGCTCACGGGTAGAGCGTCAGCCCGGGGTCGAGCGCGATGTCGGTCAGCTGGGCAAGGCTCAGCGGCGGCGACGGCATGTCCGGCCCGCTCGGGTGAGGCTTCTTGGCGTCGTCGGCGACGTTCTGCGCCTCCACCATGACGCCCGTGCCGTCGGGTTTGGTGACGTTCGTCCGGTTGACCGTCGCCTGTCCCGGTGACTTGAGTGTTTCCTCGACGACCGTCTCGCCGTGCGGCCCGGCCTTCCGCTCACACGATTGCTGCATGTTCTCGGGCGGCTTACCGCACTCGGTGGCCGGCGTGGCGTTGCCGCCGAGCCGGGTGACGATCGCCCAGACGTTGCCCCTGCGCGATCCGTCGACCGTCGTCGCCGCGGCCAGGAAGTAGTCCTCGCCGCCGCTGCACGAGCTCTCGTGCCGCACCTGCGCGGAAAACACGTGGTAGAAGGTCAGCGGCCCGTGCTGCGTCCCCTTCGGGTACTCGCCCTCGGCGTGCGGTTGCAGTTTCGTCCCGCGGGCGACCCGCTGCTGGACGGCGGCGGTCAGCACACCGGTCAGCCGGTGCGTCGCGACGTCCGTCTTTTCCGGGATCGGCGCGCCGGTCTGCGGCGGGTAGGGACTGACCGCGCACGGATCCGGGGACGCCGGCGCCGAAGGCGTGCCGGCCGGCACCAGGGTCCCGGCCGGATCACCGGGCGCGAACACGAAAGCCGCGCCGACGGCCACCGCCGCCACGCCCGCCCCCGCGGCCGTCCACGGGACCGCCACCCGCCGCACCCGCGCGCGACGGCGTTCGCGGTCCAGCACCGCTTCGAAGTCCACTGTGGACGCCGGCACCGCACCGATCGCGGCGTCGAACTGTTCCCTGCTCATGGCCCCTCCTTCAGCTCTGGCTCGCGGCCACGAGCGCGCGCAGCGAGTCGAGCCCGCGCGCGGTCTGGCTCTTCACGGTTCCGGGCGAACACTCGAGGATCTCGGCGGTCTCCTCGACGGAGAGGTCGCAGTAGTAGCGCAGCACGACGGCGGCCCGGCGCCGCGGCGGCAGCGCGTCGAGCAGTTCGAGCAGCCCGAGCCGTTCGATGACGTCGTCGCCGGGCAGCACGGCCGGTTCCGGCAGCGTCTCCGCCGGTTCTTCCCGCCGCCACGCCCGGGACTTCTCGTCGAGCCACGTTCGCACCAGGACCCGGCGCACGTAGGCGTCGACGTGGTCCATCAGCCGCACCCGCGGCCAGTGCCGGTACAGCTTGCCGATCGTGATCGACACCAGGTCGTCGGCGAGATGCCAGTCCCGGCACAGCAGAAAGCCCGTCCGGCGCAGGACGTCCATCCTGGCCGTGACGTAGTCGCGGAACCCCACCTCTTCCGAGCGTTTCACGCGTTCCTCCTCGTCGCCCCCACACCCGCTTCAACGGGGCCGGTCGACGTGGAGGTTGCCCGGAACGCGAAAAACCGGTCCGGCGACGGGGAGCCACCGTCGCCGGACCGGTTCGTGACCACACCATCCCAACCAGTGTGGTGTCCGAGGACCCCTCGTCAGGTAGAGGTCCTCGGAGCCCTGCTACCGGGCGTCCGTGAGGTACCGCGCGTAGGCACCCGTGGTGAGGAAGCTCGGCAGCTTCTCGCCCAGCGCGGTCTCGGTGAAGATCGCGTACGCGTCGTCGAGGCGGTTGCCGGTGCCCAGCTCCGCGCGCACCGAGGCGAGTTCGTCGTCCAGGAATTCGATCGCCAGCTCGCGGGTCAGCGCCGTGCCGTCCTCGAGCTTCGTGCCGTTGCGGATCCACTGCCAGACCTGGCAGCGCGCGATCTCCGCCGTGGCCGCGTCCTCCATAAGGTTGTGGATCGCCGCCGCGCCGGTGCCGCGCAGCCACGCGTCGACGTAGCGCAGCGCGACGTTGATGTTCGCGCGCACGCCCGCTTCGGTGACCTCGCCGCCGGCGCTGGCCACGTCGAGCAGGTCCTCGGCGGTGACGTGGACGTCCTCGCGCAGCTTGCCGAGCTGGTTGGGCCAGCCGCCGAGCACGCCGTCGAAGACCTCGCGGCAGATCGGCACCAGGCCCGGGTGCGCGACCCACGAGCCGTCGAAACCGTCGTTGGCCTCGCGTTCCTTGTCGGCGCGGACCTTCTCGGCCGCGGTCGCGTTGATCTCCGGGTCCTTGCTCGGGATGAACGCGGCCATGCCGCCGATGGCGTGCGCGCCGCGCTGGTGGCAGGTGCTCACCAGCAGCTCGGTGTAGGCGCGCATGAACGGCACGGTCATCGTGACCTGCGCGCGGTCCGGCAGCACGAAGTCGGCGCCGTGCGCGGCGAAGTTCTTGATCAGGCTGAAGATGTAGTCCCAGCGGCCGGCGTTGAGGCCCGCCGCGTGCTCGCGCAGCTCGTAGAGGATCTCGTCCATCTCGAACGCGGCGGTGATCGTCTCGATCAGCACGGTGGCGCGGATCGTGCCGCGCGGGATGCCGAGCTCGCGCTGCGCCAGCAGGAAGACGTCGTTCCACAGCCGCGCTTCGAGGTGGTTCTCGAGCTTCGGCAGGTAGAAGTACGGGCCGACGCCGCGCGCGACGAGCTGGCGCGCGTTGTGGAAGAAGAACAGCCCGAAGTCGACCAGGCTCGCCGAGACCGGACGACCGTCGATGCGGATGTGCTTCTCCACCAGGTGCCAGCCGCGGGGACGCGCGACGATCGTCGCCGGGTCGTCGCCGATCGTGTAGTGCTTGCCCGCGTCCGTGGTGAAGTCGATGTTGCGGCGGATCGCGTCGTAGAGGTTGATCTGGCCGTCGATGACGTTGTGCCACGTCGGCGACGTCGCGTCCTCGAAGTCCGCCAGCCACACCTTCGCCCCGGAGTTCAGCGCGTTGACCGTCATCTTGCGGTCGGTCGGGCCGGTGATCTCGACGCGGCGGTCCTCCAGGCCCGGCGCGGTCGGGGCGACCTGCCACGAGCGGTCCTCGCGCACCCGGCGCGTCTCCGGCAGGAAGCCGAGCGGCTTCTCGCCGGACTGCAGTTCCTCCCGCCGCACTCGACGGGCGTCGAGCAGCTCGCGACGGCGGCCGGCGAACGTGTTGTCCAGCTTGGCCAGGAAGTCGAGTGCCGCCGGGGTCAGGATCTCCGCGAACCGGCCGTCGACCTCGCCGGTGACCTCGATGCGGTAGTTCAGCCGATCAACCATGGGGTGCCTCCGCGAGCAGAGCTGTGCAGGGAAGGAAAGAAGGGGAGGGACGCGGCCTGACGACGACGAGGGGGGCGACGTCGTCAGGCCGCGGCCGGGATCAGTGGAACTGGGCTTCTTCGGTGGAGCCCTTGAGCGCGGTGGTCGAGCTCTCCGGGTTCAGCGCCGTCGCGACGTTGTCGAAGTAGCCGGTGCCGACCTCGCGCTGGTGCTTGGTGGCGGTGTAGCCGCGGCTCTCCGAAGCGAACTCGCGCTCCTGCAGGTCGACGTAGGCGGTCATGCCTTCGCGGGCGTAACCGTGCGCCAGGTCGAACATCGAGTAGTTCAGCGCGTGGAAGCCGGCCAGCGTGATGAACTGGAACTTGTAGCCCATGTGGCCGAGTTCGCGCTGGAACTTCGCGATCGTCGCGTCGTCCAGGTGCTTCTTCCAGTTGAACGACGGCGAGCAGTTGTAGGCCAGCATCTGGTCCGGGAACTTCGCCTTGATGGCCTCGGCGTACTTGCGCGCGACCTCGAGGTCCGGCTCGGACGTCTCCATCCAGAGCAGGTCGGCGTACTGGGCGTAGGCCAGGCCGCGCTCGATGCACGGCTGGATGCCGTTGGTGACCTCGTAGAAGCCCTCGGCGGTGCGGCCGCCGGTGAGGAACTGCTGGTCGCGCTCGTCGACGTCGCTGGTCAGCAGCGTCGCGGCCTGCGCGTCGGTGCGGGCGACGATCAGCGACGGCACGTTCAGCACGTCCGCGGCGAGGCGGGCGGCGTTCAGCGTGCGCTCGTGCTGCTTGGTCGGGATGAGGACCTTGCCGCCGAGGTGACCACACTTCTTCTCGGACGCGAGCTGGTCTTCCCAGTGCACACCCGCGGCGCCGGCCGCGATCATGCCCTTCATCAGCTCGAACGCGTTGAGCGGGCCACCGAAGCCGGCCTCCGCGTCGGCGACGATCGGGGCGTACCAGTCGATGTCCGTGTTGCCCTCGGCCCAGTTGATCTGGTCGGCACGGCCCAGCGCGTTGTTGATGCGGCGGACCACGGCCGGCACGGAGTTGGCCGGGTAGAGGCTCTGGTCCGGGTAGGTCTGGCCGGACAGGTTGGCGTCGGCCGCGACCTGCCAGCCGGACAGGTAGATGGCCTGCAGGCCCGCACGGACCTGCTGGACGGCCTGGTTACCGGTCAAAGCGCCCAGCGCGTGGATGTAGTCCTCGGTGTGCAGGAGGTTCCACAGCTTCTCCGCGCCGCGGCGGGCCAGGGTGTGCTCCTCGACGACGCTGCCGCGCAGCTTGATCACGTCTTCGGCCGAGTAGGAGCGCTGCACGCCCGCCCAGCGCGGGTCGTTCGCCCACTGCGCCGCCAGCTCCGCGGCCGCCTGCTTGGCCTGTTCCGTCATCGGTACTCCCGGTGTTGCGAAGTTTGCGATTGCTCGCCTTGCCTGGCCTGACCCTCGCATGGCTGGGAAAACCGGGTCCAGTTGTCCAAGTTGCCAATTTATGCGAAGGATACGTAGGCTCTTTGCAAAGGTTGCGAATAGCCGTTTCGCAACTGCCACGAAAATCCGCGTTCTTGACCGTTCACGTAACCGTTCAGGACCGGAAACCTTCCGGAGAGGTGGGCTCGAATGGAGAAGACTTTCGCCGGAGCGAGGTTGCGCCACTTGCGCGAAAGCCGGTCGATGAGCCAGGCCGACCTCGCTCGTGTGCTGGAGATCTCACCCAGCTACCTCAACCAGATCGAGCACAATTCGCGACCGCTGACGGTCCCGGTGCTGCTGCGGATCACGCAGGCGTTCGGGGTCGACACCGAGTTCTTCGCGAACAACGACACGTCCCGGCTGGTCGCCGACGTCAAGGAAGCCCTGCTCGACGAGGTTCTCGGCGTGGACGTCACGATGAGCGAGCTCAACGAGCTGGCCACGAACCTGCCTGCCCTCGCGCAGGCGCTGGTCAAGCTGCACCGCAGCTACCGCAACGCCGTCGAAAGCACCGCCGCGCTGACCACGGAAAACGGCCTGGGCCTGCACGGCAGCGCGGCGGCACCGTTGCCGCACGAGGAGGTCCGGGACTTTTTCTACGAGCGCGAGAACTACGTCGCCGAACTGGACGAACGCGCCGAGAAGATGGCGGCCGACATCCCGCTGCAGCGCGGCCAGGTGCTCGGCGCCCTGAAGGAACGGCTTTGGCAGCGCTACGGCGTCGAGGTGACCAGCGACGGGATCGACGAATCCGCCGGTCAGCAGCACCGCTACGAGCCGGTGACCCGTGTGCTGCGGCTGGCACCGAGCCTGCGCGTCGGGCAGCAGGCGTTTCGCATGGCTTCGCAGATCGCGCTGCTCGAGTACGACGACCTGATCACCGAGCTGGCCGACTCGTGGGCGTTCTCCGGACCGGCCGCGCGCTCGCTGGCCCGCGTCGGCCTGGCGAACTACTTCGCCGGGGCGCTGATCCTCCCCTATGGACCGTTCCTGGCCACGGCCGAGCGGTTCCGCTACGACATCGAGCGGCTGTGCGACCACTTCGGCGTCGGCTTCGAGACCGTGTGCCACCGGCTGTCCACGTTGCAACGTCCGAAGCAGCGCGGGGTGCCGTTCTCCTTCGTGCGGGTGGACCGGGCCGGGAACATGTCGAAGCGCCAGTCCGCGGCCGGGTTCCACTTCTCCCGGGTGGGCGGCGCCTGTCCCCTGTGGAACATCTACGAGGCGTTCACCCAGCCGGGGAAGATCCTCACGCAGATCGCGACCCTGCCCGACGGGAAGAGCTACTTCTGGATCGCGCGCACGATCTCGCGGAACATCGGCGGGTACGGCAGCCCCGGGAAGACGTTCACGGTCGGTCTGGGCTGCGAACTTCGCCACGCCGGACGGCTCGTCTATTCGACCGGGCTCGACCTGGACGAGCCGGCCGCCGCGACACCCATCGGGATGGGCTGCAAAGTCTGCGAACGGCCGGCTTGCTCCCAACGCGCCTTCCCGACGATCGGCAAGCAGCTCACCGTCGACGAGAACACCAGCACCTTCGTCCCCTACCCGGCGGTTCCTAAGGGCTGATCACGTGCGTCGTCCACTTCGACTCGTCCGGGCCGAGCAGCGTGATCCGGCTCAGCAGCTCCTGCGAAGTGACGCCCGCGGCCTGGGGGTGGTCGATCGCGACGCACGCCCGCAGCCCGTTCTTCGTCGTGCACACCGGCGTGCCGAGGCCGTCCGCGCGGCCCCCGGGGAGGGTGACCGTGATCGTCGCCAACGCGCCGTTCGACGAGTACTGCAGCACCGCCCGCCACGGGACGTTGTCGGCGTCGGGACGGCGCCACAGGTTGACGTCGGCGACGCGGAACGTCTCCGGCAGACCGGTGACGTGCAGCGGCAGGGGCACCGCGCGGTTCGCGAACTTCACTTCGCCGGCGACGCGCAGCAAGACCTGCTGCAGGTCGGGAAGCGCGAGGTAGTAGGCGTTCAGCTCGGCCCAGCGGCCGTCCGGGGTCGGCCAGCGCAGGTAGCTGTTGCCCTGGTTGAGGGGGTCCCGCGCATCGGTCGTGACCCAGTAGCCGTCGCGGTCGCCGACCCGGACCGGGACGCGCACCGCCCGCCCGCCCATGTCGTGCCTGCGGTCCAACGGTGGTTCCTGGTCGTACACCGCGAGCCAGATCATCGGCGCCAGATCGCCGCGGCCGATGGCCAGCGCGTAGTCGCCGTGGCCGCCGGAGCCGTACTCGATGCCCGTGATCGGCTCCGGCAGCCAGCCGAAGCTCGCCTTCGCCACCAGCGGGTTGTCGGTGGGCGCCGGCGCGACGGGGGCGGGCGTGGGCAGGACGGCGGGCGGCGCCGGCGGGGGCGTGGTCCGGAACACCGACACGGCCGTCAGCCCCGCGGCCGTCACCACCGCGGCGCAGCCGACGACCAGCGCCGTGGTCCGCGCGCGACGACGACGTCCCCCCAGCCGCCGGGCGCGATCGAGGTCGATCCGAGGCGGCGGCGCGGGCGCGTCGGCGAGTTCCTTCAGCTTGGTGGCCAGCTCGTGGTCGGTCATGCCCGTCCCTCCCGGATGGGTTCGGCCAGCAGGCCGCGGAGCGTGTCGACGGCTTTCGCGGTCTGGCTCTTGACGGTGCCTTCGGAGCACCTGAGGGCCCGGGCGGTTTCGGCGACCGACTGGTCGCCGAAGTAGCGAAGGACGACGGTCGCCCGCTGGCGCGCGGGCAGCCGGTCCAGCGCGGCCCGCAGGTCGAGCGCCGAATCGAGGTCCGGGCCGGGTGCCGGTGGCGAGTCGTGGTCGGCGCCGCGCAGATCCACCCGTCTCCACCACGCCGTGCGCTGCTCGGCCAAGTACACGTTGACCAGCGTGCGGCGCACGTAACCGTCGAGGTTGTCCGCCCGGGCGGCGCGCGGCCAGCTCGCGTAGAGCCGGGTGATCGCCGCCTGGACCAGGTCGTCGGCCCGGTGCCAGTCGCCGCAGAGCAGGTACGCGACCTTGCGCAGCCAAGCCGACCGTGCCGTCACGTACTCGGTGAAGTCGTTCACCGGCGCCCCCTGTCCTGTTCGTCACCCCTTTGATGCGGCCGGAGGGCCGGACGGTTGCCTGTCACGCGCGAGTCGTAGATTCATCGAGGTGCACGACATCGACACGGTGACCGCGGCGACCATCGAAAAGGCCGCCGAGCGGCTGGCCGGGGTGGTGACCCGCACGCCGCTGGAGCCGAGCGCGCGGCTGTCGTCCCGGGTGAACGCCCAGGTCTGGGTGAAGCGCGAAGACCTGCAGACCGTCCGGTCGTACAAGATCCGCGGCGCCTACAACTTCATCGTCCAGCTGGACGACACCACTCGAGCCTTGGGCGTCGTCTGCGCCAGCGCCGGAAACCACGCCCAGGGCGTCGCGTACGCGTGCCGGCGGCTGGGCGCGAACGGGCGCGTGTACGTCCCGGGGACCACGCCGCGGCAGAAGCGCGAACGCATCGCGACGCTCGGCGGCGCGCACATCGAGGTCATCGTCGTCGGCGAGACCTACGAAGACGCCTTCGCCGCGGCCAACGAGGACGCGCAGCGGACCGGGGCGACGCTCGTGCCGGCGTTCGACGACGTCCGCACCGTCGCCGGCCAGGGCACGGTCGCTCTGGAGGTCATCGAGCAGCTCGGCTTCATCCCGGACGTCGTGGTCGTTCCGGTCGGCGGCGGCGGGCTCCTCGCCGGCGTCGGCAGCTGGCTGCGGGAGCGGCACCCGGACGTCCGGGTCGTCGGCGTCGAACCCGCGGGGGCGGCGTGCATGGCCGCTGCGCTGGACGCCGGACACCCGGTGCGGCTGTCCGAGCTCGACACGTTCGTCGACGGCGCCGCCGTGCGCCAGGCCGGCGCGGTCACTTACCCGCTGATCCGCGAGAGCGGCGCCGAGCTGACGTCGGTCGCCGAGGGCGCGATCTGCACCGAGATGCTCGCGATGTACCAGTCCGACGGCATCATCGCCGAGCCGGCGGGGGCGCTGGCCGCGGCCTCGCTCGGCTCCGTGGTCCGGGTCGAGCCGGGGCAGACCGTCGTCGTTGTGGTCTCCGGGGGCAACAACGACGTCAGCCGCTACAGCGAGATCCTCGAACGCTCGCTGATGCACGAAGGGCTGAAGCACTACTTCCTGGTCGGTTTCCCGCAGGAGCCGGGCGCGCTGCGGCGGTTCCTCGAGCAGGTGCTCGGGCCCGAGGACGACATCACCCGCTTCGAGTACGTCAAGCGCACCAACCGCGAGATGGGCCCGGCCCTGGTCGGCGTGGAAATCGCCCGGTCATCCGACCTCCCCGGCCTGCTGGCGCGGATGGACGCGAGCCCCCTTCAGGTGGAGCGGATCGAGCCGGGCAGCCCCCTGTTCCACTTCCTGCTTTAAGGCCGTGGTCCACTAGGCGGATGGTGAAGGTCGACGGGGTCCGCAGTGTCGAGGCGTTGCGCGAAAAGGTCCACGAGGGTGCGGAGCCCGAATACCTGCTGTTCTACGGGCACACGCCCACGAAGTCGGGGCGGGTGACGTCGAGCTGCCTGAGCCAGTGGTGGGTCGACCCGTTCGAGGCCGACGGCGTCGTCTACCCGACCGCCGAGCACTACATGATGGCCGGCAAGGCCGCGCTGTTCGGTGACCACGAGAAGGCCGCGCTGATCCGGGAGACGCCCGACGCGAAGACGGCGAAGGTTCTCGGCCGCGAGGTCGAGGGGTTCGACGCCGCCACCTGGGAGCGGCACCGGTTCGACATCGTCGTCGACGGCAACCTGGCCAAGTTCCGCGCTCACCGCGACCTGCGCCGGTTCCTGCTCGGGACGGGCGAAGCGGTGATCGTCGAGGCGTCGAAGAAGGACCTGGTGTGGGGCACCGGCCTCGCGCGCGAGGAGAAGAACGCGACCAAGCCGGACTACTGGCGCGGGCTGAACCTGCTCGGCTTCGCGCTGATGGAGGTCCGCGAGCAGCTGCGACCCCGCTGAGTCACAGCGTGGGGACCGGCGCGCCCGGGCACGATTTCGACGTCGTCTGACCCGTGTCGAAGAAAGTGACGGCGGGGTCGGCGCACGGGAGTGAGGACAGCGAGCCGTGGGCGTCGTCGTCGACGGTCATGAGTGCGCCGCCGATCTTCTGCCGCATCCGGAGCGCCCGGCCGATCGGCGTGACCGGCTCCTAGAGGTGGCCGACGAGCTAGCCACAACCGAAACCCGGCGATCGCCAAAGCGATCCAGGCTGCCCGCCGACCCAACCGTGGCCGGATTCTGACGATCGCCGGCCAGAGCTTTGCCGATCGACCGAGCTGTTGCCGGTTTCCGGCCTTTGCCGGGCCGAGCCCGTGCAGCCGAGGCCGTCGTCAACTATCGGTCGTCGCCGAGTCCCCTGCGTCGAGGCCGACGAACATCGTCTGGTGCAGGCCGCGCACGTGCTTTCTGGTCACCCGGGCCGCCGCGTCCGGGTCGCCCGCTGCCAGTGCCTTCACCAAGCGCGCGTGGTCGCGGTTCGACTCGCGCAGCTTTGCCATCGGGTACGGCAGGTAGAACCGGTACAGCTCGGCCAGCACCGTCTCGTACTGCGCCACCACGGCCGCCGGGGCGGGAGCCGCCACCGTTCGGTGGAACTCCGCGTCGAGTTCGTGGAACTCCGCCCAGCCCGTCGCCGTGTCCATGCGGGCGACCAACGTCCGCAAGCGCGGGAGGTCCGGTGATCGTTTCGCCACCAACTGGACCAAACCCACCTCCAGAACCAGGCGGTGGTCGATCAGGTCACGAACCTCGGGCGCCGACTCGCGGTAGGCGCCGACCTCGCGGACTCGCTCCGCCGGCGGATCCGCGGCCACGAGCGTTCCACCGCTTCGGCCGCGGCGACGTTCGATCAGGCCGTCGCCGGCCAGGGACTCCAGGGCCCTCCGCACGGTGATCTCGGCGACCCCGAGCGCTCGCGCGATATCGGCGTTCGCCGGTAGTCGCTCCCCTGGCTTCAGCAGGCTCAGTTCCACGGCGAGCGCGATGCGAGCGCGGACGGTGTCCAGTGCGGACAGCCGCCGGATGCCGGTCAGAGCCGGGGCGCTCAGGTCTGCCGTCGCCATGAACCGACCGTACCGCACAAACTGCTCATCTTGAGCACTCTTGTTTAAGTGTTCAAGATGGACTATTTTTCGTCCATGCCGCGCCCCCTGCCGATCGCCTTGGTGCAAGCGCCGCCCCGGCCCGTCGGAGACGACGGGTTCGCGGGTGAGGTCGAAGCCGTCCTCGGCCGGTTCCCGGACACGCGCCTGATCGCCTTCCCCGAACTGCACCTCTGCGGCGTCGACAGCGAAGGCGACGAACGCACCGAGCAGCTCCGAGCCGCCGCCCAGCCCCTGGCCGGAAAACGGACCAAAGCACTCGCCGACCTGGCCGGCGACCTGGGGATCTGGCTGGCGCCCGGCACCGTTTGCGAAGAAGGCGACCACGGCGAGCTGTTCAACACCGCGCTGGTCTTCTCCCCGCGAGGCGAGCTGGCAGGCTGGTACCGCAAGGTCTTCCCCTGGCGACCGCACGAGCCCTACGACCCCGGCGACCGGTTCGTCGTCGCCGATCTGGCCGAGGCCGGCCGCGTCGGGTTCTCCATCTGCTACGACGCCTGGTTCCCCGAAGTGACCCGGCACCTCGCCTGGATGGGTGCCGAGGTCGTGCTCAACCCCGTCCAGACCACGACCCCCGACCGCGCCCAGGAGCTCGTGCTGGCCCGGGCGAACGCCATCGTCAACCAGGTCTTCGTCGCCAGCGTGAACACGGCCGGGCCGTTCGGGATGGGCGACAGCCTGCTCGTCGGACCCGAAGGCGACGTGCTCGGCGCGCTGCCCGGCAGCGCCGAAGGCGTTCTCGCCGACACGATCGACCTCGACGAGGTGGCGCGCGTTCGCCGCGTGGGCACCGCGGGCACCAACCGCATGTGGGCGCAGTTCACGTCCGCGGACGCGCCCCTCGACCTGCCGCTCTACCAGGGCCGCATCGACCCGGACCGCTGGCGTCCACGAGAAGGAGACGACCGATGACCTCCACGGCCGCGGCCCCGGCCGCCCTGCAGCGCCGGCTCGGGCTGCCCGGCGTCGTCCTGTTCGGGCTCGCCTACATGGCTCCGCTGATCGTGCTCGGCACGTTCGGCATCGTCGCGACGTCGACCGACGGCACCGTGCCCTCGGCTTACCTGCTCGCCCTGGTCGCGATGCTGTTCACGGCCGCGAGCTACGGGAAGATGGCCGCGACCCACCCCGTCGCCGGCTCGGCCTACACCTATGTCCGGAAATCGGTCGACGCGCGCGCCGGGTTCCTCGTCGGTTGGGCCGTGCTGCTCGACTACTTCTTCCTGCCGATGGTGATCTGGCTGATCGGCGGTGCCTACCTGTCGGCCGAGTTCCCGTCGGTGCCCAATTGGCTCTGGTTGATCACTTTTATCCTGCTGACCACGATCCTCAACGTGCTCGGCATCAAGATCGCCGAGAAGGCGAACTTCGTGCTGATGGCCTTCCAGATCCTCGTGATCGGTTTCTTCGTCGTTCTTTCGGTCAAGCAGGTGCTGCATGTCGGCGGCTCGTTGGCGAGCACCCACCCGTTCTTCCACCCGGGCAGCACGCTGGGGACGATCTCCGGTGGCGCCGCGCTCGCGACGTACTCGTTCCTCGGGTTCGACGCCGTCACGACGTTGACCGAAGAAACGACAGAGCCGCGCCGGACCATCCCCCGCGCGATCCTGCTGACCGCGCTGATCGGCGGCGGCATCTTCATCGTGCTCGCCTACTTCACCCAGCTCGCGCACCCGGGCAGCGCGTTCACCGACGAGTCGTCCGCCGCGTTCGAAATCGCGACAACGATCGGTGGCAACCTCTTCGCGTCGTTCTTCCTCGCCGGTCTGGTCGTCGCGCAGTTCGCGTCGGGGATCGCCGCGCAGGCGAGCGCGTCGCGGCTGATGTTCGCCATGGGCCGCGACGGCGTCCTGCCGCGGATCTTCGGCAAGCTCCAGCCGCGGTTCGCGACGCCCGTGTTCGGCATCGTCCTGACCGGGCTCGTCGGACTGGTCGCGTTGTCGCTGGACGTCAGCACGTCGACGTCGTTCATCAACTTCGGGGCGTTCACGGCGTTCACGTTCGTCAACGTCAGCGTGCTGGCGACGTGGCTGCGCGACCGGGCCGGGAAACACGTCCTGACCTGGGTGGTCTTCCCGGTGATCGGCGCCGTGGTCGATTTGTGGCTGCTGGTCAACCTGGACGGCATCGCGCTGGTGTTCGGGCTGGTCTGGCTCGCGATCGGCGTCGTCGTGCTGGCGGCGATCACCCGTGGCTTCCGGCGGCCGCCGCCCGAGATGACGTTCGAGGAGTAGCTCAGTCGCCCGGGCACTCGTTGTCGCCGCCGCTGCGCTCGACGCAGTGGCGCGGCTCCGGCGGGGGCGGCGGCGCATGGCGGACGTGGTCGACCCAGTTCATCCCGGCGACCGCGACGGCCAGGACCAGGCAGACCCCGAAGAACCACGTCCATCCGCGACGCCGCCCGAGAGCGGCGACGGTCACGCCCACCAGCGGTAGCCCGGCGCCGAGCCAGGCCGCCCAGGTCAGGTAGCCGTCGCCCGCGTGACCGCCCGACCCGAACAGCGGGAAGCTCGCCACGAAACCCTGCAAGAACAAGTACGGCACGACGAGCAGCAGGCCCACGGCGCACAGCGCCAGCACGACCGAGGACCACGCGGTCCGAAGTTCCCCCACCCGGTCAGTATGTCCGGCGGGAAGACGAAAGACCTGAGTAGATCTACTGCTCGAGGGTCTTCTGCAGCGCCTTGTTCGCCTTCCGCGCCATGTCCGCGACGGCTTCACGGCGAGCAGCGTCGGCCGCGTAATCCTCTTCGCGGTTGCGGACCACACGGGCCGGCGCACCGACCGCGATCGAGTAGTCCGGGATGTCGCCGCGGACGACCGCGTGCGCGCCCAGTACCGAACCGCGGCCGATGCGGGTGCCCTTCAGGACGCTGACCTTCGTGCCGAGCCACGTGTCCGGCCCGATGCGTACCGGCGACTTCACGATGCCCTGGTCCTTGATCGGCACGTGAATGTCGGCGATGACGTGGTCGAAGTCACAGATGTACACCCAGTCGGCGACCAGCGTGGCCGCGCCGAGCTCGATGTCGAGGTAGCAGTTGATGACGTTCTGGCGGCCGAACACGGACTTGTCGCCGATCCGCAGCGAACCCTCGTGGCAGCGGATCGCGTTGCCGTCGCCGATGTGGACCCAGCGGCCGATCTCCAGCCGCCCGTAGCCCGGGCGGCAGTGGATCTCGACGCCCTTCCCGAGGAAGAGCATGCCGCGCAGGATGATGTGCGGGTTGGCGAGCCGGAACTTGAGCAGCCGGTAGTACCGGACGAGGTACCAGGGCGTGTACGCGCGGTTGCGCAGCACCCAGCGCAGCGAGTCGGCGGTCAGGAACTTCGCCTGCCGCGGATCGCGCCGTGCGCGCCGCCAGGCCCGCACCCGCGACAGCGCGGGCGCACCCCACATCGACGTCATGCCGGTGACCGTAACCTGTGTGCGGGACGGGTTCACAGGCAAGGGGAGCTGGATGGGCACGAAGCTGATCATCGACACCGACCCGGGCGTCGACGACGCGCTGGCGATCGCGCTGGCGGCGCTGTCGCCGGACGTCGACCTGCTGGGTGTGACGTCGGTTTTCGGCAACGTGCCGCTGGACCGCACGACCTCGAACGCGCGCCGGCTGCTGGAGCTGTTCGGCCGCGCCGACGTGCCGGTGGCCGCCGGGGCCGCGCGACCGCTGGTCTATTCGAAGCCGCGTGACGCGAAAGAGGTGCACGGCGGCGACGGCCTGTCGGGCCACTCCTACACGCTGCCCGAGGCGACCCGTCCCCTCGAAGAGCGCGACGCCGTCCGCCTGATGCTCGACCTCCTCGAAGCCGCCGACGAGCCGGTGACCATCGCGCCGATCGGGCCGCTGACGAACATCGCCGCGCTGCTGGCCGCCCACCCGGGCGCCGCGGCGAAGATCGCGCGGCTCGTGATCATGGGCGGCGGGGTCACCTTCGGCAACAGCACCACCGCCGCCGAGTTCAACATCTGGAGCGACCCCGAGTCGGCTCGCCGCGTACTGGTCGAGGAAGACGTCCCGGTCGTGCTCGTGCCGCTCGACCTCACGCACCGCTGCGCCGTCGACGCCGACTGGCTGGCGAAGCTCGCGGCGTCCGGTCCGATCGGCGCCACCCTCGAAGGCCTCACGTCCACCTACCGGCAGCACTACACGCGCGTGTTCGGCGAGGACCGGATGGTCATGCACGACGCCGTCGCGGTCGCGGAAGCGATCTCACCGGGGATCCTGCACACCGAGACCTACCGCGTCGACGTCGACTGCGGGCTGGGCCCGGCGCGCGGCCAGACCCTGGTCGATCGGCGACGACTCGGCGAGGACGATCCGCAGTTCAGTCCCGGCCGCCCGATCGAGGTCGCGATGGACACCGACCTCGACGGCCTCCGCGGCTTCGTCCTCGACCGGCTGACCGGGGCCGCGCGGTGAGCGACGAGCCCGAGGTCGTGCCGGTGGAGGAGACCGGGGAGAAGGCTGAGCCCCGTCGGCGCAAGGCCGCCGTCGTGGTCGCCGCGGTGGTCGTGGTCGCCGCCGCGCTCGTGGTCGGCGTCCGGTTCGCGCCGGATCAGCAGGAGACGACGAACGCCGCCGCGACGGTCGCGCAGTCGACGTCCGTTCCGAAGATGACCACGCCGCCGCGGACGTCGGCGCCGCCGAAGGTGCCCGAAGCGAGTGAGTTCGACGCCTGGGCGTCCAAGACCAGCCAGTGGCTCGACGTCCCCCTGCGCGCGATGGTCGGCTACGCGAAGGCGACGACGAAAATCGGCAAGGACGTCCCGGGCTGCCACCTGTCGTGGGTGACGCTGGCCGCGGTCGGGAAAGTGACCACGGACCACGGCCGCGCGCAGGGCGGGCAGATCGGCACCACCGGCGTGCTGGACAAGCCGCTCGGCACGATCGAGGTGCGCGACTTCTACGACAAGGTCGTCTCGACGGCGAACGCCGCCGGTCCGATGCAGGTCGCCCCGGCGATCTGGGCGAAGTACCAGGCGAGCTACACCGGCGGGAAGCCCGATGTCCAGAACATCGACGACGCCGCGCTGACCATCGGACGCGCGCTCTGCGACGGAGGCACCGACCTGTCCCAGGGCCAGCCGTGGTGGGACTCGGTCGCGAAGCTGCAGTCGGCTCCCCTGCTCCTGCACCGGACGCTGGCCACGGTCAACGTCTACGGCACGGTCGGCCAGGGCGCGGCCCCGCCGAACCCGGCGGTGCTGAGCGCGGTGAACTTCGCCATCGACAAGATCGGCCTCCCCTACATCTGGGGCGGCAACGGCACCGGCGGCAACGACCCCGGCTTCGATTGCTCGGGCTTGACGACGGCGGCGTACGGGAGCGCCGGCGTCAAGCTGATGCGCACGGCCGACACGCAGTTCCGGAGCGTCCCGCACGTGACCGATCCGCAGCTGGGCGACCTGATCTTCTACGGCGAGCCGGCGACGAAGATCCACCACGTCGGGCTCTACATCGGCAACCAGCAGATGATCGACGCGCCGCAGACCGGCCAGGCCGTGCAGGTGCACTCCTACCGCAAGAACGGCGACGACTACGCCGGAGCCGGCCGCCCGACGGCCTGATCGCGGCCGCCGGGAAAAACCTGGCCGGTGATGTCGAGATCCCGTGCCCGGCTGCGTCCCCGTGCCGAACGCGGCCAAGATGGGCCGCACCCGCACCGAGGAGAACCACCATGGCCAAGTACCTGCTGCTCAAGCACTACCGCGGCGCCCCGGCTTCGGGCAACGACGTGCCCATGGACCAGTGGACGCCGGAGGAGATCACGGCCCACGTGAAGTACATGCAGGACTTCGGGACCCGGCTCGAGGAGACCGGCGAGTTCGTCGAGCACCAGGCGCTCACCCCCGAGGGAACGTTCGTCCGGTTCGACGGCGAGGGGCGCCCGCCGGTCACCGACGGCCCGTTCGCCGAGACGAAGGACCTCATCGCCGGCTGGACCGTCATCGACGTCGACAGCTACGAGCGCGCCCTCGAGCTGGCCGCGGAGCTGTCGGCCGCCCCGGGTGCGGGCGGCGAGCCGGTGTGCGAGTGGCTCGAGGTGCGTCCGTTCTGGGGCCCGATGCAGACCATCACCGAGTGACCTGCGTCACAATCAAGTGTTGTCGAGAAACCGCCCACAGCTCCGTCCCCGGCTCGAACGCACCGCCGATCGACGAGGAGACCGCCATGGACCAGAGCGCCATCGACGAAGTCCTGAACCGCCCGCTCAGCCGGGAGCTGCTGGGCCGGGATCTGACGAGGCTGGCCTACACCGCCCTCGACGGCACGCCCCGCTCGATCCCGATCGGCTTCACCTGGAACGGCTCGGAGATCGTCCTCTGCACGTCGACGAACGCGCCGAAGCTGCCGGCGCTGCGTCGGCACCCGGCGGTCGCCCTGACCATCGACACCGAGGTGCACCCGCCGAAGATCCTGCTGATCCGCGGCACGGTCGAGCTGGACGTGGTCGACGGCATCCCGGACGAGTACCTGCAGTTCAACGGCACTTACCAGATGACGCCCGAGCAGCGGGTGGAGTGGGAGGCGGGCGTGCGGTCGCTCTACGACGGCATGGTCCGGATCGTGGTCACGCCGACGTGGGCCAAGCTGATCGACTTCGAGACGACGCTGCCCAGCGCCGTCGAAGAGCTGATGCAGCGGCAGAAGGAACGCCAGCAGGCTTGAGAAGGAGATCGACATGAGTGCCAACCGTGTGCCGGCTCGCCTCGAACACGTCGGCATCGTCGTCGAGGACCTCGGCGTCGCCAAAGCCTTCTTCACCGAGCTCGGGCTGGAGCTTCAGGGCGAGATGACGGTCGAAGGCCGCGTGGTCGACCTCATCACCGGGCTCGCCGGGGTCCGCTCGGACGTCGCGATGATGCGGACCCCGGACGGTCACGGATGCCTCGAACTGATCAGGTACCAGACGCCCGTGGGTCCGGCCGGTGACTCGGCCGCGCCGGCGAACACGCCCGGCCTCCGGCACATCCTGTTCGAGGTCGCGGACCTCGACGACGTCGTCGAGCGGCTGCGGAAGCACGGCGCCGAGCTCGTCGGCGAGGTCGCGCAGTACGAGGACAACTATCGGCTCTGCTACCTGCGTGGCCCCGCGGGGATCATCGTCGAGCTGGCCGAAAAGGTCGGGTGAACGGTGGACGAGGTCCTGCTCCGGAGCCTGACGCCGCACGTGCTCGGCATCGTCGTGCGGCGGGGCGCCGACTTCGCGTCGGCGGAGGACGCCGTGCAGGACGCGCTGGTCGAGGCGTTCCGCGTCTGGCCGGCCGAACCGCCGGGCGATCCGAAGGGCTGGCTGGTGACGGTCGCCTGGCGCAAGTTCCTCGACGCGACCAGGTCGGACACCGCCCGCCGGCGGCGTGAGGACCTCGTCGACGTCGAGCCGGCGCCCGGGCCGGCGGCCGCCGCGGACGACACGCTGCAGCTGTACTTCTTGTGCGCGCATCCGTCGTTGACGCCGTCTTCGGCGGTCGCGCTCACGCTTCGCGCGGTCGGCGGGCTGACCACCCGCCAGATCGCGCAGGCCTACTTGGTCCCCGAAGCGACCATGGCGCAGCGCATCAGCCGGGCCAAGCGCACGGTCGGGCAGGTGCGGTTCGACCAGCCCGGTGACGTCGCGACCGTGCTGCGCGTCCTCTACTTGGTCTTCAACGAGGGCTACTCCGGCGACGTCGACCTGTCCGCCGAGGCCATCCGGCTGACCCGGCAGCTCGCGGCCGCGATCGACCACCCCGAGGTCGCGGGGCTGCTGGCGCTCATGCTGCTGCACCACGCGCGACGCGCCGGGCGGACCGCGGCCGACGGCAGCCTGGTGCCCCTCGCCGAGCAGGACCGCGGCCGGTGGGACACCTCCGCGATCGCCGAGGGCGTCGCGATCCTGCAGACGGCGCTCGCCCGCGACCGGCTGGGCGAGTTCCAGGCCCAGGCGGCGATCGCGGCTCTGCACGCCGACGCGCCGACCGCCGAGGAGACGGACTGGGTGCAAATCGTCGAGTGGTACGACGAGCTCGCGAGCCTGACCGGCAGCCCGGTCGTCCGGCTCAACCGCGCGGTGGCGGTGGGCGAGGCCGACGGACCGCGCGCCGGCCTGGCGGCGCTGGCCGAACTGGACGAGGCGCTGCCCCGCCACGCGGCGGTGGCGGCGTACCTCCACGAACGCGACGGCGACCTGGCGACGGCCGCGCGGCTGTACGCGGAAGCGGCGCAGAAGGCACCGAACCTCGCGGAACGCGACCACTTGACCCGGCAGGCCGCGCGGCTCAACACGCGCTTGCGCGGCTGATCGGCTCGATGCCTGGTGGGAGTGGTGGTCGATCACGCGACATTGTTCGGTGGCGGCCGCCTCGGAACCAAGGCGGCCGCCCGGAGTCAAGGTGGGCGGTCGACCGGCCGACGTTGGCGGCGGTTGGCCGACGCACTTGAAACCGAGTCCGCCGCCATCCGGCCCCGGCGGCCACCCGAAACCAACGTCAGCCACGATCGGCATCGCAGAGCGGGCGCCGCCGGAGCCGAGTCGGACGCCATCGGGGCGACCCGACGGCCGCCCGGAAACCGTGGCCGGGCGGCTGGCGTCGGCGCCGCCTGGCCAGCGCACCTGGAACCGAGTCGGCCTGCTCGGACTCGCCTCCCCGAGTCGGCCGCCGACCGCCCCCTCAGCCGAGGTGGTCGTTGGCCCCGCTGACCCACTCGATGTAGCGCTCGGCCGACCGGCGGACCGCCCCCTTCGCATCTCCCAGGATCTTGCCGCCCAGGAGGCCGTAGAGGCGGTCGAACTCGTACGGCTCCAGCCGGTCCACGATCCGCCGCACCAGTCCGGCCGACAGCGGGATCCGGTTGGGGTAGCTCCGCATGAACGTCACCCACCCCGCCGCCGCCACCGGCAGCATCGTGTCGCCGACCAGCAGGGTTCCGCCCGTCTCGTTCTCGACGTGGGCCACCGCCGCGCCCGGGAAGTGGCCGCCGGCCTCGACCAGCGTCACGCCGGGCAGGACCCGTTCGGTGCCGGACCACTCCCGGATCACCGGGTCCTCGCGCCGCACCCACTGCCGGTCGGCGGCGTGCACCAGCACCGGGACTCGGCCGAGCCGGTGGCTCCAGCTGACCTGGGAGCCGTACATGTGCGGGTGGCTCGCCACGATCACCGCGGCGCCGCCGAGTTCCTCGACGCGGGTGGCGAGCGCCGCGTCGAGGTGGTTCGGCGGGTCCCACAGCAGGTTGCCCTCCGCTGTCCGGACCAGGTGCGTCCACTGGCCGATGCCGAACGGCGGCTCGCGGTTGAACCGGTGCAGTCCCGGTTCCGGCTCCTCGTGCACCACGTCGTGGCCGCCGGCCGACAGCTTGTCGAGGGTCGTCCACACTTGCCCGGAGGCGGGCACCCACTGGCGGTCGTCGGCGCAGATGGCGCAGGTACCCGCCGGGGGCTGGTCGGTGTCGGGGTGTTCGACCCCGCAGGTTCCGCAGATCCAGATCGTCATGACACCAGTCTTGAAGCTCCAGCAAGGTCGAGGTCAACCTCCGCGCGCGAGTGCTGGACAATTCCGCCATGGACTCGGGGACGACCACGCAGCTGATCACCGTGGGAGCGACGCTCGGCGGCGTCGTGCTCACGCTGCTGACCACGACGCTCGTGGAGGGCCGCAAGCTCAAGGCGACTCGGCACGCCGAGGCACAGAAGCGCGCGGCCGACCACGCCAACTGGCTGCGTGACGAACGGGTCAAGGCCTACGCGGGCATGTCGAACGCGGGCGAAGAGGCGTTCCAGCTGATCCGGTCGGAGTTCGCCACACTGCGACCGGAGAATCGCGACGAGGTCGAGGCCCGGTGGCGCGAGCGGCGCAACGAGCTGCGCAAAGCGCACAACCAGGTCGCCCTGTTCGGCACCGACGAACCCCGCCGCCGCGGCAAGGACCTGTGGAAAGTCGCCCGCAACGGGGTGAACGCCATCCTCGCCGAACTGGACTCCGGGGAGAC